>JBKPTC010000001.1:0-45322 GCA_046735355.1 bacterium
CGCTCGGTCAGGCGATCTCGATCGGCATGCGCGCGCTGTCGACCTCGGCCGCCGAGGCATCGCCCGAGGAGGTTCAGCTCTCGTCGCGACAGATGGCGCTGTCGATGGTCGTCGCCTTCGCCGTCTTCATCGGCGTGTTCATCGTGGCGCCGGCGATCGCGTTCCGGTGGGTGGGTGCGCACCTGGGCTCGAGCGTCCTCGTCAACGTGCTCGAGGGCGTCTTCCGCGTCGCGTTGTTCCTCGCGTACCTCGCGTTGATCGGCCGCACCAAGGAGATCAAGCGCGTGTTCCAGTATCACGGTGCCGAGCACAAGACGATCGCCGCCTACGAGCACGACGAGCCGCTGGTTCCCGAGGTGGTCGACCGATACTCGACGTTGCACGTCCGGTGCGGCACCAACTTCCTGTTGATCGTCATGATCCTGACGATCCTGATCTTCGCGTTGTTCGGAAACCCCGGCATCTGGTGGCGGATCGCCTCGCGCGTCATCGCCATCCCCGTCATCGCGGGCATCGCGTACGAGCTGCTCCGGCTGGGCGCGCGATTCGAGGACTCTGCCGTCATGCGCGCGTTGATGGCGCCGGGACTGTGGCTGCAGAAGATCACCACGCAACCGCCGGATCGCTCGCAGATCCAGGTCGCGATCGCCTCGTTCAACGAGGTGCTCCGCGCCGAGACGGACACGTCCCAGCACCCGGCGCAGGCCTGATCCCGCGGCAGAAGCCGTCGGATGTCGTTGCATCGGGCGGCGACGTCCCTACCATTGCAGGGGCGGTTCCCGGTTTCGCACGTTCCCCCGATCCAGGAGGCTGCCGATGTCCTCGACGGAGTTGGACCTTCCGGTCCTCGTCACGCCCGAGCAGATCCGCCGGCGCGAGTTCGTGACGACCCGTCGCGGCTACGACGTCGAGCAGGTCCGCGACTATCTGGACCAGCTCGCGACGCAGGTCGATCAGATGGAGACGCTTCTCCGGAGCGCGCAGCTGCAGGCCGGTGCCGCCGAACGCGCGCAGTCGGAACCGCGGAAGGACCCGTACCAGCAGCTCGCGGATCGGTACGCCGAGGTGCTGCGGACGACCGACCGCGAGACCGATCGGATCCGTCGCGAGGCCAGGGACGAGGCCGACCGGCTGTTGCGCGAGGCGCGCGCGGACGCGGATCGCATCCGGTTGGACGCCCAATCGCGCGCCGAACAGGCGCGTGAAGAGGCGGAGCGAGCGCTGCGCGAGGCGCGGTCGCGCGCTGACCGCACGATCTCCGGGCTGGCGACGCGGCGGGACGCGCTGGTCGAGCAGCTCGCGGCCATGCAGGAGCGACTGGTCGGAGTCGCTCACGAGCTCGAGGCCGCGATCGAGCGGCCCGAGGACGAGGCGGCGCTGCTCGCGTCGCTCGAGGCGGCCGCGGCCGACGTCGCGGCGGGCGATCCAACCGCCGCGGACGACGCCGGCGCCTCGATGTCTCAGGAGGACCTCGCGGCGGGCGCGACCGAGCAGCCGTCGTCCCAGCCGCCGCTCGACACGACGACGACGATCATCGAGCTCGGTGACGCGGCGATGAGCGTCGAGGAGCTGTGGAGCTCCGCCGACCCGGACGATCTTCGCATCCCCGAGATCCCCTCCCTCGACCTGGACGAGCAGGATCTGCCCGAGCCCGACTGATCCCGCGACTCCGGCCGTCCCGCGCGCACGCAGCCGTCGGCGAGGCGTGTCGCGGATAATCCAGGCATGGACGTCTCCCAGCGCCTGGACGAGCTCGAGCGACGATACGACGAGCTGTCGGCCGAGATGTCCTCTCCGGAGGTGGCCGTCGATCCGGACCGGATGCGGCGCCTCGGAAAGGATCTGGCGGAGCTCGGAGACGTCGTCGGGCCGTATCGCGAGTACAGGGACGTGGTTCGGCAGGCCGACGAGGCAGCCGCACTCGCGAAGGACGAGTCGGATCCCGAGATGGCGGCGTTCCTCCGCGAGGAGGCCGACGCCGCAGGGGCCCGCGTCGAGGAGCTCCGCCATCGGCTCGAGGCGCTGCTCGTTCCGAAGGATCCGAACGACGACAAGGACGTCGTCGTCGAGATCCGCGGAGGCGCCGGAGGTCAGGAGGCGGCGCTGTGGGCCGGCGAGGTCCTCGAGATGTATCGCCACTACGCGGAGCGGCGCCGCTACAAGACGGAGGTCCTGAGCGCGTCGCCGTCGGATCTCGGCGGATTCAAGGAGGTCGTCCTCGAGGTGCGCGGCAAGGGCGCGTACTCGCGACTGAAGCACGAGTCCGGGGTGCACCGCGTCCAGCGGGTTCCGGTCACCGAGTCGCAGGGGCGGATCCACACGTCGACCGCCACGGTGGCGGTCCTTCCCGAGGCCGAGGACGTGGAGATCGAGATCCGACCGGAGGACCTCGAGATCGACGTCTTCCGCTCCTCCGGTCCGGGTGGCCAATCCGTCAACACCACCGACTCGGCCGTGCGCATCACGCACAAGCCGACGGGCATCGTGGTCGGGTCGCAGGAGGAGCGATCGCAGCTCCAGAACCGCGAGAAGGCGATGCGGTACCTGCGCGCCCGGCTGCTGCAGCTCGCGCAGGAGGAGGCGGCGGCCAAGGAGGCGGCCGCCCGGCGCTCGCAGGTCGGCACGGGCGAGCGGGCCGAGAAGATCCGGACCTACAACTTTCCGGAGAACCGCGTGACGGACCATCGCGTCAAGGTCACGCTCCATCAGCTGCAGAACGTGCTCGCGGGCGACATCGATCCGTTCGTCGACGCGCTTCTCGCGGCCGAACGCGCCGAGCAGCTCTCGGGCGAGGAGGCGCGCTGATGCGACCCGCCGAGGTCGTGGCGCGCGCCGCCGACTACCTGGAGCGGCACGACGTTGCGAGTCCGCGCGAGACGGCCGAGGCGCTGATGATGCTCGTCCTACGGACCGATCGCGCGGGCCTCTACTCGCGCGCGGACGGGCTCGACGCACGGGAGGCGCGGATGTTCGGCCGAGCGCTGTGCCAGCGCTGCGCCGGGACGCCGCTCCAGCACCTGACGGGTGAACAGGCGTTCCGGCGGATCTCGCTGGAGGTCAAACCGGGCGTGTTCATCCCGCGGCCGGAAACGGAGATCCTCGTCGAGGCCGCGCTCGAGCGGCTTGGTCCGCTCGAGGACCCCGTCGTCGTCGACGTCGGAACCGGTACCGGCGCGATCGGTCTGTCGATCAAGGACGAGCGGCCCGGCGCACGGGTGTTCGCGACGGACACCTCGCCCGAGGCCGTCGAGCTGGCTCGCGCGAACGCCACGCGCCTCGGTCTCGGCGTGACGGTCATGGAGGGCGACCTGCTCGAACCGCTTCCCGCCGAGCTGCGTGGCTGGGTCGATCTCGTCGTCAGCAATCCGCCGTACGTCTCGCCGCAGGAGTACCTGGATCTTCCCATCGAGGTTCGTGCCGATCCGGAGACGGCGCTCGTCGGCGGCGTCGAGGTGTACCGCGCGCTCGCCGAGGACGCGGCCCGATGGCTGCGCGACGGTGGGGTGCTGGCCGTCGAGATCGGCGCCTCGCAGGCCGACGACGTCCGCGACGCGCTCGGCGACGGATACGCCGACGTCGAGGTCCGGCCGGATCTCGCCGGACGCGATCGCGTCGTCGTCGCGCGGCGACCGTGAGCGATCCGATCGAGGACGCCGCGGCGGCGATCCGCGACGGCGCGCTCGTCGTCATGGCGACGGACACCGTGTACGGGATCGGCGCGCGACCGGACGATCCGCGTGCGACCGCGGCGCTGTTCGAGGCCAAGGGCCGTCCGCGCGCGCTCGAGCTGCCGGTGCTCGTTCCATCGCGCGAGGAGGCCGAACGCATCGCCGCGTTCGATCGGCGCGCGCGCGATCTCGCCGCGGCGCACTGGCCGGGTGCGCTCACGATCGTGGTGCGGAGGTGCGATCCCAGCCGCGCGTGGGACCTCGGCGGGGATCCCGACACGATCGGCGTCCGGATGCCCGACCACGCCGCGACGCTCGCGCTGTTGGCGCGGACCGGCCCGCTCGCCGTCACGAGCGCCAATCGGTCCGGGCACCCGACGCCGGCGACGTGCGAGGAGCTGCACTCGACCTTCGGCGACGCCGTCGACGTCTACCTGTGCGATCCCGAGCCGCTCGCGGGACTCGCATCGACGGTCGTCGACCTGACCGGCGACGCCCGGATCCTGCGTCAAGGTTCCGTGACGTTCGGTTGGACGCTCGACTGGGCCACCCGTCGCGACGAAGTCGATTGTTAGACTTCGTCGATCCCATGGGCCGCATCCTCGTCGTGTGCACCGGCAACATCTGCCGGTCTCCCATGGCCGAGGCATTCCTGCGGCGCGCGCTCCGCAGCCGGCTCGGGGGCGAGGCCCCCGCCGTGACGTCGGCCGGCGTGATCGGGCGCCCCGGCGTTCCCGCGATGGACGAGTCGGTCCGGGCGGCCGCCGAGCGTGGCGCCGACATCTCGGGACATGTCGTGACGCGGCTCGGCACGCGACTGATCGAGGACGCGGACGTCGTCGTCACGATGGCGGCCGAGCACCGGAGCGAGGTCGCCAACGCGGTTCGGTCGGCCGCGTCGAAGACGTTCACGCTGAAAGAGCTCGTTCGTCTGTTGGAGCAGAGACCGGGGGCCGGCGGCGCGTTCGATCTGGGCGAGGCGGTCGCACGCGCCGAGGCGCTGCGCCGGTCGGGATACGTCGGCAACGCGAACGACGAGGACGTCGTCGATCCGCTCGGCATGCCGTTCGAGAGCTATCGCGCCGTCGCGTGGGAGCTCGACGAGTGGAGCGAGCGGCTCGCCGCGGCGCTCACCGGGATCGAGCGTCCGCGCGCCGCGGCCGGCGCGGAGGGGGAGTAGGCGCGTGCGCGTCGTGCTCGGCTCGGACCACGCGGGCTTCCTCCTGAAGGAGGATCTTCGCGTGTTCCTCGAGCGATCCGGCCACGACGTGATCGACATCGGCACCAACTCCGAGGAGCCCGTCGACTATCCGGACATCTGCGCTCGCGGAGCCAGGATCGTGTCGGCCGGCGACGCCGATCGAGGAGTCCTGCTCGGCGGCTCGGGGCAGGGCGAGCAGATCACCGCGAACAAGATCGCGGGCGTGCGCGCGGCGCTCTGTCACGACCTGTACACCGCCAGGCTGTCGCGCGCGCACAACGACGCGAACGTCCTGACGATGGGCGGACGGATCGTCGCGCCCGGGCTCGCGCACGAGATCGTCACGCTGTGGCTCGACACGCCGTTCGATGGCGGCCGACACGCACGCCGCGTCGAGCGCATCGCCGCGATCGAACGGGGGGACGCATGAACGGGTTCGTCGCCGACTGGAACGCGCTCGCCGACACCGACCCCGAGGTCGCCGAGGCCTTGACCAACGAGGTCCACCGCGAGCGGACGACGCTCCGGTTGATCGCGTCGGAGAACTACACGAGCCCGGCGGTGCTCGCGGCGGTCGCCTCGACGATGACCAACAAGTACGCGGAGGGCTATCCGGGGCGTCGGTACTACGGCGGATGCGAGTGGGTCGACGTCGTCGAGCGGTTGGCGATCGAGCGGGCGAAGGAGCTGCTCGGCGGCGAGCACGCGAACGTGCAGCCGCACGCCGGCGCGATGGCGAACCTCGCGGTGTTCGGCGCGTTTCTGGATCCGCGGTCCGACGACTCGGTGCTCGGGATGTCGCTCGCGCACGGCGGCCATCTGACGCACGGCTCGCCGGTCAACGTCTCCGGGAAGTGGTTCCGGTTCGTGCCGTACGAGGTCGACCGCGACACCGAGGTCCTGGACATGGACCGCGTGCGGGACCTCGCGCTCGAGCACCGGCCGAGGATCGTGCTCGCCGGGTACACCGCTTATCCGCGATGGATCGACTTCGCGGCGTTCCGGTCGATCGCCGACGAGGTCGGCGCGATCCTGTGGGTCGACGCCTCCCACTTCATCGGGCTGTCCGCCGGCGGTGCGTATCCGAACCCGACGCCGTTCGCGGACGTCGTGACGTTCACGACGCACAAGACGCTGCGGGGTCCGCGGGGCGCCGCCATCGTCTGTCGCCAGGAGCACGCCGCGGCGATCGACAAGGCGGTGTTCCCGATGATGCAGGGAGGGCCGCTCGAGCACGTCATCGCGGGCAAGGCCGTCGCGTTCAAGGAGGCGATGGACCCCTCGTTCGCCGAGTACGCGGCGCGCGTCGTCCGCACCGCGCGGGCTTTGGCGGCCGGACTCCAGGACGAGGGCATCCGGCCGATCTCCGGTGGGACCGACTCGCATCTCGTCCTGGCCGACGTGCGTCCGCTCGGCGTGGGCGGCAAGGCGGTCGAGGCGGTCTGCGACGAGGTCGGGATCGCGCTCAACAAGAACGCCATCCCGTTCGACCCGATGCCGCCGATGGATCCGTCGGGGATCCGCGTCGGCACGCCGGCGGTCGCGACGGCCGGGATGGACGAGGCGGAGATGAAGGAGGTCGCGGCCGTCATCGGGGAGGCGATCCGGGCCGGCGGCGACGCCGAGGCGAAGTCCGCGTGCCGGGCTCGCGTCGCCGAGCTGATGGCGCGCTTCCCCGTGTATCCGTCGTAGCGGCGTCCGGGCGCCGGTCCGTCGGCGGCCCGGGGTCAGCCCGGGCGGCTCCGGATCGCACGAGCCCCGGGGTACCATCTGCGCGAGTGCTTGCCTATCTCGTCGTCTTCGCCGTCAGCGCCGCCGTCACCTTTCTCGTCACGCCGCTCGTGCGGGCGTTGTCGTTGCGGCTCGGCTGGATCGACCGCCCTTCCGACCGCAAGGTGCATCCGAAGCCGACGCCGACGGTGGGCGGCCTCGCGATCTTCGCCGGCGTCGTGGCGGCGATCGCGGTCTCGCGCGTCGTTCCGGCGCTCCGCGGGATCCACGAGGCGAGCTCGGATCAGGACGCCGCGCTCGCGGCCGCGTTCGTCATTGTGCTCGTCGGCGTGATCGACGACGTCCGCGGCGTGTCGCCGCTCGGAAAGCTCGCCGGGCAGATCCTGTCGGCCGGCATCCTGGTTCTGCTCGGGGTGCAGCTGCTCTACTTCTACGCGCCGATCCCGAACTGGGGCCTCCTCGTCCTCACGCCGGATCTCGCCGTGCCGCTCACCGTGCTCTGGGCCGTCGCGATGATCAACGCCGTCAATCTGATCGACGGCCTCGACGGCCTCGCGGCGGGGATGGTGGCGATCGCGGCGATCGCGTTCTTCGTGTACATGCAGCACGAGGCCTCACCGGGCGGGGGGACCGGCGTCGAGACCGCTTCGCTGCTCTCGGCCGTCGTGGCGGGCGCCGCGATCGGCTTCCTGCCGTGGAACTTCCACCCCGCGAAGATCTTCATGGGCGACACGGGAGCGGGTGTGCTCGGCATGCTGCTGGCGGCGGCGACGATCTCGGGCGTCGGGCAGAACATGTCCCAGCCGCGGGCGGGCGATTTCGCGGTCTTCGCGATCCCCGTCCTCGTGGCGCTGCTGGTCCTGGCGGTCCCCTTCCTCGACGTGTTGCTCGCGATCGCGCGGCGTGTGCGGCGGGGCGTCGGCATCGGCCACGCGGACAAGCAGCACATCCATCACCGGCTGCTGGATATCGGTCGCTCGCACCGACAGGCGGTCTTCCTGATGTACGCGTGGAGCGCGCTGATCTCCGCGTGCGTCCTCGCGCTCGCCTTCATCGACGGACGGACGCCGGTGCTGTCCGTGGTCGCCCTCGCGGTCGTGCTCGCGGCGGTGCTGCCGCGACTCGTCCGCGACCGATCGCCCCGGGGAAGCGACCGCGCCCAGCCGCTCGCGCCCGCCGACGTCTCCTCGAACGGTCACGGCGGCGCGCCGGGCGGCTCGGCCAGTCCTCCGGCCGTCTCGGACACGGTGTGAGCCGAACCCACCCACCCGTTGGCACGGATGCATCCGCGGGGCTTGTCCGGTTCGTACAACTCCGGTGGGGGCGCTCAGCGCAACGGGCGGTCGTGCTCGGCCGCGCCGAGGGTGATGATGCGCCGTCCCCTAGGTCATAATCTGGCCTCCTGAACGCCGTTCAGCGTTCGGAAACGGGTCCGAAGGGAGCAGCGTGCCGGACGTCGACGTCCGCCTCGAGCGGGTCACGAAGGACTTCGGAGAGACGGTCGCCGTGGACGATCTGTCCCTCGACATCAACGAGAACGAGTTCTTCAGCATGCTCGGGCCATCGGGCTGCGGAAAGACCACGACGCTTCGGATGATCGGCGGGTTCGAGGAGCCGACGCGGGGCACGATCTACCTCGGCGGACGCGACGTGACCGACCTGCCGCCGTACAAACGCGACGTCAACACGGTGTTCCAGTCCTACGCCTTGTTCCCGCACCTGGACGTCTACGAGAACGTGGCGTTCGGGATGCGCCGGCAGAAGGTCGGCAAGGGGGAGATCGAGCGCCGCGTCAAGGAGGCGCTCGACCTCGTCGACCTCGTCGGGTTCGAGCGGCGGAAGCCGGGACAGATGTCGGGCGGGCAGCAGCAGCGCGTCGCGCTGGCGCGCGCGCTCGTCAACCGGCCGAAGGTGCTCTTGCTCGACGAGCCGCTCGGCGCGCTCGACCTGAAGCTGCGGAAGCAGATGCAGCTGGAGCTCAAGCGCATCCAGCAGGAGGTCGGCATCACGTTCATCTACGTGACGCACGACCAGGAGGAGGCCATGACGATGTCCAACCGTCTGGCCGTGATGCGTCACGGGCACATCGAGCAGCTGGGGCCGCCCGAGACCGTGTACGAGTATCCCGAGACCGAGTTCGTCGCCGGGTTCCTCGGCGCGTCGAACCTGCTCGACGGCGAACTCAAGGAGCGGCAGGACGGCCAGACGACCGTCCTGCTCTCCGGCGGCTCGACCGTCACGCTCCCGACCGACCGTGCCGCGTTTCCGGCCGGGTCGCAGGTCCGGGTGGGCGTTCGCCCGGAGAAGATCACGATCGCGCCCGACGACGGCTCCGAGCCGCCGTCGGGCTGGAACAGCGTTCCGGGCCTGTTGCGGATGTCGACGTACATCGGCGTCAGCCATCAGTACAAGGTCGAGGGGCCGCTCGGCGCGCCGCTCACCGTGTGGGTTCAGAACCTTGGCACCGCGCCCGCGCCCCGTCCCGGGGATCGGGTGCGGCTGTCGTGGCAGCGGGAGCACACGTTCGCGGTGCTCCCCCAGGAGGGCCTCGCCCTGGAGGAGGAGGACGAATGACCGAGCGCGACGATCGCTCCTTCGTGGAGCCCGGACGGATGCAGGAGATCCTGCGTCAGCGGCTCACGAGGCGCAGCCTGCTAAGGGGGGCGGGCACCGGCGCGACGGCGCTCAGCCTCGGAGCCATCCTGGCGGCATGCGGCACGAACGGCGGCACGACGGGCGACAACGGCGGTGGCAGCGACGCCGGCTCCTCGTCGTCGATGGACCCGGCGAAGATCTTCGCCGGCGAGCCGAGCGATACCGTGGAGTTCGCGAACTGGCCGCTGTACCTGGACAAGGCCAAGGACAAGAACGGCGACGTGTACTACCCGTCGCTGCGTCAGTTCACGAAGGAGACGGGTATCACCGTCGACTACCAGGACGTGATCCAGGACAACGCGGAGTTCTTCGGCAAGCTCCGGCCGCAGCTGCAGGCAGGCGACGCGACGGGCTGGGACATCATCGTCATCACCAACGGCACCGAGTTCACGGCGCTCACGCAGAACAACTGGGTGTATCCGCTCGAGCCGACCCTGCATCCGAACTTCGACAAGTACGCCGCGGACTGGGCGAAGAACCCGCCCTTCGACCCGAACAACGCGCACTCGATGGCGTGGCAGTCGGGTATCACCGGCATCGGCGTCAACAAGGACCTGGTGAACGGTCAGGTGACCAAGCTCGACGACCTCGCCAATCCCGACATCGTCGGGCAGGGGCAGGTCGGGATGCTCAAGGCCGACATGCCGGACTTCGTCATGATCAACCTCGGCATCGATCCGACGACGTCCGGTCCGGACGAGTGGAAGGAAGCCGCCAGCTGGCTGACGAAGCAGCGCGACTCCGGAACGGTGCGGCAGTACTACACGCAGGGGTACATCAACGACCTCACGGGCGGGAACCTATCCGCGACGATGGCCTGGTCCGGCGACGTCCTGTACAACGCCCTGTGGAGCGGCTACGACAACCTCGAGTTCGTGTTCCCCGACGACGGCGCGCTTCTATGGATCGACAACATGCTGATTCCCGTCGGCGCCGCGAACCCCGTCGGCGCGATGAAGGTCATGGACTTCTACTATCGGCCCGACATCGCGACGATGGTGACCGAGTGGGTGCTGTACATGTCGCCGGTGCCGCAGACGAAAGAGCTCATCCTCAAGGACGCACAGAAGGCCGAGGATCAGGGCTACAAGGGCTACGCCACCAAGCTGCTCGGCACCGCGAAGAGCCCGTACCTGTATCCGGACGACGAGTTCCTGTCCAAGACGTCGTTCGGCCGTCAGCTGAAGACCGACGAGGAGGTGCAGGAGTGGAACAGCATCTTCCTGCCCATCTCGCAAGGCTGATCCGGGCTCGATGACGGACGTCGCGCACGAGCGGAGCCTGGCCGAACCGACCGCGGTTCGCGGCCAGGCTCCGCCGCCGCGCGAGAGCACGCACGCCCTCAGCGCGCGGCGCCAGGCGACCGGGTACTACCTGCTGACCGGCGGGGCGCTGTGGCTGTTCCTGTTCCTCATGCTGCCGTTGTTCATCCTGGTCTACACCTCGCTCCAGAGCGGCGGCATCTTCTCCGGCGGGTTCCACTTCACGTGGGCGTTCTCGAACTACACGGACGGGCTCGATCAGTATTCGAAGTTCCTCGTCCGCTCGGTCGAGTACTCGGTGATCGTCACCGTCGTCGCGTTGCTGCTGGCGTATCCGATGACGTACTGGATCGCGTTCTACGGCGGCCGGTGGAAGTCGTCGCTCCTCCTGCTGATCCTGATCCCGTTCTTCGTCTCGTTCGTGATCCGCACGATCCAGTGGAACTTCCTGCTGGCGGACAACGGGCTGATCCTCGGGCCGCTCAAGAGTATCGGGCTGCTCCCGAAGGGGTTCCACGTGCTCGCCACGCCGTTCGCGGTCGTGGCGGGGATCACGTACAACTTCATCCCGTTCACGGCGCTCCCGCTCTACGTCGCGCTCGAGCGGATCGACAAGCGCCTCGTTGAGGCGGCCAAGGATCTGTACTCCAGCCGCTGGGAGGCGTTCCGGCACGTGGTGTGGCCGCTGTCGCTGCCGGGCGTCTTCGCGGCGTTCCTGCTGACGTTCGTTCCGGCCACGGGCGACTACGTCAACGTGGACGTCCTCGGCGGTCCGAACACCACGATGATCGGCAACATCATCCAGACGCAGTTCCTGGTTCAGAACAACTATCCGGGCGCCGCGGCGATGTCCGTCCTGCTGATGGCGCTGATGCTGGTACTCGGCTCGATCTACGCGCGCATCCTCGGAACCGAGGACGCGACGCTGGCCGCGGCGGCGGGCGCGTGAGCGCGGTCGTCGCCGACCGGGCGCCGGCCGAGGCGCGAGGCGATCTCCCGCCCGTCAACCGGCCGCACAAGCGGTGGACCCGCTTCATCCTGCCGGTCTTCACGTTCCTGATGATCCTGTATCTGACCAGCCCGGTGTTCGTGATGATTATCTTCGGGTTCAACGACATCCCCGGCGAACGTCAGACGCCGAAGTTCTGGGGGTTCACGCTCGACTGGTACAAGAACGCGCTGAACGTTCCGGGACTCACGCCCGCGATCCGTAACTCGCTGATCATCGCGCCGACATCGGCCATCGTGGCCACGATCCTCGGCACGCTCGTCGGCCTCGCGCTCGGGCGGTACGTATTCCGCGGCAAGGGCCTCACGAACTTCGTCATCTTCCTCGCGATCGCGGTTCCCGAGATCGTCCTCGGCTCGTCGCTGCTGTCGATGTTCGTACAGCTCGAGACGATCCCGGTAGTCGGTCACGCGCTCGCGAGCATCCTGTATCTGGGCTTTCCGACGATCCTCGTCTCGCACATCGGGTTCAGCATCCCGTTCGTCGCCGTCACGGTCCGAGCACGCGTGCAGGGGCTCGACCGGTCGCTCGAGGACGCGGCGCAGGACCTGTTCGCGAGCCCGGTGACGGCGTTCTTCAAGGTGACCCTGCCGCTGATCGCCCCGGGGATCCTGGCGGGGTTCCTGCTGGCGTTCGTGCTGTCGCTCGACGACTTCGTCATCACCAACTTCGTGTCCGGGCAGGTGCAGACGTTCCCGATCTGGGTCTACGGGGCGACCCGCATCGGCCTGCCGCCGCAGGTGAACGTGATCGGGACGGCGTTGTTCGCGGTCGGCATCCTCGCCGCCGTGCTGAGCGTCGTGTTCCAGCGGCGTCGCGCCTGAGGTCGGGGGACCTCGACCGAGCCTCGTCGAACGCGCCGCCGATTCGTGAAATCTTTCACAAGCTCCGGCTGATCTGGCCATCTACCTGCGGAAATGCCCCGGTCGGCAAGTTGCCGGGCCGGAAACGCGCTGGCTATACTGCCCGCGCCCGATGGCCGGAGGAAGCGGGGAAGGCTGGAGGGGTGCGGGCGAGGCGTGGTCTGTCCTTGCAACCCTGTTCTCGGGGCTCCTCGCGTGGGGCGGCCTCGGGTACCTGATCGACCGAGTCGTCGGGTTCCACTGGCTCTTCATGCCCGTCGGCATGGTCGTCGGGATGGGAACCGCGATCTACCTGGTGTATCTGAGGTATGGCAGGAACGACCAGACCTGAGCTCGAGATGATCCGGCGGGCCGTCGCGCCCGGAATCGTCGCGGCCGCCGTCGCGTTCGCGGTCGGCACGCTCGTCGCGGGACCCGGTGCGGGGGCGTCGGCCGCGCTCGGGGTCGTCATCGTCGTCGCCAACTTCGCCGCCCACGGATGGTCGCTCGCGTGGGCGTCCAGGATCTCGATCGCGCTCGTCCAGGGCGTGGCGCTCGGCGGGTTCGTGCTGCGCATGGCGGTCGTCGTCGGACTGCTGTTCGCGTTGCATGCGCTCGCATGGTTCTCGCCCGTCGCGTTCGCGCTCGCCGTCGTACCCGGCACGATCGCGCTGCTCGTGTTCGAGGCGCGGCTCGCGCTCGGTGGGCTCGGCGGCACCCTGCAGATCCCCGCGGATCCAGCGGCCGTACGCGCCGCCGAGGCGCTCGCGGCGAGGGAAGGCTAGATGCTCACCGGACTGCTCGCCTTCGTCGGCCCCAACCAGGGTGGGTTCGGCGACAACGAGATCGGTCCGCAGATCTTCCAGACGCCGTGTCTGGTCGGGCACGGAGAAAACTGCTTCAACCGCGCGTCCGGACTGATGGTCCTGGCCGCGCTGATCGTCATCGCACTGTTCCTCATCGCGTTCCGGAACCCACAGGTCGTGCCGCGGGGCTTTCAGAACGCGATGGAGACCGTGGTCGACTTCGTCCGCAACGGCATCGTGATGGAAGTGATGGGCGCAGAAGGCCTCGCCTGGGTCCCGTTCCTCACGGCGATGTTCATGTTCATCTTCGTCTGCAACGTCTTCGAGATCCTGCCGTTCGTCAACTTCCCGGCGACGTCGCGCATCGCGATCCCGGCGTTCCTCGCGATGGTCGTGTGGCTCTGCTTCAACGTGGTCGGCATCCGGTCGCAGGGGCTCGGCGGCTATCTCCGCAGCACGCTGTTCCCGCCGGGCGTGCCGGCGGCGCTGTATCTGCTCGTCACGCCGATCGAGTTCGTCTCGACGTTCATCGTCCGGCCGTTCTCGCTGTCCGTCCGTCTGCTCGGCAACATGTTCGCCGGGCACCTGATCCTCACGATCTTCGCCCTCGGCTCGGTCTACCTGCTGCTCAAGCCGGCGACGGCGATCTTCTCGCCGTTCGCGTTCGCGCTCACGGTGTTCCTCACCGCGTTCGAGCTGCTCGTCGCGGTGCTGCAGGCCTACATCTTCACGATCCTGACCGCCGTCTACATCGGCGGCGCGATGCACGCGGAGCACTAAGGAGGAGCTCGGATGTTGAACCTGGTTGGGGTCCTGGCCGCCGTCAGCGGCGACGTCGGCGCGATCGGCAAGGGGCTCGTGTACGGCCTGGCCGCGATCGGACCCGGCATCGGCATCGGCTTCCTCGTCGGCAAGTCGGTCGAGGCGATGGCGCGGCAGCCCGAGGCGGCCGGCCTCGTCCGGACCACGATGTTCCTCGGCATCGCGTTCGTCGAGGCGCTCGCCCTGTTCGGCTTCGTCCTCGCGTTCGTGATCGGCTAGGCGGTCGTCGATGGTCTTCGTTCTGGCAGCGGAGGAGGCGCCGAACCCGCTCATCCCCGAGACGGTCGAGCTGATCGTCGGGGCGCTCGCGTTCGCGCTCGTGTTCCTCGTCTTGTGGCGGTTCGTGTTTCCCGCGATGAACAAGATGCTCGCCGAGCGCACGGCGCGGATCCAGGGCAACCTCGAGCAGGCCGAGGAGGCCCGCCGAACGGCGGACGAGGAGCTCGCCCGGTACCGCGAGCAGCTGGCCAACGCGCGCGAGGAGTCCAACCGCATCATCGAGGAGGGTCGCCGGACGGCCGAGCAGCTGCGGCGCGACATCCAGGCGCGCGCCGAGCAGGAGGCGCAGGCGACGGTCGCGCGTGCACAGGACGAGATCCGCCTCGAGCGCGACCGCGTGTTCCAGGAATTGCGGCAGCAGGTCGCCTCGATCGCGGTCGATCTCGCGGGCCGCGTCGTCGAGGAGTCCCTCGATCAGAGCGCCCACCAGCGGTTGATCGACGAGTACATCGATCAGGTCGCCGCGTCCGGCAACGGCAAGGCGCAGGGGTAGAGCGGCATCGTGGCGGACCGGGACGGCGTCGTGCGCGGATACGCGGAGGCCCTGCTGTCGGTCGCGGAGGCCGAGGGCGAGGTCGACGCGACCGTCGATCAGCTGTACGCGTTCGGCAAGGCACTCGAGCGCGAGGGCCGGGTCTACGAGGCGCTCGTCGACCCGGCGCTTCCCGTCGAGAACAAGCGCGCGCTCGTGTCGGATCTGCTCGGCGAGCGCGCCAACCCGAACGTGGTGAACACGGTCGACTTCATCGTGGAGCAGGGTCGAGCCCGCGAGTTGCCCGCGATCCTCGCGGCGCTCGCCGACCTCGCTGCGGAACGGCGTCAGCACGTGGTCGCCGAGGTTCGATCCGCCGTCCCCGTCGATGCGGCGCAACGGGGCCGCCTGGCCGAGGCGCTGTCGCGGGCGAGCGGTCGTACGGTGGAGGTCAAGGTGGTCGTCGATCCGACGGTGATCGGCGGTCTGGTCGCCCGCATCGGCGACGAGATCTTCGACGGAAGCGTCCGCACGCGGCTCGACGATGCGCGCGATCGTCTGGCAACGGCCCAATGAGGGTGCCGACGGACGTCCCGGAACGTACGCGAACGATGGGAGCCGCTCAATGGCTGTAGACATCACGGAAGGCTTCGATTCGAAGCGGATCGCCGACGCGCTCCGCCGGAACGTCGAGAGCTACTCGCCGTCGCTCGAGCGCGAGCAGGTCGGCCGCGTCGTCGAGGCCGGCGACGGCATCGCGCGGGTGAAGGGGCTTCCGGGCGCGATGGCCAACGAGCTGCTCGAGTTTCCGAGCGGCGTGCTCGGCTTGGCGCTGAACCTCGACGAGGACGAGATCGGATGCGTCGTCCTCGGCGACGCATCGGACATCCAGGAGGGCGACCTCGTCAAGCAGACGGGACGGATCCTGTCGATCCCGGTCGGCGACGCGTTCCTCGGCCGCGTCGTCGATGCGCTCGGCCGCCCGATCGACGAGAAGGGCGCCGTCGCGGCGACCGAGACGCGCGCGCTCGAGGTGCAGGCGCCGTCCGTCGTCGCTCGGCAGGGCGTGAAGGAGCCGCTCCAGACCGGTATCACCGCGATCGACGCCATGACGCCGATCGGGCGCGGGCAGCGCGAGCTGATCATCGGCGACCGGCAGACGGGCAAGACCGCCATCGCGATCGACGCGATCATCGCGCAGCGCGACAACTGGGCGAGCGGCGACCCGAAGAAGCAGGTTCGGTGCATCTACGTCGCCGTCGGGCAGAAGGACTCGACCGTCCGCGAGGTCGAAGAGACGCTGCGCGACCACGGCGCGCTCGACTACACGGTGATCGTCGACGCGCCGGCGTCCGCGCCGCCGCCGTTCCAGTACATCGCGCCGTACGCCGGTGCGGCGATCGGCGCCCACTGGATGTACAGCGGGCAGCACGCGCTGGTCGTGTACGACGACCTGTCGAAGCAGGCCGACGCGTACCGGACGCTGTCGCTGCTGCTCCGCCGGCCGCCGGGCCGCGAGGCGTTCCCCGGCGACGTCTTCTACCTCCACTCCCGGCTGCTCGAGCGCGCGGCGAAGCTGTCCGACGAGCTCGGCGCCGGCTCGCTCACGGCGCTGCCGATCATCGAGACCAAAGGCAACGACGTGTCGGCGTACATCCCGACCAACGTCATCTCGATCACCGACGGCCAGATCTACCTCGAGCCGGACCTCTTCTACGCCGGCGTCCGGCCGGCGATCAACGTCGGCATCTCGGTGTCCCGCGTCGGCGGCAACGCGCAGATCAAGGCGATGAAGAACGTCGCGGGCCGCCTGCGGATCGACCTCGCGCAGTACCGCGCGCTCGAGGCGTTCGCGCAGTTCGGGTCGGAGCTCGACAAGGCGTCGCAGCAGCAGCTGGCCCGCGGCGCGCGCGTCGTCGAGATCCTCAAGCAGCCGCAGTACCAGCCGGTGCCGGTCGAGCGTCAGGTCGTCCACATCTACGTCGCGACCGGGGGCTACCTCGACCGCTTTCCCGTCGAGGACGCCAAGCGGTTCGTCGACGACTTCACCGCCTACCTCGAGACGCGCCATCCCGACGTGCTGACGTCGATCCGCGAAACCGGCGCGTTGTCCGACGAGGCCGAGACGGCGCTCAAGCAGGCGATCGACACGTTCTCCAACGCCTTCGCGCCGTCCGATGCATCGTCGGGCAGCGAGGTCGCCGCGGGGCGGGGAACCGCGCCCGACGAGGTTCGCCCCGACGTCGGCTGGGACAGGATGTCCTCCGTCGAGCGGGACCACGAGCGCGCCGAGACCAAGTCGCCGTCCGAGCGTCGGCGCGAGTTCGAGGAGACGGCCGGTCCGGCGAGCGACGCCGACGCGCCGCCGCCGCCCGGATAGCCGTGGGCGCCAGGCTCCGCGTCGTCCGTCGGCGGATCCGCTCGGTCCAGTCGACGATGAAGATCACCCGGGCGATGGAGCTCATCGCCGCGTCGCGCATCGTCAAGGCGCAGGCGCGGGTCGAGGCCGCGCGACCGTACGCCGAGCTGCTGACGCGCGCGATGGAGGACGTCGCCCGGCAGACGGGTCCGCTCGCGCACCCGTTGCTCGAGGACCGTCCGCAGCCCGAGCACGCCGGGCTCCTCGTCGTGACGGCCGATCGCGGCCTCGCGGGCGCCTACAGCTCCAACGTGCTTCGGCTCGCCGAGCAGACGATGCGCCGGCTGCGCCAGTCGACGGCCGGCGACGTCCGCCTGTATGTGACGGGGAAGAAGGCGGTGTCGTACTTCCGGTTCCGCGGGACGCCGATGACGGCGGAGTGGACCGGGTTCTCCGAGGTGCCGCCGTACTCCGCCGCCGAGGAGGTCGGTCGCCGACTGATCGCGGACTTCCGCGACCGCGCGATCGACGAGCTCCACGCCGTCTACACCGACTTCCGCTCGGCGTTCACGTTCCGCGCGACGACGAAGCGGCTGCTGCCCATCGCGTCCGACGAGGTCGTGACAGGCGAGCTCGGTCGGCCGCATCCCGAGTACATCTTCGAGCCGTCGCCGGCGGCGATCCTGGACGAGCTGCTGCCGCAGTACGTCATCACGGAGGTGTACTTCGCGATGCTCGAGTCCGCGGCCTCGGAGAACGCGGCGCGGCAACGCGCCATGGCGGCGGCGACCGACAATGCGGAGGAGCTGATGAAGGTGCTGACGCGCGAGGCCAACCAGGCGCGGCAGGCGGAGATCACCACCGAGATCATGGAGATCGTCGGCGGGGCGGAGGCGCTCGCCGCGTCGACGGCGAGGGAGTGAGCGATGGCTGACAAGAAGACAACCAACGGCCGCGTCGTCCGCGTCATCGGTCCGGTGGTCGACGTCGAGTTCCCGCCCGACGCGATGCCCGAGATCAACTCGGCGCTCCGCGTCGCCGTGACGCTCGACGGCGAGACGCGCGAGATCACGTGCGAGGTCTCCCAGCACATCGGCGATGGTCAGGTCCGGACGGTCGCGCTGCGGCCGACCGACGGCCTCGTCCGCGGGGCGCCGGTCGAGAACACGGGCGGGCCGATCACGGTCCCGGTCGGCGAGGGGGTCCTCGGGCACGTGTACAACGTCCTCGGCGATCCGCTCGACGTGCCCGCGGACCAGATCCAGGTCACCGAGCGCTGGCCGATCCACCGCGATCCGCCGCCGTTCGATCAGCTCGAGCCGAAGAGCGTGATGCTCGAGACCGGCATCAAGGTGATCGACCTGCTCGAGCCGTACGTCCAGGGCGGCAAGATCGGGATGTTCGGCGGCGCCGGTGTCGGGAAGACCGTCATCATCCAGGAGATGATCCGCCGCCAGGCGCAGCAGCACGGCGGCGTCTCCGTCTTCGCCGGCGTCGGCGAGCGGACGCGCGAGGGCAACGACCTCTTCATCGAGATGACCGAGTCCGGTGTCATCAACAACACGGCGCTCGTGTTCGGGCAGATGGACGAGCCGCCCGGCGTGCGTCTGCGCGTCGCGCTGTCGGCCCTCACGATGGCCGAGTACTTCCGCGACGTCGAGCGCAAGGACGTGCTGCTGTTCATCGACAACATCTTCCGGTTCACGCAGGCGGGCTCCGAGGTCTCCACGCTGCTCGGACGGATGCCGAGCGCCGTGGGCTACCAGCCGACGCTGGCCGAGGAGATGGGCGAGCTCCAGGAGCGGATCACCTCGACGAAGGGGCGTTCGATCACGTCGCTGCAGGCGATCTACGTGCCGGCCGACGACATCACCGACCCGGCGCCGCACGCTGCGTTCGCGCACCTCGACGCCCGCACGGTCCTGTCGCGTGACATCGCGGCGCTCGGCATCTATCCGGCGGTCGATCCGCTCGACTCGACGTCGCGCATCCTCGACGCCCGGTACATCGGCGACGAGCACTATGCGGTGGCGCTGCGCGTGCAGGAGATCCTGCAGCGGAACAAGGACCTGCAGGACATCATCGCCATCCTCGGCGTCGACGAGCTGTCGGAGGAGGACAAGGTGATAGTCGCGCGGGCTCGTCGCATCCAGCGGTTCCTGTCGCAGCCGTTCTTCGTCGCGGAGCAGTTCACCGGCATCCCGGGCAAGTACGTGTCGATCGACGAGACGATCGCCTCGTTCAAGGCGCTGTGCGACGGCGAGTACGACCACCTGCCCGAGCAGGCGTTCCTGCTGGTCGGCGGGATCGACGAGGCCGTCGAGCAGGCCAAGCGGCTCGAGGGCGCGGCGGCGTAGCGGTGACCGTCGAGGTCCACCTCGTCACGCCCGAGCGAGAGCTCTGGTCGGGACAGGCCGACATGGTCGTCGCGCGCGGCGTCGACGGCGAGGTCGGGATCCTGGCCGGGCACGCGCCGCTCCTCATCCGACTGGCGGTGGGGTCGCTCCGGATGATCACCGAGGGAACGGAGCGGGTCGCGGTGGTCGACGGCGGATTCCTGCACGTCACCACCGACGACGGAATGACGCGCGTCGACGTGCTCGCCACGTCCGCCGACCTCGCCTCCGAGCTCGACGCGCCGTCCGTGCAGGCGCGCCTCGAGGCCGCGCGGCAGCGCGCGGAGGAGACGGACGACGACGCCGCCCGGGCCGAGCTCGCCCGCGCGTCCGCCCGAGCGGCGATCGCCGATCGCTGACGCGCCCACGCGGATGATTGGGGGTCGTTCCAGCGCTGTGGCGGACGTCGCCGGGAGTACCATCGCCGCCGTGGATCGTCTGATCGTGACCGGCGGACGGCCGCTCGGCGGGCGCGTGCGCGTCTCGGGCGCCAAGAACTCGGCGCTGAAGCTTATGGCGGCGGCGCTGCTGGCTCCCGGGCGGACGACGCTACGCAACGTGCCGAGGATCCAGGACTGCCTGACGATGGCGGACGTGCTCGAGCACCTCGGCGAGTCGGTGGCGTGGGACGAGTCCACGGTGTCGGTCGACGCGACGGGGCTCCGATCGGTGGAGGCGCCCTACGAGCTCGTCAGCCGGATGCGCGCCTCGATCCTCGTCCTCGGCCCGCTGCTCGCGCGGTGCGGCAGGGCGCGGGTCGCGATGCCGGGTGGCTGCAACATCGGATCGCGGAAGATCGATCTGCACCTGAAGGGCCTGCAGAAGATGGGCGCGACGTTCGACCAGCAGCACGGGTTCCTCGAGGGGCGCACCGACGGGCTCCACGGCGCGATCATCTCGCTCGACTTCCCGAGCGTCGGCGCGACCGAGAACGTCCTCATGGCCGCCGTCGCCGCGCGCGGCACGACCGTGATCGAGAACGCCGCCCGCGAGCCGGAGCTGGGCGATCTCGCGAACTTCCTGACGGAGATGGGGGCGCGGATCGACGGCGTCGGCACGCCGACGATCGAGATCGAGGGCGTCGATTCGTTCGCGGCGATCGAGCATGCCGTCATCCCCGACCGGATCGAGGCCGGGACGTATGCGATCGCGGCGTGCGCGACGGGAGGGCGCGTGCTCCTCGAGGGGGCGCGAGCCGATCACATGGACCTCGTCCTCGACAAGCTCGGGGAGGCCGGTGCGACGGTCGACGTGCGGGACGACGGCATCGAGGTCGCGCTCGACGGCCGCGCACGGCCCGTGGATCTCGTGACGCTGCCGTATCCGGGCTTCCCGACGGATCTCCAGCCGCAGATGATGGCGATGCTCGCCGCGGCGGACGGTACGTCGATCGTGACCGAGAACGTGTTCGAGAGCCGGTTCATGTTCGTCGACGAGCTCAACCGCATGGGCGCCGACATCCGCACCGAGGGGCACCACGCGGTCATCCGTGGTGTCGGCCGCTTGTCGGCCGCGCCGGTCCGCGCGCTAGACATCCGCGCGGGCGCCGCGATGGTGATCGCCGCGCTCGGCGCCGACGGCGAGACGGAGATCGCGGACATGTACCACGTGGACCGCGGTTACGAGGGCTTCGAGGCCAAGCTCGCCGCGCTCGGCGCCGAGCTCCGGCGCGAGCGCGAGCTGTCTCCGGCCCTCCCGTGACCCGCCGCGCGCGCGCGGCCCTTCTGGTGGTCGCGCTGCTCGTCGCGATCGGGGCGCCGGTGGCCGCACGGGCCGACGACGGGCCCACGCTCGACCGCGGGGTGCTCGTCGTCCTCGTGCCGAACGTCGCCTTCGAGGGGTTGCTCGAGCATCCGGCGGTTCGCGCGCTCGCCTCGCACGGCGGAGCGGCGCTGGTCCCCGCGGCGGACGATCCGCGGTCGACGATCACCGACGCGTTCCCGCGGACCGACGTCGTTCCGTTCGGCGGCAGCACGATCGATGCTCGCCTGCTCGTCGCCGAGCAGGGGTTCGGTCCGGACGCGGCGCCGATGTCGGCGTTCGACGCCGAGCTCGGACGCACCGTCGCGCGGATGAGCGTCGGCCGGCTGTTGTTGATCGTCGTCGGCGTCCGGCCCTCCGTCGCGATGCGCGCCGCGAACGACGAGCTGCTACCGGTCGTGGTGGCGGAGGGCCCGCCCGGCTCGCTGCTCCGAGGACAGGGGCCGCCTCGGGCGCTGACGTCGGACTCGACCCGCCGCGACGGCGTGATCGCCGCCGGCGACCTTCCGGCGACGATCGATCGGTTCATCGGGCATCCGATCGCCGGGAACCCCGAGCGGGCCGCGCGGACCGGGTTCCCGGTCCGTGCCGTCCCTGGCGCCTCCGCGCCGTTCGAGCTGCACCAGCGGTACTTCGCGATGCGGCGGATATGGGTTCCCGTCCAGACGGGCGCGGCGTTGTACGTAACGATCGCGGGGCTGTTCGCGCTCGTGGTGCTGCGGCTCGGACGCCGGTCGCCGGCCGCGCTCGGCGTCGTCGCGACCGCCGCCGCGGTCTCGGTCGGACCCCTTGCCGCGGCGCTGCTGGAGGCCGGGCACCTCCCGACGTTGTCCTACGCGACGGTGCTCCCGTTCGTGGTTCTGGTTCCGCTCGGCGTCGCCGTCCTCGTCCTGCTCGGCGCCGCACGCGAGGGCATCCTGCACCCCGTCCTGCCGCTCGGGGCGGCGCTCCTGGTCGTCCTGGTCGTCGAGAGCCTCCTCGGATGGACGGCCGCGCTTACGCCGTTCCTCGGGGGATCCGAGCTCGACGGCGGTCGCTTCTACGGCCTCCCCAACGTGTTCATCGGGCTCCTGCTCGGCTCGTCGATGTACGCGGCGTCGCGTCTGCCCGCCCTCGCGGGGTTCGGGTTGCTGTTCGCGGCCGGTCTGTTCGCGGGGTTCCCGTGGGCGGGCGCGAACCTCGGCGGGGCCGTGACGCTGTTCGCCGCCGCCGGGCTCTGGCTGCCGCTCCGCGCGCGAGGGCGTCTGGGATGGCGCGCGCTGTCGTTCGCCGCGTTCGTCGTCGTCGTCGGCACGGCGGTCGTGCTGGTGGCGAATCGGCTCTCGAGCCTCCCCACGCACATCACGACCTTCGAGCGGACGACGGGGGCCGGTGGTGCCTGGTCGACGTTCGTGCACCGGCTCGGGGTCGGCGTTCGGTTGATCGAGCGCAACCCGTTCGCGCTCGCCCCGGTCCTCGGCATGCTCATCACGCTCGCCGTCGTTGTCCGCGCGCCGGGCCTGGTCGCGCCGAGCCTCGAGCGCCATCCGGCGTGGCGGGACGCGCTCCTCGTGCTGTTGCTCGCGAGCGTCGTGGCGTACGTCGCGAACGACAGCGGTGCGGCGGCGTGCGGCGTGGGCTTCGGGATGGCGCTCGGCGGGCTGCTGTACGTGTCGGTCGCCGAGCGAACCTGGAAGATGGTTCCGGCATGAGCGACGTCGTTCCTCCCCGCCCGGATCTCGCGACGCGCGGAACGGCGCTTCCCGAGGCTCCCGGCGCCGGCCGTGGCGGTGGCCGCGGATCGACGTGGACGTGGTACGAGGCGGTCGGGGTGTACCTCGGCTGCCTGTTCGTCACGTCGCTGCTCGCGATCCCCATCATCGCTTCGATCCCGAACAAGGACGACGCCGAGTTCGTCGCCTCGGCCGTGGCAGCGATCGGCAACGTCCTGCTGCTCCTGCTGTGGCTGTCTCGCGCGCATCCGGGGTGGAAGGGGATGATCGGGTTCCCGACTCGCCTGTGGCCGGAAATCCGCGCCGGCGTCGGATTCGGCCTCGTCCTGTATCCCGGCATCGCGTTCGGCATCGGTTTGGTCGTCGCGCTGCTGCTCAGCGTGATCTCGGGCAAGACGGTCACGGCGCCCGACCAGGTGCCCAACGACCTGACGACGCTCGGCAACGTGACGACCGTCGTCTACGCGATCGTGATCGCGCCGGTGCACGAGGAGCTGTTCTTCCGCGGCATCCTCTTCCGGACGCTCCGGGACCGATACGGGTTCGGCCTCGGAGCGGTCGTCTCCGGCATCGCGTTCGGTGCTATCCATTACACGGGGCAGGGCTCGTTGCTCAGCAACCTCGTGTTGATGCTGACGATGGTCTTCACGGGGTTCGCGCTCGCGTATCTGTACGAGCGACGAGGCAACATCGTTGCACCCATGGTCGCGCACGCGACCTTCAACGCGATCGGGCTCGTGCTGATCTACTTCGCGCGGTGAGCGGGTCGTCGCCCGACGCAAGTCCGTCGGTCGGCGCAGAGGACGGGAGGGGCGAGATGGCGCTGTTTCCGAGCGACGAGTGGCTCGAGGTGTACCGAGGTCGGATCAACGGCTCGAGCGAGTACCGCGAGGCGGCGGCGACCTGGGAGGGCGACGTCGCGTTCCTGTTCGAGGCCGAGCCCGATCGGAACGTTCCGACGGACCTGTGGGCCTGGCTCGACCTGTGGCACGGCGAATGCCGTGCGGCGCGGATGGTGTCCGACGACGAGGGCCGCGGCGCCTCGTACGCCATCGCGGCGCCGTACTCGCGTTGGAAACAGGTGCTCGCCGGCGACCTCGATCCCGTCAAGGGCATGATGCAGGGAAAGCTGAAGCTCGACGGCGATCTGCCGACGATCATCCGGTACGTCCGCGCCGCAAACGAGCTCGTCCGGCTGACGACCACCGTTCCGACCGAGTACGTCGACGAGCAGCCCGCCGAGGCGCGGTGATCGCGAGGCCCGCGGCCGCGCGACGTCCCTGATGCGCGCGGTCGTGTTCGAGGCCGAGGGCCGCGTCGACGTCCGAGACGTCGCGGAGCCGTCGATCGTCGATCCCGGCGACGCGATCGTGCGCGTGCGGATCGCTGCGATCTGCGGTTCGGACCTCCACTTCCTGCACGGGAAGGCGCCGCTCGAGCCGGGCGACGTGATCGGACACGAGGCGGTCGGCGTGGTCGAGTCCGTCGGCTCCGGCGTCTCGGGGTTCGCGCCGGGCGATCGCGTCGTGACCGCGTTCTCGATCGCCTGCGGGTCGTGCTGGTTCTGCGCGCGCGGACAAACGCAGCTGTGCGACCGGTGGCGGATGCTGGGCGCCGGGCTGTTCGGCGGCGAGCTCGGCGGCACGCAGGCCGAGCTCGTGCGGGTACCGGTCGCGGATCTGAACCTGCTCGCGGTTCCGGACGAGGTCGACGACGAGCGCGCGATCTTCGTCGGCGACGCGCTCACGACGGCCTGGTACGCGACCGGTGTCGGACGCGCTGGCGCCGACGACGTCGTGGCGGTCGTCGGCGCGGGGCCGGTCGGCGTCCTGACAGTGCAGGCTGCTCGCGCCCGCGGCGTTCGAACCGTCCTCGCGCTCGAGCGCGAGCCCGACCGTCTCGCGCTCGCCGAGCGGACGGGCGCGAGGGCGATCGACGTCGGGGCCCGGAACCCGAGGACCGCGGTCGACGAGGCCACCGACGGTCGCGGCGCCGACGTCGCGGTCGACGCGGTCGGCCAGCCGGACGCCTTCGCGACGACGGTCGACGTCGTCCGCCGGGGCGGCCGCGTCGTCGTCGTCGGGATGTACACGGGCGAGCGCGTCGACCTGCCGCTCGGCGTGTGGTGGGCGCGCTCGCTCGACGTGTGGTTCGCCGGGATCTGTCCGGTCCACGCCTGGTGGCGCGAGGCGATGGAGCACGTTCGCACGGGCGTGCTCGATCCGGTGCCCCTCGTGTCGCACCGCCTGAGGCTCGAGGACGCGCCCGAGGGGTTCGCGCTGTTCGACGCGCGCCGCGCGACCAAGGTGCTGCTCAGGCCGTGAGCGCGAACGCGCCGGGCGAACCGAACGGCGTCGTCTCGATGCTCGACGCGCTCGTGCGCGCGAACCTCGAACGCGATCCTCGACGCGCCCGGCTCCTCGGACGGGGCGTCGTCGAGCTCGTCGCGCGCGACGCCGGCGTCTCGGCCGTCATCGACCTGTCGTCGGACCCGCCGCGTGTGAGCGCCGGGCCGCGGCCGACCGCGGACGTCCGGATCTCGGCGTCGTCGGACGACCTCCTCGCGCTGGCGGGCGCGCCGCTAAGACTCGGGTATCCGGATCCGCTGCGGCGCGAGGCGCACGGCGTGCTCGGCGCGATCGTGCGTGGGCGGGTGCGGATCGAAGGCCTTCTCCGGCATCCGCTGCTGGTGCGCCGGCTCGCCGGGCTGCTGTCGGCGGCGTGACCGTCCCGGGCGCCCGACCACGCGCGGGTACGCTTGCCCCGTGGACCTGGTCGAGCGCGTCCTCGAGGGCGACCGCCGCGCGGTCGCGCGCGCGATCTCGATGGTCGAGGACGGCGCGGACGGGCTCGAGGAGCTCTCGGCCGGACTGTTTCCGCACACCGGCCGCGCGTACACCGTCGGCCTGACCGGCTCGCCGGGCGTCGGCAAGTCGACGCTCGCCGGCGAGCTCGTGCGGCAGCTCCGCGCGAACGATCGCACCGTCGCCGTCCTGGCGATCGATCCGACCTCTCCCTTCACGGGCGGGGCGCTCCTCGGGGACCGCGTCCGGATGCAGGAGCACGCGACCGATCCGGGTGTGTTCATCCGGTCGATGGCGACGCGCGGTCACCTCGGCGGGATGGCCCTGGCCGCGCCGGAGGCCGTGCGGATCCTCGACGCCGCGGGCAGCGACGTCGTGATCGTCGAGACCGTGGGCGTCGGCCAGGCCGAGGTGGACGTCGCGGCCGCGACCGACACGACGCTGGTCGTCCTCGCGCCCGGCTGGGGGGACGCGGTCCAGGTCGCGAAGGCGGGCATCCTCGAGATCGCGGACGTCTTCGTCGTGAACAAGTCCGACCGGGACGGCGCCGATGCGGCCGTCCGCGACCTCGAGGCGATGATCCGCCTCGGCGCGAGCGCCGACTGGACGCCGCCGGTCGTCAAGGCTTCCGCGGGCACGGGCACGGCGGTCGAGGACGTGTGGGCCGCGGTCGATCGTCACCGCGCGTTCCTCGAGGACGGCGACCGGCTCGCGGCGGCGCGGCGACGTCGCCTCGCGCTGGAGGCCGCTTCGCTCGCGACCGAGCGCCTGCGCCTGCGCGTGCGGGACGCGGTCCAGGCCGACGACGCGCTGGCCGATGATCTCGCCGAGCGACGGCTCGATCCGTACCGGGCGGCGGCGATGCTGCTCGAGCGGGTTGGTGGAACGAGCGACGGGGGATAGGGGGTCGACGATGGGCGATCGCACCGGACGCGAGCGCTGGGGGCGCGAGTACCGGGCGGTGCCCGAGCGCGACGCCGACTTCGAGACGCTGTCCGGCGAGCCGCTGAAGCCGCTGTACACGCCCGAGGACGTGCCGGCGTTCGATCCCGAGGAACGGCTCGGCTATCCCGGCGGCTATCCGTTCGCCCGCGGCGTGTATCCGTCGATGTACCGCGGGCGTCTGTGGACGATGCGCCAGTTCGCGGGGTTCGGCTCGCCGGCCGAGACCAACGCTCGCTACAAGTACCTCCTGTCGCAGGGACAGACGGGCCTGTCGGTCGCGTTCGACATGCCGACGCTGATGGGCCGCGACTCCGACGACCCGTACAGCGAGGGCGAGGTCGGTCGATGCGGCGTCGCGACGGATTCCCTCGAGGACTTCGACGCGTTGTTCGACGGGATCCCGCTCGGCGACATCTCGACGTCGATGACGATCAGCGGCCCCGCCGCGATCGTCTTCGCGTTCTTCCTCGCCGCGGCGGAGCGGCAGGGCGTCTCGTGGGAGACGCTCGACGGCACGCTGCAGACGGACATCCTGAAGGAGTACATCGCGCAGAAGGAGTGGATCTTCCCGCCGCGGCCGCACCTTCGGTTGATCGGCGACCTGCTCGAGTTCTGCGCCGAGCGCGTTCCTCGGTTCCATGCGATCAGCGTCTCCGGGTACCACATCCGCGAGGCGGGCGCGAACGCGTGGCAGGAGCTCGCCTACACGCTCGCGGACGGGTTCGCGTACGTCGAGCTCGGCCGGCAGCGCGGGCTCGACGTCGATCGGTTCGCGCAGGGGCTGTCGTTCTTCTTCAACGCGCACATCGACTTCTTCGAGGAGATCGCGAAGTACCGCGCCGCGCGCCGGATCTGGGCGCGCTGGCTGCGCGACCGCTACGGCGCACGGCGCGAGGACTCGCTACGCCTGCGGTTCCACACGCAGACGGCGGGCGTGTCGCTGACGGCGCAGCAGCCGATGAACAACGTCGTGCGGACGGCGATCGAGGCGCTGGCGGCCGTGCTCGGCGGAACGCAGTCGCTCCACACCAACGCGCTCGACGAGGTCCTCGCGCTGCCGACCGAGGACGCCGCCAAGCTCGCCCTGCGCACCCAGCAGGTCATCGCGTACGAGACCGGCGTGCCGAACGTGATCGATCCGCTCGGCGGCTCGTGGTTCGTCGAGTCGCTGACCGACCGGATGGAGGCGCTCGCCGAGGACGAGTTCGCGCGGATCGCCCGGATGGGCGCCGATGGCTCGATGCTCGAGGGCGTGCTCGCCGGGATCGAGGCCGGCTATTTCCAGCAGGAGATCGCCGAGTCGGCGTTCCGAGAGCAGGAGCGGTACGAGAAAGGTCGGCTCGTCAAGGTCGGCGTGACCGAGTTCGTCGAGCCGGACGAGGCGCCGATCGACACGCTCGTCATCTCGCCCGAGGTCGAGGCCGAGCAGACCGACCGCCTCCGGGCGACGCGGGCCCGCCGCGACGGGGCGACGGCGACCGCGGCGCTCGACCGCCTGGCGGCGGCGGCCGCCGGCGACGCGAACCTGATGGAGCCGCTGATCGACTGCGCTCGCGCCCTCTGCACCGAGGGCGAGATCGTCATGGCGCTCCAGGAGACGTTCGGCGAGTACGTCGAGACCCCACGTTTCTGAAACTCGCGGCATCTGCAAGCCGTTGCAGGTGGCACCGTCCAGCCGCTAGGATCGGTGCGTGCTCGAGATGCTCGCATCCGCTGCGGAGCGCGGGTTCGGCCTAGGGCTGGCCGCGTCCGCGTTCCTCTTCGGATTCCGCCACGGGATCGACTGGGACCACATCGCCGCGATCACGGACATCACGAGCTCGCAGGACGAACGGAACGAGTCGGTCCTGTTCGGCACGCTGTACGCGCTCGGACACGCGCTCGTCGTGTTCGTGATCGGCACGGGGGCCATCGTTCTCGGCGAGAACCTGCCCGAAGGCGTCGACGAGGTCATGACCCGGATCGTCGGGGTGACGCTCCTCGTGCTGGGCGTGTACGTGTTCGTCGCGCTCATCCGCCACGGCCGAGAGTTCCGGATGCGGAGCCGGTGGATGCTGATCTTCTCGGCGGCTCGGAGCGCGTACCGCCGGTTGCGTCCGAGCGCGGCTCCCGAGCCCGAACCGGTGCACGTCCACGTCGGGGGAAGCGAATCGATCGCCGTCGACGTCGCGGAGGACATCCCGGTCTCGGAGTGGCACCACGGGCATCACGGACGTCCCGGTCATCACCATCATGCGCATCCCGAACCGGACGCGTTGATGAACTATGGAAAGGGGACGGCGTTCGCCGTCGGCATGGTGCACGGGGTGGGCGCCGAAACGCCGACGCAGCTCATCATCTTCGTCACGATCGCCGGCGCGGGCGGCCCGGTCGCCGGCGAGATCCTGCTCGCGACGTTCCTGCTCGGGCTGCTGGCCTCGAACTCGTTGATCACGTTCGCGTCGGCGTTCGGATTCATGCGCGCGTCGCAGAACTGGACGCTGTACGTGACCGTCGCCGTGCTGACGGCGACCTTCAGCCTCGTGATCGGGACGATCTTCGTTCTCGGCAAGACCACGGTCCTGCCCGCGCTGTTCGGCGGGTAGCTCGCGCGTCAGCGGGCGGTCGCCCGGCGGCAGCCGCCGCACGTGCCGGAGATCGCGAAGTGCGTCAGGTCGGGCTCGAAGTCGTGTCGAGCCTCGATGAGGTCGGTCAGCTCCCTCGTCTCGTCGATGGAGAGGTCGTCCTCGGCGCCGCAGGTCGAGCACGCCAGGTGGACGTGCTGCGGTTCCTCGGCGCGGTGATACTCGGCGCCGCCCTCGAGATGCGCGTGGGCCAGAACGCCGACCTCCTCGAGCAGGGCGAGCGTCCGGTAAATCGTCGACGCGTTCACCCCCGGCATCTCGCCCTGGACGCGCCGGACGAGGGCGGTCGGCGA
Source organism: bacterium (assembly GCA_046735355.1). Lineage (GTDB taxonomy): Bacteria > Actinomycetota > UBA4738 > UBA4738 > HRBIN12 > DATAEU01. The sequence goes on from JBKPTC010000001.1 coordinate 29,642, forward strand.
GATGTGACCCTGCGTCCGCATGATTTCGGCGACGATCGCGCGGCGCTGCGGCGTCATGCGCAGGCCGCGGCCGCGCAGGACATCGATGACGTCGGGCGTCGGCTCCGTCGTGCTCACGACGCCAGGATAGCAATCCGTTGCAGATGCAAGTGACCGTTCGAACGGGCCCGGGCGCTTCCGTTCGTCACGGTGCCGGCAGACCGAGCGCCCGCGCCGCCCACGGCAGCGCGGTGCGGGCCTGCGCGAGCTGCACCCGCCGGACCATCGGCGCCGTGGGGATCGGCGGCCGCGCGGCGCGGGCCGCGAAGAAGCCGGCGAGGGCCGAGGCGATCTCGGCGTGGCCCTGGACGAGGTCGTCGGGAGCCGGGCCGCCCTCGGCGTGCAGGCTCGGAAGCCACGCGAGCAGGTCGAGGTCGGGGTTCCCGATGCTCGCCCAGTTCCAGTCGACCAGGCGGGCGCCGGCCTCGTCGAGGCAGACGTTGTCGCTCCGGACGTCCAGGTGCAGGAGCGCCTCGCCGTCGAGCGGCGCCGCGCGAGCCGCCTGCGCGAGCGTTGCACCATGCCGTTCGAGCCAGGCCTCGGAGCAGAGCCCGAGCGCCAGGAACGGCGCCGGATCGGCGCCGACCTCGTCCCATCCCGCGCGCAGGCCGAGATGGTCGTCGGCGGTCCGCGGCAGCCCCGCGTAGGCCTCGGCGTCGTGGATCAGCTCGAGCGCGCGGCGGACGGCCCCGATCGCCTCGGTCGTCCACGGAGGCGGCCAGGTGGCGCCCGACAGGTCCTCGAGCGCGAGCACCGGCGCGACGCCGTCGTCGTGCCAGCCGAGGTAGCCGGGCAGGAACGGAGCTCCGCGCAGGACGGAGTAGGCGAGGTGCTCGTCGCGCAGCCAGCTCGCCGTCTGCTCGTCGGTCGCGACCTTGACGAAGGCGGTCGAGCCGTCGTCGAGCGTGACGATCCATCGACGCGCAGGCGTGTAGCCCGCGGTCGTGACGGGACCCCACGCGACGGGCCGAGCCCGTCGGCCTCGCAGGGCCGCCGCGACGTTCTCGGCTTCGTCGGGTGTCGGCTCCACCGCCGAAGCGTAGCGACCGAGCCGGCGGCGGGCGCCGCGGTCGCGGAACCCGCGGTCGGCGTCGCGACGCGGTCTGGAAAGATAGGAACGTGCGATCCCGCGAGCGCGTCCATGGGTGAGTTCGTCCGTGTCGAGCGCGACGGAGCCGTCGCGACGATCCGTCTGGACCGCCCGCCCGCCAACGCCCTCGCCGAGCCCGTGTCCTTGGAGCTGTGGGACGCCGTGCGCGACGTGGAGGCCGACGACGAGATCCGCGCCGTCGTCGTCTGGGGCGGCGAACGGATCTTCGCGGCCGGCGCCGACATCAAGGCGATGGCCGAGTTCGGCCCCCGCGAGATCGAGCCGTCCGTCGGCGCGCTCGAGGGCGCGCTCCGGCAGCTCGAGGCGGTGCCGAAGCCGGTCATCGCGGCGATCAACGGCTTCGCCCTCGGCGGAGGATGCGAGCTCGCGCTCGCGTGCGACTTCCGGTTCGCCGCGTCCGACGCTCGGATCGGCCTTCCCGAGATCCGGCTCGGCGTCATCCCGGGCGCGGGCGGAACCCAGCGGCTGCCGCGGCTGATCGGGCTCGCGCGCGCCCGCGACCTCGTCTTCTCGGGCCGGCACGTCGACGCCGGCGAGGCACTCGACATCGGGCTCGTCGACGCCGTCGCGGCGCCGGGCTCGGTGTACGAGGAGGCGGTCGCGCGCGCGCGATCGTTCGCGGCCGGCCCGTCGATGGCGTACCGGGCTGCGAAGATGGCGCTCCGAGCCGCCGGCGACGCCGCGCTCCACGAAGGGCTCGACATCGAGCGCGAGGTGTTCCGGGAGCTGTTCGCGACGCACGACCAGAAGGAAGGCATGCGGGCGTTCCTCGAGAAGCGACCGCCGAGGTTCACCGGCCGGTGAGCGGCGAGGCGCCCGGCCCGAGCGCGACGAGGAGGCGAGCGTGAAGGTCCGACAGGGCACGCCCGACGACGTACCGGTGCTCGTCGCCCTCTTCCAGGAGCTCGACCGCATGCAGAGCGACTGGCGCGTGTTCACGCCGCGCCCCGGGTTCTACGACGAGGTGGGCAACAAGTACCGCGAGGCGATGCGCAACGCGAACTCGGTGGTGCTCGTGGCCGAGGACGACGGCGAGGTCGTCGGCATGGCGTACGGCGAGGTCCGCGTGCCGTCGCGGTTCTCCGACGAGCGGGCGTTCGAGCTGTCGGGCGTCGTCGTCCGCGCCGGCTACCGGGGGCGCGGGGTCGGGCGCGAGCTGGTGCGCGAGGCCGCCCGGTTCGCGGAGAGCGTCGGCGTCGACTACATCGAGCTCAAGACGTTCGCGCCCAATCAGGGGGCGATGGAGTTCTGGGAGCGTCTCGGCTTCACGCCCCGCGTCGTCCAGCTGACGTCCGAGATCGAACCGCTGCTCGAGCGCATGGACGAGGAGTAACCGAGGCGGCTCGGGCCGTCGCTCCGCCAGGGCGGGCTGCCGACGCGTTTCCGGGTCCGCGGGAACGAAACCGCCACCCTCCGGCGTTCGAATAACCGATGACCCCGAGCCACGGGGTCGATTCCCGAGTTCCGAGGGGATGGGATGGCCGACGAATCCAGCTATCGGGGGAGCACGGTCCGGGAGCTGCCGAAGGCGAACCGGACGTTCGGGTCGGGCCGGGTCTGCGCCGCCGAAGGGTGCGTGACCAAGCTGTCCGTCTACAACAAGTGGGACTACTGCTGGCAGCACGAGCCCGTCCACGAGTACGTGCCGCGAGGCAAGCGCAAGCGCAAGGAAGCCGCGTAACAACCCCCTCTCGCTCCGCGGTGACCTGTGGCGAGGCCCTCCTGCGGGAGGGCCTTCGCGTTTTCGGGCGACGCATCCGTCGCGGATCCGCGCCGGAACGGCCCGGCCGGGCCATGCGCGGCTCACCCGTCGTTCAAGGCGATGGGCCGTTCGACCGATGGTTGAACCGTCGCCGCGCCGCGGCCCTCACTCGCCGATGCCAGCAGAGACCGACACCCCCCGGATGCGCGAGGCGGAATGCCCGTTCTGCGAGCGCGTCGTGCTCGTCTACGAGGATCCGCCGCGGTGTCCGCTGTGCGCGTGCCCGCTCGACGAGGACCGGATGCGGGACCACGTCTGGCCCGGAGACGGCGAGGCCGGGCTCCAGCCCTGAGGAGCGCTACGGGCGCTCGGTCCGAAGTGGGAGGAGCTCCGCGGCGCGCCACCCGCGAACCGAGCTGACGAGCGCCACCTCGTCCGCGGCCCGGAGGTCGTCGACGGTGACCGAGCGCTCGCGGAGCGCGCCCTCGCGGACCAGGACCGCCCGGTACGTGCCGGCGAGGAGGCCGTCTCCGACCGGCGGCGTCCACCACATGTCGCCGATGCGCACCGCCAGGTTCGCGACGGTCGACTCGGTGACGCGGCCCGCCGTGTTCACGAGGAGCACGTCGTCCGCGTCGGGCCGGGCATCGCGTCGGCGGTCGTACGGCTCGCGCCGCGTCGTCTTGTGGAACAGCCACACGTCCCGCGCGTCGACGGGGAGATCGTCGACGACCGCGAGCCGAACGCGCCCGGCGGGCGGATCCGGCGCCGAGGACGTCCGCGTCGTGGCCGCGCCGGAGCGCGCGACCGTGAGACGAACCCGGAACGCACCGGTGGCGTCGGCCGCGGCCTTCTCGAGCGCCTCGAGCACGCGCGCGCGATCGAACGGGAAGCCGAAGTAGCGGGCGGAGGAGCCGAGCCGCCGCAGGTGCTCGTCGAGGTGCCGGTAGCCGGCCTCGGCGGGATCCCAGGCGAGCGTCTCGAACAGCTCGAAGCCCGGCCGGCGCTCGAACAGCACGCGCGCCTTCGCCTCGACCTCGTCGTACTCCGCGTCGCCCGTCGAGCCGAACGTGATCCCGGCGCCGACGCCGTACTCGGCCGCGCCCGAAACCGTGTCCACCTGGATCGTGCGGATCGCGACCGAGAACCTCGCGTGCGGGGCGCCGTCCGCGGACGGTTCGAGCGACCCGATCGCTCCGGTGTAGACGCCGCGGGGTGCGTCCTCGAGCGCCGCGATCGCCTGCATGCTCGCGACCTTCGGCGCGCCGGTGACCGAGCCGCTCGGAAACAGCGCGCGGAACACGTCGAGCAGCGTCGTCTCCTCCGGAAGCTCGGCCGAGACGGTCGACGTCATCTGCCACACGGTCTCGTACCGCTCGATCTCGAACAGCGGGTCGCCGACGACGGTGCCCGGCACGGCGATGCGCCCGAGATCGTTCCGAAGCAGGTCCACGATCATCGCGTTCTCCGCGCGGTCCTTGGATGACGCGCGCAGCCCGGCCGCGGCCGCCTCGTCCTCGTCGAGCCAGCGACCTCGAGGGGCGGTCCCCTTCATCGGCCGCGTGACGATGCGCCCGCCGCGGCGCTCGAAGAACAGCTCCGGGGAGGCGCTCAGGATGCGGGACCGCCCGGCGCGGATGTCGGCTCCGAACGCGCCGCGCTGCGCGAGCACCAGGTCGGCGTACCACGCGTCGAGGTCCGCCGCCGTCCCCTCTGCGTCGCCCGTCGCGGCGGGAGGGAGCGTCGAGCGCATCCGAAGGGTCTGGTTGACCTGGTACGTCTCGCCGCTCGCGATCAGCTCGCGGATCCGTTCGACGGTCTCGACGTACCGGGGCCGATCGACGGACGGCGTCCACACCGGGGCCGGCGCGCCAGGTCCGTCGTCCGGCGCGGGCGGCGCGACGTCCTCCCGCCGCGCGAACACCCCGAACCAGGCGAGCGGCAGCGCCTCGAACGGCGATCCCGGCGGCCGCGGTCGGACCGTCAGCGCCGCGTCGAGCGCCGGCGCCGCCTCGTACGTCACGAACCCGGCGACCCAGCGCCCGTCCCGCGCCTCGGCCTCGGCGTCGTCGAGGACGCGGGCGACCTCCGCCGGCCGGGTCGCGACCAGCTCCCGGATCGGCTCGACCAGGCGAACGCTGCGCTCCGAGCCGGGCGTGAGGTCGTCGAATCGCGCGCCGATCACGCGGTGGAGCGTGCGGCCTGGAGCGCCGGTTCGTCCACTCCGGCCAGCAGCGGCCCGATCACCTTGGCGAGCCGCGCGAGCTCCTCGAGGTGCCGTTGCGAGAGCCCCTCGAGCACCCGTTCGCCCCGGGAGGTGAGCGACAGACGGACGATCCGGTGATCGTCGGCGTCGCGACGGCGACGGACCAGGCCCGCCTCCTCCGACCTGCCCACGAGCTCGACCGCGCTGTGATGGCGGAGGAGGAGCGAGGCGGCGACGTCGCCGATCGTCGGCGACTGGTCGCCGGCGTGACCGCGGATCGCGAGCAGCAGCTGATGCTGCGAGGGCGTCAGGCCCGACACCGCCGCCTGCTCCTCACTCCAGTGGAGGAAGTGACGCAGCCCCGTGCGCAGCGTGAGCAGTCGCCGGTAGTCGCCGTCGGTGATCGACCGGCTCGTGGTCACATGATGTATCGTAACACGATATATCTACGGGACGCCGCGCGTACAAGGACGCGGCGGATGGAGGCGACGGTGAAGACCTCGGTGCGACGGGTGGCGCTGCTGTGCGTGCTCGCGACGGCGCTCGGGCTGCTCGGCGGGGGCGCGGCGTGGGTGCTGTTGCGCCTCATCGCGCTGCTCACGAACCTCGCGCTGCTCCACCGCGTCGGATGGCAGCTGCCGTCGCTCGGCCACCTTCGGCCGTCGCCGTGGATCGTCCTCGCGGCGGCGTGCGGGGGGCTCGCCGTCTCGCTCCTCGCGCGGTGGTCGCCGGTGATCCGCGGCCACGGGATCCCGGAGGCGGTGGAGGCCGTCCTCACCAGACAGAGCCGGATCTCGCCCCGAGCCGCGATCGCGAAGCCGCTGTCGGCGGCGATCGCGATCGGGACGGGCGGTCCGTTCGGCGCAGAGGGGCCGATCATCGTGACGGGCGGTGCGATCGGCTCGCTGATCGGGCAGGTGCTTCCGGTGTCGCCGTCGGAGCGGAAGGTGCTGCTCGCCGCAGGCGCGGCGGCGGGGATGGCGGCGACGTTCGGAACGCCGCTCGCCGCGGTCGTGCTCGCGATCGAGCTGCTGTTGTTCGAGTTCTCGACGCGCGCGTTCGTCCCGCTGGTCGTGTCGGCCGCGGTCGCGGCGGGCGTGCATTCCGCGATCTTCGGCTCGGGTCCACTGTTCGCGGTTCCCGCGCACGACTATGCGGGCCTCGGCAAGCTGCCGTTCTTCGCGCTGCTCGGGCTCGCGTGCGGCTTCGTCTCGGTTCTCGTGACGAAGGGACTGTTCGCCGTCGAGCGCGGCTACCGCGGGCTGCCGATTCCGGAGTTCTGGCATCCGGTCCTCGGCGGCGTGGCGTTCGGGCTCGTCGGGCTCGTCGAGCCGCGCGCGCTGGGGGTCGGCTACGACGTGATCGGCGAGGTCCTGTCCGGGCGGCTCGCGTTCGAGGCGCTCGCGCTCGTCGCGGCGGCGAAGCTGGTCGCGTGGTGGTTCGCGCTCGGCTCCGGAACGTCCGGCGGAACGCTCGCGCCGCTGCTGCTCGTCGGCGGCTCGTTCGGCGGGATCGCCGGCATCGTCGCCGACCGCGTCGTGCCAGGCCTGCACCTCACGCCCGGCGCCGTCGCGGTCGTGGCGATGGCGGCCGTCTTCGGCGCGTCCACGGGCGCCACGTTCTCCTCGATCGTCTTCTTGTTCGAGCTGACCGGCGACTACGCCGTGATCCTGCCGCTGATGCTCGCGACGGTTCTCGCGACGCTCGTCGCGTCCGCCGTGTCCGACGACAGCCTCATGACCGAGAAGCTCCGCCGGCGCGGGCTGCGCGTGCACACCGACTACGAGGTCGACGTCCTTCGCACGACGTCGGTCGGCGAGGTGATGACGGCGGACGTCTCGTCGATCGATCCGGCGGCGACCGTCGGGCAGGTCCGGGCGCGGTTCGTCGCGGGCGGCCATGGCGCATATCCGATCGCGGACGAGGACGGGTCCGTCCTCGGGATCGTCGCTCGCGGCGACGTGCTCCGCTCGACGGACGAGCGCGACCACGCGCGTCCGGCGCTCGAGATCGCGTCGCGCGACGTGGTCACCGTCGCCCCCGAGGACGACCTGCTCACCGCGCTCCGGCTGCTGCTCGACGAGGAGGTCGAGCACCTGCCCGTCGTCTCCGCCGGCCGGCTGATCGGGATCTGTACGCGGACCGACATCCTCGCGGCGAGGCGGCGGCAGCTCGAGCACGAGCTCCCGCAGACCGGGTGGCGCGGCCCGGCTCGCCGGGCGGCGGCTCGTTCCGAGACGGAGGCCGCTAGCCCTTCCGCGCCCGGATCGCCTCGGTGAGCTTCGGCACGATCGCGAGCGCGTCGCCCACGAGGCCGAGGTCGGCCAGGCGGAAGATCGGGGCGTCGGCGTCCTTGTTGATCGCGATCACGCGCTTGGACGCCTTCATCCCGACGACGTGCTGGGTGGCGCCGCTGATGCCGACCGCGATGTACACGTCGGGCGCGACGATCTTGCCCGTCTGCCCGACCTGGTAGCTGTACGGCACCCACCCGGCGTCGACGACGGCGCGCGAGGCGCCGACGGCCGCGTCGCCGATCGAGCGAGCGAGCTCGTCGAGCAGCGCGAAGTTCGAGGCGTCCTGGAGCCCTCGCCCGCCCGAGATGACGACCTTCGCGTCCTCCAGCCGCGGTCCGGACGCCTGCTCCTCGTGCCGCTCGATCCGGCGGACGCGCCGCGCCTCCTCGGGCGCGTCGGGCTCGACGGCGACGACCTCCGCGGTGCCGCCGACGGCCTCGACCGGGAACGACTTCGGTCGGACGAGGACGAGCCTCGGCTCCGGTCCGGAGAGCTCGACCTCGACCACGGTCGAGCCGCCGAAGATCTGCGTCTGCGCGCGACCCGGCGACGAGACGTCCGTCGCGTTGCTCATCAGCGTCGAGCCGGTGCGCGCCTGGACGCGCCCGGCGACGTCCCTCGCGTCGTACGTCGTCGGAAACAGGACGATCGAGGGGCGGTGCTGCTCGATCAGCCGATGCAGCGTCCGGGCGGCCGGCTGCGCGAGGTGCTCGTCGAACACCGCGTCGTCGCTCGCGAACACGCGCGACGCCCCGTGCTCACCCAGCGTCGGCGCGGCGGCGGTCGCACCCGGGCCGAGCGCGACGGCCTCGACCGGCTCGCCGAGCGCACGCGCCTTGGTCAGCAGCTCGAGCGCGGACGGGTTCAGCGATCCGCCCTCGAGCTCGGCCCAGACCCACGTCGCGCCCACGTCAGATGACCTTCGCGTCCGCGAGCAGACCGGTGGCGCGCGCGATCGCGTCGTCGTCGGCCCGAAGCACCTCGCCGGGACCCCTCTCGGCCGCGCGCTGCGCGCTCACGACCCGCTGCGCCGGCTCGACGTCGGCGATCCCGAGGTCGCCGAGCGAGAGCTGCTCGACCGGCTTCTGTTTGGCCTGCATGATCCCCTTCAGCGTGGGATAGCGCGGCTCGGCCGCGCTGCCGGTCACCGAGGCGAGCGCCGGCAGCGACGCCTCGACGACGTCGTAGCCGGCGATCGTCTGCCGCTCGACGCGGAGCGCGCCGTCCGCGACCTCGACCTTCCGCGCGAACGTCGCGGCCGGAAGATCCAGCAGCTCGGCGATCGTCGCCGCGAGCGTTCCGGTGTAGCCGTCGGTCGACTCGACGCCGGTGAGCACGAGGTCGAACTCGCCGCGGCCGATCGCCGCCGCGAGGACGCGGGCGGTACCGAGCGCGTCGGCGCCGCGAAGGCCCGGATCGGTCACCAGGACGCCGGTGTGCGCGCCCATCGCGAAGGCGCGGCGGATCGCCGCCATCGCGGGCTCGGGGCCCATCGAGACGACCCGCACCTCGCCGCCGTTCGCCTCGACCAACCGGAGTGCCGCCTCGACGGCGAACTCGTCGCCCGGGTCGAGCGCGCCCTCGACGCCCTCCCGGACGAGGAGGTGATCGGGGCCGAGCTCGGGCGTGCCCTGGGGGTTCGGGACGTACTTCACGCAGACCGTGACGTTCATCGCACCTCTCGCTTCGAGACCGCGCGCAGGATATCCCGCGGCCGTGCGGCGCGGCGTCGAGGGTCGGTGGCCGCGCCCGTACACTCGTCCGCATGTCGTCCGCGGGATCCGTGCTCGTCGCGATGTCGGGCGGGGTCGACTCGTCGGTCGCCGCCTGCCTGCTCAAGGAGCGGGGATACGAGGTGCTCGGGTCGCATCTCGAGCTGATCCACTCGGGCGGGGTCGATCACGGCTGCTGCGGGCCGACGGCGCGTGCGGACGCCGAGGCGGTCGGTCGCATCGGCGGGTTCGAGGTCGAGACGGTCGACATGAGCGAGGCGTTCGAGCGAACCGTGCTCGCCGACTTCTACGCCGAGCATCGGAGCGGCCGGACGCCGAACCCGTGCGCGCGGTGCAACGAGCACATCAAGTTCGGCGCATTCCTGGACCGCGCGGATCGCCTCGGCATCGACTTCGTCGCGACGGGCCACTACGTCCGGACGACGCTCGACGAGCGCGGGCGCCGTCATCTCCTACGCGGGCTCGATCGCGGCAGGGACCAGTCGTACATGCTCCACACGCTCGGGCAGGCCGAGCTCGCGCGTGCGCTGTTCCCCGTCGGTGCGATGCCGAAGGCCGAGACGCGCCGTCATGCCGAACGGCTCGGGCTGCCCGTCGCGGCCAAGCCCGATTCGCAGGAGGTCTGCTTCGTTCCCGGCGCCGACCACGCCGGTTTCCTCGAGCGGCACGCTCCCGACCTGGTGCGCGAGGGCGAGATCGTCGATCCCGACGGCGCGGTCGTCGGCGCGCACGCCGGTGCGTTCCGGTTCACCGTCGGGCAGCGAAGGGGTCTCGGCGTCTCCGGGCGCGAGCGCACGTACGTGCTCGACGTCGACGCGACCGCCAACCGGGTGGTCGTCGGTCCGGCGGAGCTCCTGGCCCGCCGTGGCCTGGAGGCCGACCGCGTGACGTGGGTCGCCGGCGAGCCGCCCGCGGAGGGACCGTTCGAGGCGGAGGTGCGTCTGCGGTACCGCGGCGACGAGGTGCCGGCGGTCGTCACCGCCGACGGAGACCGGTTGCGCGTCGAGTTCCGAACGCAGCAGCGCGGTGTCGCGCCGGGGCAGAGCGTCGTCGTGTACCGGGGTGATGAGCTCCTGGGCGGCGCGCGCATCGTCGCCGCGGTCCGCTGATCCGGCCGCCGATCCGCGTGGTCCTTCACGGTGCGACCGGCGGTGTGCGTTTCCCGGCGGCCCGTCGTTTCCGTCGGCGTGCGCCGGTATCATCGCGACCCGGCGTGCTCGGGCGCGCCCGAGGACCTGGCGACGACCGGGCCGACGACCGGGCCGACGAGAGGGCCGCGACGTGAAGCTCCTCAAGCGCAAGCCGCGCAGCTTCGACATCCAGGTGCAGGACATGGTGCTGCACATCAGCGCCGACACCGACTTCAACGAGGAGTCGCGCGCGGCCGCCCTGTCGTTCTGGGAGCAGCTGCAGGCGTACGCGCTCCGCAACCCGACGGTCCGCACGAGCAAGCGACCGATCGACGAGCCCGACGACGCGCCGACGATCGTGCGCGAGCTGATCCGCGCCGCGCGGACCGCCGGCGTCGGCCCGATGTACTCGTTCCAGGGCGCGGTAACCGACCACGTCGGGCGGTTCCTGACCAGATCGACCCGCGACGTGACGGTCGCGTGCGGCGGCGACTACTTCATCGCGGCCAAGAAGCGGCAGAAGCTGACGGTGTTCCGCGGGCTGACCGGCGGAACGCTCTCGCTCGTGGTTCCGCCGACCAACGCCGGCGTCGGGATCTCGACCTCGGCGGGACGCGGCCGCGTCGCGATCGACGGGCTCGTCGTCGTCGCGTCCTCGTGCATGCTCGCCGAGGCGGCGGCGGCCGGCGTCGAGGCCATCCTGCCGAAGGAGCACGGCTTCCGCGCGGCGCTGTCGTACCTCAAGAGGGTTCCCGGCGTGCTGGGCGGCGTCGTCGTCGCCGGCCAGGCGATCGGCGTCGCCGGCGGCGTCGAGCTGGCGGCCTGACGCGCGTGGCGACGCGACCGACGACCGGCCGGGGCGCGGGCCGGTCGACGGCCGTCGAGGAGCGCGAGCTCGCCGACGCCAAGGTGCGCGTCGAGGAGCTCCGCGAGCAGCTGAACGAGCACTCGTACCGGTATTACGTCCTCGACGATCCGCTCGTCTCGGACGTCGAGTACGACGAGCTGATGCGCGAGCTGATCGCGCTCGAGGAGCGGTTCCCCGAGCTCGTCACACCGGACAGCCCGACGCAGCGCGTCGGCGTGGCGCCGACGGATCTGTTCGCGCCGGTGCAGCACCGGACGCCGATGCTGTCGCTCGACAACGTCTTCAGCGAGGAGGACCTCCGCGCGTGGGCCGCGCGTGTCGAACGCGAGGTGGGTGACGGCGCGTTGTACTCGTGTGAGCTGAAGATCGACGGGGTCGCCGTCGCGATCACGTACAAGGACGGCGTGCTGACACAGGGCGCGACGCGCGGCGACTGGCGGACGGGCGAGGACATCACCGCCAACGTCCGGACCGTCCGTAGCGTTCCGCAGCGGCTCCGGACGAAGACGCCGCCGCGGCTGCTCGAGGTGCGCGGCGAGATCTACTTCCCGACGACGGCGTTCGAGCGGCTCAACCGCGAGCTCACCGAGCAGGGCCAGCGCCCGTTCGCCAACCCCCGGAACGGCGCCGCCGGCTCGCTCCGGCAGAAGGACCCGCGGATCACCGCCTCGCGGCCGCTGTCGCTCTGGTGTCACAGCTTCGGCTACGCCGACGGCATCCGGTTCGACTCGCACTCGGGGTTCCTCGCGTGGTGCCGCGAGGTCGGGCTGCCGGTCGCGCCGACCAGCGAGGTCCGCGACGACGTCCCGGGCGTCCTCGACTACGTCGAGCACTGGGGCGCGCACCGGCACTCGGTCGATTGGGACATCGACGGCGTCGTCGTCAAGGTCGACCAGCGCCAGCTCCAGGAGGAGCTCGGCGCCACGAGCCACGCGCCGAGATGGGCCATTGCGTACAAGTTCCCGCCCGAGGAGCGGACGACCGTCCTTCGGAAGATCGACGTGCACGTCGGTCGTACCGGCAAGGTGACGCCGTTCGCATGGCTCGAGCCCGTGTACGTCGGCGGCGTCACCGTCACGACGGCGACGCTGCACAACGAGGACGAGGTCCGGCGCAAGGACGTCCGCAACGGCGACGCCGTGATCGTGCGGCGCGCGGGCGACGTGATCCCCGAGGTCGTCGGCCCCGTCCTCGCCAAGCGGAGGAAGAGCGCGCGGAAGTGGAAGATGCCCAAGACGTGTCCGGCTTGCGGCACGCCGCTCGTCCGGCCCGAGGGCGAGGCCGACTACCGGTGCCCCAACACGCGTGGCTGTCCGATGCAGCAGGAGGAGTGGCTGTTCGCGTTCGCGAGCCGCGGCGCGATGGACATCGAGGGCCTCGGCTACAAGACCGGGATGTTGCTGCGCGATCGCGACCTCATCGCCGACCCCGGCGACATCTACGCGATCACCGCCGAACAGCTCGCCGAGCTCCCCGGGTTCAAGCAGAGGTCGATCGAGAACCTGCTGTCCTCGATCGAATCGTCCAAGGACCGTCCGATCTGGCGGCTCCTCGTCGGCCTCAACATCCGGCACGTGGGCGAGCACGTCGCGCAGGTGCTCGCGCGGGCGTTCGGCTCGATCGACGCCATCGCGGGCGCGAGCGAGCAGGACGTCGACGACGTCGAGGAGATCGGGCCGGAGATCGCGAGGAGCGTCTTCGAGTGGTTCCACGACGAGCAGAACCTCCAGCTCGTCGAGAAGCTCCGCTCCGCGGGCGTCCGGATGGCCGACCCCGTCGTCGAGCGGCCCTCCGACGGCGCGCTCGCCGGCAAGACGATCGTGCTGACCGGCGGCCTCGACAGCATGTCTCGCGACGAGGCGACGGCCGCTGCGCAGGAGGCCGGCGCGCGCGTCGCATCGAGCGTGTCGAAGAAGACCGATTTCGTCGTGGTGGGGGAGAACGCCGGGACCAAGGCCGGGAAAGCGGAGGAGTTCGGCGTCGAGACGATCGACGAGACCGAGTTCCTGAGGCGACTGGGAGGGCAGAGCCGATGACGTACTCGATCGTTGCGCGCGACCCGGAGACCGGACAGCTCGGCGGCGCGGTGCAGTCGCACTGGTTCGCGGCCGGAGACCTGGTGCTGTGGGCCGAGCCGGCCGTCGGCGCCGTGGCCACGCAGTCGCTCGTCGAGGTCTCGCACGGGCCCGAGGGCCTCCGGCTGATGCGCGAGGGCAAGACGGCGAGCGAGGCGATGGCCGCGCGCGTCGCGAGTGACGAGGGCGAGAACGTCCGACAGATCGGCATGGTCGATGCGCGGGGCGGCGTCACGGTGCACACGGGCTCCCGATGCATCGCCGAGGCGGGACACCGTACGGGCGACGGCTACACGTGTCAGGCCAACATGATGATGAACGACACAGTCTGGGACGCGATGGCCGAGGCCTACGAGCGGAGCGACGGCGACCTCGTGCACCGGCTGCTCGACGCGCTCGACGCCGCAGAGGCCGAGGGTGGTGACGTTCGCGGCAAGCAGGCCGCCGGCATCTACGTCGTGGCGGCGCGGCCGAGCGACAAGCCGTGGGAGGACGTCGTCGTGCACATCCGCGTCGACGACCATCCCGAGCCGCTGCCCGAGCTTCGGCGGCTGGTCGACCTCAAGTTCGCGTACGACCGTCTCGACACCGCCGAGAAGCTCGAGCTCGCCGGGGACCTCGACGGCGCGTTCGAGGAGCAGGATCGCGCGCTTTCCGCCTTCCCCGACAACGCCGAGATCGCGTTCTGGACGGCGACCTCGCTCGCCGCGCACGGGCGCCTCGACGAGGCCCGCCGAACGATCCGGACGGCGTTCGAGCAGTATCCGGGGTGGGAGGTCCTGCTCCGGCGCCTCGTGCGGGACGGCTACCTCGATCTGCCGGCCGCCACGCTGGAGGCGCTGCTGCCCCAGCACTGACGGCGCGCTCCTCGAAGCCCGACATCTCGGGCGGCGTCAGGAAAGGTCTACCCCGATCGGTTCATGCGGCCGCGGCGCCTGCCGATATCCCAAAGGCCTGGTCGGACGAGGGGCGGGCGATGGCCGACAGCGACAGCCGAGAACAGCGCGTCTCCGCGCTGCTGCGCCAGATCTGGCTCGGGCTGTCGGCATACCGGCTGTATCCGGGCGCGACGGATCGGCCCGGGTTCGTCGCGGCGGCCGAGCGGATCGAGCTGGCGGCCGACCGCGCCCTGGCCGACGGGATCGTCGACGTCGAGGTGCACGGCGAGTCGCTGTGGCTCGACGCTCGACCCCTGCCTGCCGAGGACGCGCTGCGGCGGCTCGCGCTCTCGTGCTTCGAGCGGCGGGTCGAGCGGTTCGTGCTGCGCGACGCTCCGGCGCCGTCCGAGCTCGCGCACCTGTTCGACGTCCTGTCGCTGCCGCCGACCGACCTGCAGGAGCCCGGCGCGGCCGACGAGCGCCTGCGCGCCACCGGCGTGACGTCGATGGATCTACTCCGCGTCGGTCCCGCGCCCGTGACCGGCGCCGACCACGTTCCCGAGGATCTCGACGAGCCGTCGCGGGCCGAGATCCCCACGGCCGACGTCCTCGCCTCCGAGCTGATGATCGAGGATCTCGGCGGCGATCCCGACGAGCAGGCCGAGACGATCCTCGCGCGGCTGCACGAGCTCTCCGAGCAGCTGAACGTCGAACCCGCGCGCGGCATCGATCTGCACTCCGCCTTCCACGACGCGATCGGGCGCTTCCCCGACGTCGTGCGGCGGTCTCTCGTGCAGCTGCTCGTCGACCGCGTCGGCGAGGATCCGCTCGCACAACGACTCGTCGGCGCGATGAGCAACGCCGAGCTGACGCGCGCGCTGGTCGACCTCGGCCGCGACGGCGAACGCGACCCCGTCGACCTCGCGCGGCGGCTCGCGGCCGCCGGCGTTCGCCACCTCGACATCGTCGATCTGACGACGGCGCTCGAGGCCGGGCGCGAGGAAGCCGGCACGATCGTCGCCGGGCTCGAGCAGCTCGGCATCGACCTGTCGGGACCGAGGGTGTCGGGATCGGTGACCGACGTGCTCGCCGAGTACCTCGCCGCGACGCGGTCCGAGGACGCGCGCTCGATGCAGCGCGCGCTCGGCGACGCCGAGGACGAGCAGGCGTCGCTGCTCGCGTTCTCCGACTACCTGACGCTCGAGCCGGACCTGGAGCGCGTCGGCGAGGTGCTCGACGGATGGGCTTCGGCGGTCGCAGGCGCCCTGCGCCAGGGCGACCGTCAGCGTCTCGGCGTACTCGTCGACGCCGCTCGGCGCCCGCTCGAGAACGCGAGCGAGGACCGGTCGGCGCTCTTCGAGGCCTCGGCGCGGCACGCGCTCGAGCCGAACGTCCTGCTCGAGCTCGCACCGCCGGCGTCGGACGCCGAGACGTCGCCGCTGCCCGCGCTGCTCGCGCCGTTCGGCGATCTCGGCGTCGACGTGCTGCTCGATCTGCTCGCGGACGAGGAGGATCGGGACCGACGCGCGTTGCTGCTCGCGGTGCTGCGCCAGGCGGCGGCAGGTCACGTCGGGCCCGTGGCCGCCCGGCTCGACGACGCCCGCTGGTACGTGGTCCGCAACGCCGTGACGCTGCTCGGCGC
>JBKPTC010000002.1:0-17570 GCA_046735355.1 bacterium
GGCTACGTGCGGTCGCCATCCTGGTCGTGCTATCGATCCATTACACCAACTTCCCCCGCGGTGGGCTGCTCGGGGTGGACATGTTCTTCACGCTGAGCGGCTTCCTCATCACGACGCTGCTGCTCGAGGAATGGCACGCCGAGGGGTCGGTGTCGTTGAAGAACTTCTACCTGCGTCGCTACTTCCGGCTGTTTCCGGGTCTCGCATCGCTGATCGCCGCCTATGTGCTGTACGTGCTCATCATCGGCCGCGGCCAGACGGGCCTCCGGCTGGAGGGCGCTGGCTATGCGATCACGTACACGTCGAACTGGGTGATGGCGCTCAATCGGCCATATCCCGAGTGGGAGATCGGCCACCTGTGGTCGCTCGCGGTCGAGGAGCAGTTCTACCTGATCTGGCCGGCCATCCTCGTCCTGCTCACGCGACGCCGTCTGAGCACGCGGAATATCGCGTGGGCGCTCGTCGCGATGATCCTCGCCGTGCTCACGTGGCGCATCCTGCTCTATGCGAACGGGGCAGACGGAAGTCGGCTTTACTTCGGGACGGATACCAGGTTCGACCAACTGCTGGTCGGATGCCTGGCTGGAGCGCTGTTCGTCGCGCGGCCGCCGGAACGCGGCCCGTCACGCGGCGCGCGTTTCGCCGGCCTCGCCGGCGGTGCCTTTGTCGCATTCAGCCTGCTGACTCCTCCCCGCTGGTCGCTGATGTGGAACGGAGGCCTGACGCTGTTCGCGATCGCCGTCGCGGCGACGATCTTCGGCTGCGTAACGGGCTCGATGCGGATGTTCCAGCGAGGTCTGAGCGCGCGGTGGCTCGTCTTCGTCGGAACGATCTCGTACTCGTTGTACCTCTGGCATATCGCAGGAAGTCTCGCCCTGCAGCGGTTCGGCCACCTCCACGGCGCGGCGCTCGTCGTCGCCGAGGCCGCGTGCAGCCTCGCGCTCGCATGCGCGTCGTACTTCGTGATCGAACTGCCGTTCGTCAAGCGTCGCCGCGCGTACCAACGGCTCGGCTCGACGAAGACGGATGTCGAGCTCCGACGCGACTCGCCGGAGGCTGGCCGGCCGGCCGTGGTCGCTCCGCCCGGCGGCACCGCTCCGCGGCGCGCCGAACCGCCCGCCTCCGCCTGATGCCACCGTGAGCGTCGAGCGCGCGATCGAGTGCCGTTCGCGGTCCGCGGATGCGGCCGATCGGACGGCGCGCGCGCGCCGGCTCGCGCGCAGCCAACCGTGGCTCGTTGCCGACCTCGCCGCCGCCGGAGTGCTCGGGTTCATCCGGCTCGGTCAGAAGCCGCTTTGGCACGACGAGGCCTACACCGCCGCGATGGCGGTCACGCCATTCCGCGTGTTCTGGCAGGCCCTCGCACGGCAGGAGGCGTTCGCGGGCGTCTACTACTCGATCTTGCGGGTGTGGACGTCCGTGAGCACGAGCGAGGCGTGGCTGCGCCTCCCATCGGTGCTGTTCGGCGTGGCATCGGTTGCGGCGCTCTTCGTCTTGACGCGTCGTTTGTTCGGAACGACTGCCGCCGCGATCGCGGGGGGGCTGCTCGCGGTGAACGCGTTCTCCGTCCGTTACCAGCAGGAGGCCCGAGCCTATTCGATGGCGATGTTCGCCTCGGTGCTGGCGACGTACGCGCTCGTCGTCGCGGTCGAGCACGAGTCGCGCCGGCGGTGGCTCGCGTACGCGGCGGCGGCCACGTTCGCCGTGTACGCGCACGCGTTCGCGCTGTTCGTCGTCGCAGCGCACGCCGTGTGGCTTGTCGCGCGGCGGCGGTTGTCACTGGCCGCCGCGGTTGCGTTCGCCTCATGCGGGCTTCTTGTCGCTCCCCTGTTGACGGTTCTCGCCGTCAGCAGCGACATAGAGCGCGGGATCCCGCACCCCGGTCTTCGCGCGGTCGCTTCGGCGTTCCTCAATCTCACGGGTGGTGGCGGGGTCCGCACCCCGGCGGCGGTCCTGCTCCTCCTCGGATGCGGAGCGTTCGCCACGATCGGCGTTGTGACGTCGTTCGTCCGTCATCGTCGTCGGGCGATCGGCACGGACGGCCCGTCGTCGGCGCTGCTCGCCATCGCATGGATCGCGGTTCCGATCTGCGGCAGCCTCGCCCTGTCGGCCGTGCGACCGATCTTCCTGTCGAGGTATCTCATCGTCGTGGTCCCGGCGCTGGCGATGCTGACGGCCGTCGGGATCGCATCGCTCCGACCGGTCGCCGTTCGCGCGACTGCCTTATGCGCGCTGTTGCTTCTGTCGGCCCCGCCGCTGGTCGCCTACTACGGTCAGCCGTTCAAGGATGGCGAGGACTGGCGAACGGCCGTCGCGAACGTCGTCGCACGAGAGCGTCCCGGTGACGGGATCATCTTCCTGAGCCGGTTCGGCCGCCGTCCGTTCGAGTACTACCTCACCCGGTCGGACGCCGAGGCCGACCTGACTCCGATCTATCCGTCGGCGCCGTGGGAGCGATATCCGCCCGTCCTGCCGGACGAGCGATACGCCCCGGCGGCGGTGCAGGCGAGTGATCTCTCGGCGCGGTTCGACCGTGTGTGGGTCGTCCTGCTGTGGGGCCGCTTCGGCAGTCCGCACGAGGGGGGGCGGACGGTCGAGCGAGAGCTCGACGCCGACTACCGCGTCGTATGGCGGGCGTCGCGTGGCCGATACCTGGATGTCGTCCTGTACGTGCGAGCCTCGTCGGAATCGACCGCATCGTGAGGCACTCGGGGCGCGATGGAGTTGCCGTCGCGCCAACGCGCCGCGATCGCCCTTGGGTGGGTGGGACGTGCGCGGACGATCCCTTCACCCGAACGTTCGCACGCCGTCCCCCGTGTTCGACAGGCCGCGCACCAGGCCGACGGGCTGCCCGGTCAGCGCGCCGAGCCCCATGGCGAACAGGTCGTCGTTCCGAGTCGCGGCACCCCGGAGCGTCCACCATGGCGCGCGCAACAGATCCAGCATCGCCCGGCGGGCGATGAAGGCGTCGCCTCGCCGAAGGTACTTGCCGTAGAACGCTCCCTGCCCTCGCGCATACCTCCGATACACCTCGATGCGCTGCCGCTCGTGCTGCCACGCGACGTGCCGAACGACGACCGTCGGCTCGTACACGATCGGGATGCCGGCGCGCAGCGCGCGGTACGCCCACTCGTTGTCCTCGCCGGCGACACGAAGGCTCGGATGCTCGTCGAGGGATCCGACGCGTTCGACGACGTGCACCGGGAACGCCATGTTCGGCGGGAACAGAACGTCACGGTCACCCTGCGGACGCGTGTACACACGACGCTCGTCATCGACGACGACGGTCAGCACCAAGCCATCGCCCTCGGGCTCGACGCGGCCCGTGAGGATCGCGTCGCCGAGCGCGGGTAGTGTGCGGGCGAGGCTCGACACCCAGTCGACGCGCACGCGGCAGTCGTCGTGCGTCGTGGCGACGTACCGCGTGCCGACGGCCTCGATGCCGCGGTTGGTCCCGGCCGCGATGCCCCGCTGCTCGGAACGGATGTGCGTCACGTGAAGACCGCTCGCGCCCGCGCGCGCCGCGGCGTCGGCGGTCGTGCGGTCCGATCCCTGATCGACGACCACGACCTCCGCCGGCCACATCCCGCCGTCCACGATCGATCGCAGACAGCCGTCGACGAGCGCCCTGCCGATCGTCGGAATGACGACCGTGAGATCGGGCCAGACGGGCGGACGATCAGCCATCGGACCGCCAGCCGGACACGAGCCGTTCGAACGAGACGACGCGGTCGACGGATCCCGGGGCCGGGCAAGCCCGGTCCCCGCTCCCCGCGATCACGAATGACATGCGGTCGCCCGTGTAGAACTCGACCGCATCGCGCGCCGCCCAGTCGTAGTCGAACTCGTGGAGCTGGAACGCGCCGCGAGGCGCCGGAGCGACGACGGTCCTCGTCACGCCGCATACGGCGACGGTCGAGCCGCTCGGCAATCCGGCCGCCACGCGCTCCGCCGCGTCTGCGGTGAAGTCGGCGCTCTCGACGCGCACCCACACGGTCAGCGCGAGCGACAACGCCGCTCCGACGAGGAAGACACCGCCGACGGCGCCCCACGTCCGGAGGCGCTCGCGACGAACCGAGGCACCGGCGATCGCGACGCACGCCGAGACCACGAGCCAGCTCGGCGCGAACAGCCGAGGTGATCCCTCGTGTGGCACGTTCACGAGCACCGGAACGTTCAACGCCATCAGGAGCACGCCGGCGAGGGCAACGCGCCGAGGTCGCCACCCCGTCGCGGGGACGTCGGTGCCGGAACCTTCACCGGAACGCGCGCCGCCCGCGTCGAGCCGCGCCAGGTACGGCGCGAGCCGCCACCCGGCGTATGCGGAGGCCGCGAGTGCGACGACGCTCACCGGAAACGCCCACTCGACGGCGAGCGGGATGGATTGGAGACCCAGACCGACGCCGGCGAACTGCAGCGGAAAGAGCGGGTCGTGAACTACCTCCGCGATCCGCTGACCGACCGTGACGTGCAGGCGCGGATCGTTGCCGGGCCATAACAAGAACGCCCCGGCGAGCACCGCGATGACCGCGACGGTCTCGGTCGTCGCCCGGCGGCGGCGTTGCGGCGGCGTGAGCATCCAAACCGCGACGGGCAGAGCGAGCAGCACCTGCTCGACCGAGAGCCCCGCCCCGGCGACCGCGAGCGCCGCCAGAATCGGACGATCGTGTCGGTGCAGGCGGACGGCCATCACCGCGAGCGCGATCCCGAGCGGGACGTGGAGCGCCGCGGGCCACAGCGCGCTCTCCGTTCCGAGCGGCGCCAGCAGCCAGAGGGCGCCCCCGACGTTCGCCCACGCCCTCGGCAGCCCGACATCGACGAGGAGCGAGCGGAGCAGGAACGCGATCGCGATCGTGAACAGGAGCGGCACGGCGATCGCGAGACCGAAGGGCGCGTGACCGCACACGCCGCCGGTGACGACGATCTCGAGCAGGTGGGCCTTCCGCGAGGCGCCCAGGCGTTCGATCGAACCGGCGAGCGCCGACGCGAATCCCATCCGGGCAGTCGAGACGCAGTTGGTGAAGTCGTCGGCGAGCGGCGCGCCGCGGACGACGACGGGCGCCACGACCGCGAGGAACAGCGCCACGACGGTCCACAGCACGACGTCGGCGCGATGCCGCCGCGAGCCCGCGGCCGCGACGGCCTCGCCGCAGGCCCTCACCGGCTGCTCGACGTCTCGAGCCATCTGGTCACCTCCTCGAGCCAGGCGCCGGCCTCGGCGATCCACGCCGCCGAGGAAGGCGCTCGGATCAGCGAGGCGCGCGCGGCCACCCGCTCGGGGGCGAGGACGACCGCCGCCGCGCGAAGGAGCGACCGGGCGTCGCCGACTGCCGCCGCGCGCAGGTAGTAGCCGGCGGCCTCGACCCTGCGGTGGTCGCGCAACGCGTTCCACGCCGCCCACCGAAGGTGTCGCGCGCGATCGACCGGGACGCCGTACCGCCGCCGGATCGTCTCGATCTCCTCGAGCATCCGCGCTGTGTCGGCGGAGGCGTTTCCCGCGTGCAGCGTCACGGCGACGAGCGGACGCGGCACGTACGCGGGCGCGCCCACGCGAGCCAGGCGGAGCCACAGGTCCCAGTCCTCGCTCGTGGCGAGCGTCGCGTCGAACCCTCCGACCTCGCGGAGCACCTCCGACGACACGACGACGTTGGACGCCCCCGCCGGAACGGCGTTGTGCCGGGGAAGCGAACGGAGGACCTCGGACGGCGTCGGCGGCGGAGCTCCTCCGAGCACGCGGAGGTCCGCATCGACGACGACGTCACCGGCGTACGCCCACGGACCCGCCGAGGACCGGAGCGCCTGGAGCTGAGCCGACAGTTTTTCCGGCGCCCACACGTCGTCGTCGTCGAGGAACGCGATCCAGCGGCCGCGCGCGACCGCGATGCCGTCGTTCCGCGCCGTGCCGACGCCGCCCGGCGACGCGCGGCGCACACGCCGTACACGCGGATCGGCCGCAGCCGACGCGAGCACGTCCTGTGTGCGATCCCGCGATCCGTCGTCGACCACGACGACCTCGAGCTCGACGTCTCGCTGCGCCAGCGCGCTGCGAAGCGCGAGCGGCAGCCGCGTGCACCGGTCACGCGTGGGGACGACGACGCTGACCTCGGGACGGGTCATGCGCCCACCGCGAGTCGCTTGGTGAGCGAGATGAGCAGGTCGTCGACGCCGACCGGACCGGGCTCCCACCTGCCCAGCCGCAACCGGTCGGACCGCCCGTCGACGGCGCGCGGCCGTCCGGTCCACGCCGCCACGAACCCGGCGTCGGCGACGCGCGACGCGACCCGCGCGTCGACGCGGCCGTGCGGATACGCGAAGTGGCGAAGCGCCCGCCCGGCCGCACCCTCGAGCTCGGTCCGGCCGCTGGAGAGCGCCTCGCGGAGCTCGTCGTCGCCGAGCGTCGGCAGCGCCGCGTGGCGCACCGTGTGGAAGCCGATCGTCATCCCCGCCTCCGAGATCGCGCGCACGTCCTCGGCCCCGAGGTGGTCCGCGACCACATCGCCGCCAAGGTCTTCCAGACGACGCTGCAGACCCGGATCGTCTTCGCACTCGAGGGCGAGGGCCGCCGCGTCGCGCGCATCCGCTCCGAGACGGCGCGCCGTCTCCTCGACGCCGATCGTGGCGATCATCGCGTCGAGGCGCTCGAACCAGTATGGGCCGAGCCCGCGCATCGAACGCCCGGACAGGAAGAACGTCCCCACGGTCCCCGCGGACGCGAGCACGGGAACGACGGTCCGCACGTGCGTTCCGAAGTCGTCGTCGAAGGTGAGCGCGAAACGCGGCCCGCGGCGCTCGGACGTGCCGAGGAGATCGTCGATCCCGACGACGTCACCGATCTCGCCGAGCGCCGCGACGTGCCGACGGAACACGTCCGCGGAGACGGACGGAACGAGGCCGGGCCGTCGAGGCGAGTCGTCGACGCGGTGGTACACGAGCGCGAGCGAGCGGCCTCGGGCCGAGGCGATCGATCGGGCGAGCTCCCCGACCCGCCGCCTGCCGAGCAGCCACCTCGCTGCCGCCTTCGGCAACGGGCGCGTGCGAACCGTCATCGCCGAGCCGCCGGCTCGGACGAGCGTCGGATGTCGTCCAGCCACCGCTGGGCCTCGGAACGCCACCCGGCATCGCCCGGCGCGTTCGGAAGCAGCCGGAACACCCGCTCCGACCCCACAGCTGGATGGCCGAGCGCGACAGCGAGACGAAGCAGCGAGCGAGCGTCACCGGCAGCGACGGCGCGTGCGTAATACCGCGCGGCGTCGATCCGATGGCCGGCGCGCAGGCATGCCCACGCCGCGCGGCGAAGGACGGCCGGCCGGTCGATCTCGATCCCGTACCGGCCCGCGAGGATCTCCGGCTCGCGCACGATCGACTCGGGATCCAGGATGCGATTGCCGGCGTGGAAGCGGTACGCGACCAACGGCGCATCGACCACGGCGGGCGGACCGCACCGAGCCAGCCGAAGCCACAGATCCCAGTCCTCCGTCCGGCGGAGTCCAGGGTCGAACCCGCCGACGCGACGGAGGACGTCCGCGCGAACGACGACGTTCGACGCGCCGGTCGGAACGGGGTTGTAGCGCGGCAGCGCCTCCACGACCGCGGCCGCCGTCGGCGGCCGGGACGCCGTCAGCACGTTGAGCTCGTCGTCGACGTTCACGTCGCCCGCGTAGACCCACGGCCGCTCGTTGCGTTCGGCCGCGACGAGCTGGAGCTCGAGCTTGACCGGCGACCAGAGGTCGTCGTCGTCGAGGAAGGCGACCCATCGTCCGGTCGACTCGGCGATGCCGCGGTTGCGCGCGGCGCTCACGCCGCCGGATGCGACCTGCGAGACGACCCGGACGCGGGTCTCGCCGAGGGCCCGGATGGCGTCGGGCGTGCCGTCCGTCGAGGCGTCGTCGACGACCACGACCTCGAGGTCCACGCCCCGCTGCGCGAGCACGCACTGCAGCGTCGTCCGCAGGAGATCGAGGCGGTTGCGCGTGGGGATGACGACGGAGACGTCCGGCACGGCGATCATCCCGCGTCAGGGTACCGGCTCCGTCTGCGCCGGAGAACGGCCGGTCGGCGTATGCCGTCTCGGTGCGGTCGTCGTCGCGCCCTTGCCCCTTGGGTCCGAACGGCCCGCGTGCGGATAAAGACCGCGTGCGGAAAAAAAGTGGACACCGTCGCCCGGGCTGCGCGCTCGGACGGATGCGCCGCGGGATCGGACCGTTATCCGTCCGGCGCAACCGTCGGCGGCGCGACCACCCAATGCCGCAATGGCATGTCCGATCGGCCATTGCCATTCGGAGCACGGCGCTTTAGACCGAACGGGGGATGCCGGAACCCACCAGGCTCGGTAGCCTGTGACAGACCCGTACGCAACCGTAGGTCATACGGGGGACAAACCCCGCCCGGTACGCTCGGCGAACCGGACGGACCGCGGGGGCGACAGCGAGCTCGGGCCTGAGGCGGATAGAGGTGTGTACGTGGTCGATCGGATCGGTGGCCGAACCGTCGGTGCAACCGCTGTAGCGCTCGTGGTCCGCCACTCCAGCGATGCGTGACGCCACCGCCCTTCGCGAGACCGACCAGCGAGTCGGAGCTCGACGCGCCGTCGTGCACCCCCCGCGACGGACCGTCGCGACGACGGACGCTGTGCGGCGCGTTCTTCCCGTCTATGACGCCGCGGTCGCCATGGGAGCGTTCGCACTCTCCGAAGCGCTGTGGGCAGGATGGTCGCCGGTCACGGCGCTCGACGTGGTGGTGATCGTCTTGCTGGCTCCGCTCGCGTGGCTCGCCGTATTCCAGTTCTTCCGGACGTATTCGCGCGCCGGCGTGACGCCGGGCGAGGAGATCCGACGCATCCTCGGCGCGACGGCGACGGCGTCGTTCGCGGTCGCGGCGATCGCGGTCAGAACCGGCGTGCCGACCACGATGTCACTGATCTCTCGGTTGTTCGTCGTCGCGGTGCTTGTCGAGCTCGGCGGGCGGTGGGCGGCCCGGTCCATCTCCGCTCGATCCCGTCGCGCCGGAGCGGACGCCGTCCCGACCCTCGTCGTGGGGACGAACGAGGAGGCGCAGCGCCTCGCGAAGACGCTGGCCGACGGCAGGTCGTACGAGCCTGTCGGCTTCGTCGGAGCCCCCAACGGCGTCACATCTGATACGGAGCTTCCGGTTGTCGGGCGAGTCCACGAGACCGAGAGCCTCCTGCGCAGCAACGGGGTCGCTTGCGTGTACATCGCGTCGACGGCGCTCTCACCGCAGGAGATCGAAATCGTCGCCCGGGCGTGCCGGCGCACGAACTCCGAGCTCCACATCTCGACCAATCTCACCGGCATCCACCCGTCTCGACTCATCGTGCGTTCGACGGCCGGTCTCACGGCGCTGTCCGTCAGACCCGTTCGGCTGTCGGGCGCGCAGGCCGCCGCCAAGCGGACGTTCGACATCCTCGTCGGGTCGACGCTCCTCGTAGTGTCGCTTCCCGTGCTCCTGGCGATCGCCGCCGCCATCCGGCTGACATCGTCCGGTCCGGCGTTCTACAAGCAGACTCGGATCACGAAGGACGGCCGGCCGTTCACCATGTACAAGTTCCGGTCCATGGTCATCAACCCCGAGCGTGCGCTCGAGGGGACGGTCATCGACCTGACGAAGCCGTACTTCAAGCTCGAGAAGGATCCACGGCTGACCCGCGTCGGCCGCGTGATCCGGGCGCTCAGCATCGACGAGCTCCCCCAGCTGTGGAACGTCGTCGGCGGTGACATGAGCCTCGTCGGTCCACGGCCGCTGCCCGCCGAGCAGGTGGCCGCGAATCCCGAGTTCCTCGCGCCGCGCCACGAGGTCCGGGGCGGCCTCACCGGTCTGTGGCAAGTGTCCGGCCGCAGTGACCTGGACTCCGAGCGCGCGCTGGAGATCGACCGCTTCTACATCGAGAACTGGTCCGTCGGTCTCGACCTCTGGATCCTGTACCGCACGCTCGGCGCGGTCGTCGCTCGTCGCGGAGCGGTCTGATGCCCGCGTCCAGATCCATCCTCGGCATGCGCGTCGACCTGACGAGCTACGACGACGCGACGGAGCGGATCCTCGCATGGGCCGAAGCCGGCGAGTCCCGGTACGTCTGCGTGGCCGCCGTGAACAACGTGATGCGCGCACACGACGACCCGGCGTTCGCCCGGATCATGAACGAAGCCGATCTGGTCACGCCGGACGGGATGCCGCTCGTGTGGGGGCTTCGGCGCCTCGGGTTGCCGTCGGCGACGCGGGTCTACGGACCGGACCTCACGCCGCACGTGCTGTCCGAGGCCGAGACTCGAGGCGTGCCGGTCGGGTTCTTCGGCGGCGCGCCGGGCGTGCTCGACCGCCTGCTCGGCGAGGTCCGGCGCCGGTGGCCCCGGATCGACGTCGCGTACGCGTGGAGCCCGCCGTTCCGGGAGCTGACGGAGCGCGAGGACGAGGAGGTGGTCGCGGCCATCGATGCATCCGGCGCGCGGATCCTGTTCGTCGGCCTCGGATGTCCGAAACAGGAGGCCTGGATGGCCGCGCACCGCGGCCGCGTCCGGGCCGCGATGGTCGGCGTCGGCGCGGCCTTCGACTTCCTGGCCGGGCAGAAGCTCCAGGCGCCCCGGTTGATGCAGCGCGTCGGCCTCGAGTGGCTGTTCAGGCTCGTGACCGAACCGCGGCGGCTGATGAGACGCTATGTCGTGCAGAATCCACGGTTCGCCGCGTTGTTCGCCGCGCAGCTGCTGCGCGGCGGCGGATCGAGATCCACCGGGCGCATCGCGCGTCCGGACGCACCGCAATCGAGCGAGATCGTCGGATATCGGAAGGAGCGCACGTGACGACCCGAGCGTTGGTCGCCGGAGCCGGTGGGTTCATCGGCCATCACATGGTGAAGGTCTTGAAGGCCGAGGGGTATTGGGTACGGGGTGTCGACATCAAGGCGCCCGAGTACGAGGACACCGCAGCCGACGAGTTCGAGCTGCTCGACCTCCGCGAGCTGGACAACTGCCTGGCCGCGACGCGAGACGTGAACGAGGTGTACCAGCTCGCCGCGGACATGGGCGGCATCGGCTACATCACGGCGCACCACGCCGACGTAGCGCGGAACAACGTCCTGATCAACGCGCACATGCTCGAGGCCGGCCATCGCAACGGGGCCGGCGCGTACTTCTTCTCCTCGTCCGCGTGCATCTACCCGATGTATCGGCAGGCCGACGCCGACGTCACGCCGCTTCGCGAGCAGGACGCGTACCCGGCCGACCCCGAGGAGGGGTACGGCTGGGAGAAGCTGTACGCGGAGAAGCTCTGCCAGTACTACCGCGAGGAGGGCAAGCTCCGGACGACCGTCGCGCGCTTCCACAACATCTACGGCCCGCTCGGGACGTGGGAAGGCGGGCGCGAGAAGGCACCGGCCGCCATCTGCCGCAAGGTCGCCGAGGCGCGCGACGGCGGCGAGATCGAGATCTGGGGCGACGGGCAGCAGACCCGGAGCTTCACCTACGTCGCCGACTGCGTCGAGGGCATCCACCGGATCCTCAAGCGGGACGACCCGGCGCCGCTGAACCTCGGCTCGGACGAGCTGGTATCCGTCGACGGCCTCGTGGACTTGGTCTGCGGGATCGCCGGCAAGCGGCTCGAGAAGCGGCACGACGTCAGCAGGCCGCAGGGTGTCCGCGGTCGCAACAGCGACAACACCCGGCTGCGCGAGGTCCTCGGCTGGGAGCCCGGAACCACGTTGGAGGCCGGCCTGCGGCAGACGTACCCGTGGATCCACGACGAGCTGGCTCGGGCCGGCCGGCTGCCCGAGACGCCCGTCGCGGCGGCATCCTGACGACGACCGTAGCCCCGAAGGAGTGACGACGTGAGGATCGCGGTCATCGGAACGGGTCATATCGGGCTCGTCGCCGCGGCGACGTTCGCGGAGATGGGTCACGACGTCGCCGCGACCGACGTCGACGAAGAGAAGCTCGCGTCGCTGCGACGAGGCGTCGCGCCGTTCTTCGAGCCGGGGCTCGAGGAGCTGATGCGAACGCACGCGGCGACCGGCCGGCTGTCCTTCGCGGCGTCGACGGGCGAAGCGGTCGCGGGCGCCGAGGCGGCGTTCATCTGCGTCGGCACGCCGCCCAAGGCCTCCGGTGAGGCGAACCTCATCGCCGTCGAGCGGGCGGCGGCCGACGTCGCCAGGCACGCCGACGACGGGCTCGTCCTGGTACAGAAGTCGACCGTTCCGGCGGGCACCGCCGAGCGCGTCGCGCAGACGATGTGGCTGCAGAACGGCGGGTCGCGCAAGGACGTCGAGATCGTCAGCAACCCGGAATTCCTCCGCGAGGGAACCGCCGTCGAGGACTCGCTACATCCCGACCGGATCCTCGTCGGCGCCGAGACGCCGCGCGCGTTCTCCGTCATGCGGAGCATCTACGGGTCGTTGATCGATGCCGGATGCCGGTACATCGAGACGGACGTCAGGACGGCGGAGCTGGCCAAGCACGCGAGCAACGCCTTCCTCGCCGTCAAGATCTCGTTCGTCAACGCGCTCGCACGCATCTGCGAGGCGTCGGGCGCCGACGTGCAGCACGTCGCCGGGATCATGGGCGCGGATCCCCGGATCGGGCCGGCGTTCCTCGACGCCGGGCTCGGCTACGGCGGCTACTGCCTTCCGAAGGACATCCAGGCCTTCGATCATCTGGCCGCTCGCCTCGGGTACGACTTCGCACTGCTGCGTGACGTGGCGCGCATCAACGACGAGGCGGTCACGGCCGCGTTCGAGAAGGTCAGGGACGGCCTGTGGAACCTCGAGGACAAGACCG
Source organism: bacterium (assembly GCA_046735355.1). Taxonomy (GTDB): domain Bacteria; phylum Actinomycetota; class UBA4738; order UBA4738; family HRBIN12; genus DATAEU01. The sequence continues at coordinate 12,777 of JBKPTC010000002.1, forward strand.
TGGCCCTGCTCGGGCTGTCGTTCAAGGCGGGCACCGACGACATCCGGTTCGCTCCGGCGCTCGCGCTCGCTCGGAGGCTGATCGACGAGGGAGCCACGGTCGTCGGCTACGACCCGCAGGCCGGTTCGAACGCCAAGGACGAGATGCCGGAGCTTCGGATCGCGAGCGACCCGTACGAGGCGGCGGCCGGCGCGCACTGCATCGTGACGGCCACGGCGTGGCCGGAGTTCCGCGAGCTCGATCTCGAGCGGCTCCGAGCCCACGTGGCGTATCCGTTCATCGTCGACGGTCGCAACGTGCTCGACCCGGCGGCGGCCCGGGCGGCGGGGTTCAAGTACTTCCCCACGGGGCGCCCTCGGATCGCGGCGTGACCGACACGCTCCTTCCCCCAAAGCACGGCGAGATGCTCGCCGACGAGAAGGACGCGCTTCGACGCGCGTACTTTAGGAATCCGTACCTTCGTCGGCCGCTCAACCTCCTCCGGTATCGGGACGTCCGGCGCGGCGACCTCTTCGTGGCGTCGTATCCGCGGTCCGGGACGACGTGGCTGCGGTTCCTGCTCTACGAGCTGCTGAGCGGAGCTCCGGCCGAGTTCGTGTCGGTGAACGATTCGATCCCGTACATCGGCAAGCATCACGCAGCGCCTGAGCTCCTGCCGGAGGGCGGACGGCTGATCCAGACGCACGAGGCGTACCTCCACGGCGTCGCGGCTGCGATCTACGTCGTCCGCGATCCCCGCAGCGTCGTGCTGTCCGAGTACCAGTGGCAGCTGCGGACGGGCCTGTCGCACGAGTCGTTCCACACCTTCTTCGAGGCGTTCATCAGCGGCCGCGCCAACCCGTACAGCCGGTGGGACCGCCACGTCGCGACGTGGCTCGATCCGACGACGTCGGACGCGCGCGTGCATGCGGTCCGGTTCGAGGACCTTCGGTCCGACGCGGTCACGGAGCTCAGCAAGATCGCTCGCTTCCTCGATCTCGCCGCCGGCGAGGAGGCGATCGCGCGCGTGGTCGACAACAACCGGCTCGAGGAGATGCGCGCGAAGGAGGAACGCGCGCCCTCCGGCGCGCTCGGAGCCAACGCCCGTCCCGACATCCGTTTCGTGAACTCCGGCTCGACGAGCGGCTGGCGCGATCAGCTCTCGGTCGATCACATCCGACGGATCGAGGAGGAGTTCGCCGAGCAGATGGCGTTGCTCGGATACGAGCCGCTGCCCGCGCACCCCGCCGCGCGCGCGTCCGAGCGCGCGGACCCCGCGCCCGCCCCCGCCGGCGACGACCATGCGGACGTGAAGGTCCTCTACATCGCCGGGTGGGGCCGGAGCGGCAGCACGATCCTCGACAATCTGCTCGGACAGCTGGACGGGTTCTTCTCGACCGGCGAGCTTCGGTACATCTGGGAGCGCGGCGTGATCGGCGACTGGGTGTGCGGCTGCGGCCGCCCCGTCAAGGCGTGCGAGGTGTGGTCGGTCGTGCTCGAGCGTCTCGAACGAGATCCGACGATCCCGAGTGCGCGAACGATCCTCGAGTGGCAGCGACTGGTGACGCGGTTCCGTCACACGCGCAAGCTCCTTGCGCTCGACCCGGCCGCGGTCTCCGAACAGCCGACGCTCTCGTCGTACGCGGCCGTCGTGCGCAAGCTGTACGCGACGGTCGCCGACGTCACGGGCGCCCGGGTGATCGTCGACTCGTCGAAGCGCCCGTCCGACGCCGCCGTGCTCGCGCTCGTCCCCGGCCTCGACGTCTACGTGGTCCATCTCGTCCGCGATCCCCGCGCCGTCGCGTACTCGTGGCAGAAGCGCCAGCCCGGTATCGACCGGCACCGCGTCACGGAGAGCACTGCGAGCTGGCTCGCGTGGAACGTCGCCACGGAGGAGCTCCGCGCGCGTCTGGACGATCGATCCACCCTGGTGCGCTACGAGGGGTTCGTGCAACGCCCGACGCAGACGCTGCGGCGGCTCGTCGAGCTGGTGGGCGAGGATCCCGCGCTCGTGCAGGTGCCCGCGGCGAACGTCTTCCAGCTCGCAGGCACGCACACCGTCTCGGGCAACCCGGCGCGGTTCCGATCGGGTTCCGTCGCGGTCAGACCCGACACCGAGTGGCAGGCCGGGCTCGCCGGCTGGCAACGGATGCTCGCCACGGCGATCGCGGCTCCGCTCCTGCGGCGCTACGGATATCGCGCCGCTCGGAGCTAGCGACGTCGGCCGCGTCGTGCGCACGGAACGCCTCGCGCCACCCCGCCACCGCCTCGCGTCGGCGCCGGAGTCGCGGTTGCGCGTCCTGATCTCGGCGTACGCCTGCGCGCCGGAACGCGGCTCGGAGCCCGGCGTCGGCTGGAACGTCGCGTGCGAGGTCGCGCGCTACCACGACGTCTGGGTGCTCACGTCCCGCGAGAACCGCGACGCGATCCTCGCCGAGCTGCCCCGCATGACCGGTCATCGTCCGCGGTTCGTCTTCATCGGACCCGGAGGCTGGACGCCGAGCAAGCGCGTCCGGCGGAAGCGCGTGCCGTGGCTCGCGAACGTCCACTACTACGTCTGGCAGGTCGCCGCCTATGTCGTCGGCCGCCGGCTGCACCGCCGTGTCGGGTTCGACGTCGTCCATCACGTCACGTTCGTCCGGTACTACTCGCCCAGCCTCGTGTCGATGCTTCCGGCGCCGTTCGTCTGGGGGCCCGTCGGCGGCGCCGAACGCGCGTCGTCGTCGTTCTGGCGCACGTTCGGCGTCCGCGGTCTCGCGTACGAGGCAGCTCGGTCGATCGCCAGGCGCATCGGCGAGCGCGATCCGTTCGTTCGCGCGACGGCGCGACGCTCGGCCGTCGCTCGCGTCACGACGGGCCAGACCGGCGACCGGGTTCGCCGGCTCGGAGCACGCGTCGTCGAGGTCGGCCCGCAGATCGGGCTCACGGAGCGGGACCTGGAACGCGCGGCGGCCGCGCGGACCGACCGGCCGTCCGACGCCGACGTCCTGTTCGTGAGCGTCTGCCGGCTCGTGCAGTGGAAGGGTCTCGACCTCGCGATCCGCGCGTTCGCCCGTGTCGCGACCCACGACATGGAGTACCGCATCGCCGGCAGCGGACCGGAACGACACCGGCTGAAGGCCCTCGCGTCGCGGCTCGGCGTCGGAGAGCGCGTGCGGTTCCTCGGCGAGCGCTCGCGCGACGAGATCTTCGAGCTCCTGTCCACCGCGACGGCGCTCGTGCATCCGAGCCTGCACGACTCCGGCGGGAACGCGTGTCTGGAAGCGATGGCGATGGGGACGCCGGTCATCTGTCTCGACGTGGGCGGCCCACCGCTGCTCGTCGCGGATCGCGCCGGCCTGGTGGTCGCGGCCGATGGACCGCGCCGCACGGTGTCCGGCCTCACCACCGCGATGAGGAGGATCGCGACCGACCCCAAGCTCAGCGACGAGCTGCGTGCGGGCGCACGCGAGCGTGCCGAGTCGTTCTCGTGGACCGAGCGCGGCCGCGCGATCGCCGAGACGTACGAGGCCGTGCGGAGGAGTGTCCGGTGAGCGATCGAGGACGCCGAAGGGTGGGTGCGACCAGATGCGGGTCCTGATCGCGCACAGCTTCTACCGCGTACCCGGCGGCGAGGATCGATACGTCGAGAGCCAGGCGGCGCTGCTGTCCGAGGACCACGTCGTCGACGTGCTCGGCGAGGCGAACCGAGATCTGGAGCCGGGCATCGGCACCGCCGCGCGGATGGTGGCCTCTCCGGCCGTGACCGAACGGGTCCGCGCCCGCATCAGGCGGTTCCGCCCCGACGTCGTGCATCTTCACAACCCGTATCCGGCGCTCGGTCCGGCGGTCCACCTAGCCGCGGGACGCGAACGCGTTCCGCTCGTGCAGACGGTGCACAACCTTCGGCTCCGCTGTCCGAACGGTGTGATGTTCACCGAGGGCGACGTCTGCCGGCGATGCGAGACTGGCAACTACGCGAACGCCGTGGTCCACCGGTGCTTCGAGGATCGCCGGCAGGCGGCCGCGTACGCGGTGGCCCTGTGGTCGCACCGGTTCGTCGCGCGGTTGCAGGAGCGCGTGGACCGCTACGTCGCCCCGAGCGCGTTCCTCCGCGACCGGTTGCGGAGCTGGGGCGTTCCGGCCGGGCGGCTCGAGCTCATCCGGAACTTCATGGAGGCGCCCGTCGAGCCGAGCCCCGCGACGGGCGAGGGCGGCGTGTACGTCGGCCGGCTCTCTCCCGAAAAGGGGCTCGAGACGCTGGTCTCGGCGCTCGCGCGCGCCGGCGACCCCCCGTTCGTGATCGTCGGCGACGGGCCGCTGCGCGGCGGGCTCGAGCGGCGCATCGAGGCGCTCGGCCTCCGCCGCGTGACGATGACGGGCCGCCTGGACGCCGACGGCGTCGCGACGTCCGTACGCGACGCCGGCTACCTGGTCATGCCGTCGGAATGCGACGAGAACGCCCCGCTCGCGGCGCTCGAGGCGATGGCGCTCGGACGTCCGATCCTGGCCAGCAGCCGGGGAGGACTCCCCGAGCTCACCGCGCACGACCGCGGCGTGCGCTTCGAGGCGGGCGACGCGGACGACCTCGCGCGCCGACTCGTCTGGCTGCGAGCCGACGCCGACGCGCGAACTCGGTTCGGCCGCAACGCATACCGCTTCATCCGCGACGAGCTGTCGCCGGCGGCGCACCGGCGCGCGCTCGAGGCGATGTACGAGCGGCTGATCCGCGACCGTCGGGTCGCTTCCACGATCGGGCGACGTCCCGATAGCATCGACGGATCCGACTGACGGACGCCATGGACATCGTCTCCGACCGATCGATCGCCGCTCCGC
>JBKPTC010000003.1:0-54114 GCA_046735355.1 bacterium
GGTGGAGGCCGAGCTGGCGTCGGCGTTCGACGGCGACGTACCGCTCGATCCGGGGGCGGAGCTCGGGATGCGGCTCGAGCGGCTCGAGGAGCTCGATGCCGCGTGCGACGCCGCGAGCGCCGAGCAGCGGGACGCCGCCGAGCGGCTCGCCGCCGCCGAGCGCGAGGCGGCGGCGATCTCGACGCGGGTGGCCGAGATCCAGGGAACGCTGGACGCGCTGCCCGTCGCCGCGTCGGCGGAGCGCGCGGCGGCGCTCCTCGGAGGAAACCCGACCGTTCCGAAGCGGGCATCCAAGACGCAATCGAAGAAGCCATCGAAGAACGACGACGCCGCATCGCTCGCGGCGTACGCCGAGGCCGCTGCCTCGTCCCTCGCGGCGGTCGCCGCTTCGCTCGGCGACGCGGCCGACGAGCGCTCGGCCGGTGAGGCGTCCGTGCTGCTCGAGGCCGAGGCCATCGTCGACGGGCTCGTCGAGGCCGGGCCTCCGCTGTCCCGCCTCGTGTCGACGGTCTCCGCCGCGCGCACCGAGGCGGCCAGGACGGCGGCCACCGCGAACCAGCGTGCCGACGATCTCCGCACCAAGCTCGCGAACGCCGAGCGCATCGTCGAGGAGGCCGCGGAGCACCGAGCGCGGTTCGCGTTGTTCGACGCGCTCGCCAGGGAGCTCGACGCCCGGCACATCATCCCGTTCCTGCAGGCCGAGGCGCTCCAGCTGTTGGCGGCCGCCGGGTCTCGGCGGCTCGAGACCCTGTCGAGCGGCCGGTATCGCATGGAGTACGTCGACGAGGAGTTCTCCGTCGTCGACACGTGGAACGGCGAGGAGCGGCGCAGCGTTCGCACGCTGTCCGGCGGCGAGACGTTCCTCGCGTCGCTCGCGCTCGCGCTCGGGCTGTCCGAGCAGGTGCGCGCGCTCGCGGTGTCGGATCGCGCACGGCTCGACGCGCTGTTCCTCGACGAGGGGTTCGGAACGCTCGATCCCGAGTCGCTCGAGGTGGTCGTCGAGGCGATCGAGCAGCTCGGCGGCGACGGCCGGATGGTCGGCGTCGTCACGCACGTGCAGGAGCTCGCGCTCCGGCTCCCGTCGCGGATCGAGATCGAGAAGTCGCCGCGAGGCAGCCGCGTTCGCGTCGTGAGCTAGGCGCCGTCCGGAGCGATCGCTAGCGACCGGCGGTCGCGCCGAGCTCGGCCAGGCGCGTGCGCGCCTCTTGAAGCTCGGACTCGGTCTGATCGAGGCGCTGCTGGAGACGCTCGCGATCGAGCTCCGACGCGCGGAGCGCCTGCTGCGCGTTCGACAGCGCGTCCTCGGCCTCGCGTCGGGCGTCGAGGTGCTCGCGGAATCCGGGCTGCATGTAGGCGGGCGCGTCGGGCGACACGCCGTCGGGCCGGTCGGTCTTGCGGCGGCGGACGCTCACGTGCGCGTCCTGCTCGTGGGCCGGTGGCGCGTTGCCCGTCTCGACCTTCTGTGGGAGCTGGTCCGCCTGCTTCGCGCGGCCGCGACGCGCGACGACCGACAACGCGACGGCCGCGACCCACAGAGCGAGGAACGCGACGGCGGCCTGCATCCCGCGTCGCACCCAGGGAAGCCATCGATCGGCCGTGTCGTCGATCGCGGCCATGGGCCGGTCGAGCTCGACGACGAGGGACGCGTCTCCGACGCCGACGCCGACGAGCGCGCGGAACGTGTCGCCCTCGACGACGTCGGTCGAGCCCTCGATCGTGGCGTCGTGGATCACGCTCTTCATCGCCGGAACCTGCTCGCCGACCCGCGACTTCTCGTCCGCGAAGACGATGGTTCCGTCCCCGTTCCAGATCTCGACGGACGTGACGGGGGGCTCGAGGACCCGCTTGCGCACGAGGTGCCGGATCGTGCGATACCGGTCGCCGGTCATCGGAGCGGCCACGTCGTTGGGGTCCAGCGCGGGCTGGACGATCGTGTTCGCGAGCGTGCCGGCCTGGGCGATCGCCTCCTTCTCGAGCCCCGAGCGGAGCACGAAGCTCGCGCCGAACGCGATGGCGGCCACGGCGAGCGACAGGAACGCGAGCGTGCCGAACGCGTTTCGCAGGCGGTTGGCCAGTCTGGGTTCGATCGTCATCCGGGTTCTCCCGCGTCACCTGGGTATCGGCCCGGTGGGCCGCGCGGTGTAGCCCCCGGCGATCAGGCCGGCGTCGTCGACCTCGAGACCACCTTCCAGCGCGTTCGGGCCCATCGCGAGGTCGTCGTGCGGTAGGCGCTCGGACAGCAGTGCGGGTCGTCCGGCTGGTAGACGGCCTCGCGCACGGCGAGGTCGCCGCCGACGATCCGGACGTCCGTGTCGCACCCTGCCCTCGACCAGATCTCCTCGGCTCCGGAGGCGATCGCGACGACGCGCCAGGTTCCGCACGCGCCGGAGCCGCCCGTGCTCTCGAACGTCAGCGCGTCGGCCGTCGCGTCGCGGGTGACGTCGCCCGTGTCGAACGTCACGCCGAGGACGTCGGTGGGCGGTTCGTCGGTGAACGCGTAGACCACGCGCCACGCGTCCGGCCCGTGGCTCCACACCTCGAAACCCGACGCGCCGTCCGGTCGCGACCAGGCGAACGCGACGGCGTCGACGCCCGATGCCTCGGCGCGCCAGGTGCCGCCGAGCGTCGCGCCGCGCGGCGCCATCCGGTCGAGATCGACGTCCGACGCTCGCGCGCTCTGGTCGGAGGCCGACGGCGCGCGCCGCGGAAGCTCGACGTCAACCTCCGGCTCGAGCGACGGCGACGGCGTGATCGACGGCGACGCCGAGGCCGAACTCGTCGGGGACGGCGACGGGGTGGGCGACGGCGCGCTCGACGAGGGCGGAGCGCCGGCCGTCGTGCGCGCCGCAGGAGCCTCGCCGCCGCACGCCGACGCCGCGACCGCGACGACGACGACGAGCACCGGGAGCCGGAGCGGGCGCGGCATCGCGGCCATGCTACGCGGCCGGATTCGGCCGCCCGGTAGCATCCGAGCCGTGGGCGATTGGGATCTCACCCCGAAGCCGGTCTCCGCGTCGCAGGTCGTCCTGAGCCAGCTCATGGAGATCACGGACGCGAACATCATGGGCATCGTCCACGGTGGCGTCGTCATGAAGCTCGTCGACACCTCCGCCGGGCTGGCCGCGATCAAGCACATCGGCGGCCTGGCGGTGACGGTGGCGATGGACGAGATGTCGTTCCTCGCGCCGGTGCGGATCGGCGACATGGTCTCGGCGAGCGCGTCGGTGAACGACGTGGGGGAGACGTCGCTCGAGGTCGGCGTGCGGGTCGAGTCGGAGAACGTCGTGACGGGCGAGCGGACGCACGCCTCGAGCGCCTATCTCGTGTTCGTCGGGCTCGACGCGAACGGCAAGCCGCGCCCGGTTCCTCCCGTCGTCGCCGAGACCCCCGAGCAGCTCCGGCGCCAGCGCGAGGCGCGGATCCGGCGCACCACCCGTCTCGCCCACAAGCAGGCGATCCGCGAGAACCGTCGCGGGGAGGGATGATCCCGCTCGCGCGCCGGGCATCTGGGACGATGGACGGATGGATGCGACCCGCGACGTCACCCGCCGGAGCGGCAGGTTCCTCGGGTGCGGCGGGAGCGCGCGAACCGATCGGTGCCGCCGGTGATGCGTGAGCTCGCCGGAAGCCGCGGACCGCTCGGCGGCCCGGAGGGCCTCCAGGCGTACCGCCTCGGCTGGCTGACCGAGCGGGGCATCGGGCGCATCGAGACGCTCCCCCTCACCGTTCGGATCCTGCTCGAGAACCTCCTGCGCCGCGCCGGGACGCGCGACGTTCGCGACGAGGACGTCGCCGCGCTCGCGTCGTGGCCCGAGGCCGCGCCCGACGCATCGATCGCGTTCATGCCGGCACGCGTGCTGATGCAGGACTTCACCGGCGTTCCGGCGGTGGTCGACCTCGCGGCGATGCGGAGCGCGATGGCGCGAGCCGGCGGCGACGCCTCGCGCGTGAACCCGCACGTCGACGTCGACCTCGTGATCGATCACTCGGTGCAGGTCGATCTGTTCCGTTCGGCCGAGGCGTATCAGGCGAACATCGAGTGGGAGTATCGCCGCAACGGCGAGCGCTACGCGCTGCTCCGGTGGGCGCAACAGGCGTTCGATCGCTTCCGCGTCGTGCCGCCGGGAGCCGGCATCTGCCATCAGGTCAACCTCGAGCATCTCGGCAAGGTCGTGACGACCCGCGACGGCGTGGCGATGCCGGACACGCTGGTCGGAACCGACTCGCACACGACGATGATCAACGGTCTCGGCGTCCTCGGATGGGGCGTCGGCGGCATCGAGGCCGAGGCCGCGATGCTCGGGCAGCCGATGTTCCTGCCACCGCCGACCGTTGTCGGCGTCCGCGCCACGGGTGCGCTTCCGCCGGGAACGACCGCGACGGACCTCGTGCTCACCCTCACGCAGATGCTGCGCGCGCACGGCGTCGTCGGCCGATTCGTCGAGTTCTTCGGCGACGGGCTTTCGAGCCTCGAGCTGGCGGATCGCGCGACGCTGTCGAACATGTGCCCCGAGTACGGCGCCACGGCGGCGTACTTCCCGGTCGACGACGTGACGCTCGCGTATCTGCGGCTCACCGGGCGCGCGGACCGCGTGGGGCTCGTCGAGCGGTACGCCAAGGAGCAGGGCTTGTTCCGCCGCGACGGCGATCCGGAGCCGACGTTCACGGAGGTCGTCGACCTGGATCTGTCGAGCGTCGAGCCCTCGGTCGCCGGCCCGCGGCGGCCACAGGACCGCGTCGCGCTCGGCGCGGTCTGGACGTCATTCGTCGATGCGTTCCGCGACCGGCTGCCGCGGGCCGACGAGGCCGACATCGCGCGCCTGGAGGGCGAGGGCGACGGCGAGGAGCCCGCGCTCGCCGACGAGCGCCTCGACGCGACGGCGGCGGCGGCCGGCGTCGTGCGACACGGCTCGGTCGTGATCGCGGCGATCACGAGCTGCACCAACACGTCGAATCCGTCGGTCATGGTCGCGGCCGGGCTCCTCGCGAAGAAGGCGATCGAGGAGGGCCTCGAGACCAAGCCGTGGGTGAAGACGTCCCTCGCGCCGGGCTCGAGGGTGGTGACCGACTACCTCGAGGCGGCCGGACTCACGCCCTACCTCGACAAGCTCGGGTTCTCGCTCGTCGGGTACGGATGCACCACGTGCATCGGCAACAGCGGTCCGCTGCCGGACGACGTGACCGAGGCGGTGCAGCGGGACGATCTCGCCGTCGTCGCCGTGCTGTCCGGCAACCGGAACTTCGAGGGCCGGATCCATCCGTTGGTCCGCGCGAGCTATCTCGCCTCGCCGCCGCTCGTCGTCGCGTACGCGCTGGCCGGCCACGTCGGCTTCGACCTCACGGCCGAGCCGCTCGGCACGCGGCCGGACGGCTCATCCGTCTTCCTCGCCGACATCTGGCCGACGCCCGACGAGGTCCGCGATGCGATCGCGGCGTCGGTCTCGCCCGACCAGTTCGAGCGCGAGTACGGACGCATCTTCGACGGCGACGAGCACTGGAACGCGCTTCCGTCGCCGGCCGGCCCCATGTACGAATGGGATCCCGATTCGACGTACGTCCGCGAGCCCCCGTTCTTCGAGTCGCTGGACGCGAGCGAGGCGGTCGCCGACATCGAGGGAGCCCGGTGCCTCGTCAAGGTCGGTGACTCGATCACCACCGACCACATCTCGCCGGCCGGCTCGATCAAGGCCGAGTCGCCGGCGGGGCGCTACCTGATCGAGCGCGGCGTGCCGGTCGCCGAGTTCAACAGCTACGGCGCCCGGCGTGGAAACCACGAGGTCATGCTTCGAGGGACGTTCGCGAACGTGCGGCTCCGCAACCAGCTGGCGCCCGGAACCGAGGGACCGTGGACGACGCACCTCCCGAGCGGCGAGGTCACCACGATCTACGACGCGTCGCTTCGGTACCGCGACGAGGGCGTTCCGCTGGTCGTGCTCGCGGGGCGCGAGTACGGCTCGGGCTCGTCGCGGGACTGGGCGGCCAAGGGTCCGTCGCTGCTCGGCGTCCGCGCGGTGGTCGCGGAGAGCTACGAGCGGATCCACCGCAGCAATCTCGTCGGGATGGGCGTGCTTCCGCTGCAGTTCGCCGAGGGCGAGTCGGCGGCGAGTCTCGGGGTGGACGGACGCGAGGTCTTCGCGATCCGCGGCCTGTCGAACGGCATCCGGCCCGGACAGACCGTGTCGGTCGAGGCGACGCGGACCGACGGCTCGGCCGTGACGTTCGATGCCGTCGTCCGGATCGACGGCGCCGCGGAGATCGAGTACTTCCGCGCCGGCGGCATCCTCCGGATGGTGCTTCGGCAGCTGCTCGAGGGCCGTTCGGACTAGGCGGTGCCTGCCCGGCGGGTCACGCGACCGTTCGGGACCGGCCCCGGCCGGTGAGTTCGGCCTCCAACCCGGACAGTCGCACGAGATCGCCCGGCTGCCCGTCGAGGCCGACCAGGCGCATCGATCCGCCCGCCCGGGCGACGCGGTCTCCGAGCTCCACGAGCGCAGCGAGCCCCTCGAAGCTCAGATAGACGACCCCGCTCACGTCGACGAGCAACTCCCGACGGTCGATGTCGAGCACCGTGGGAAGCGGCCGGTCGCGGAGCATCGGCGCCGAGTAGAAGTCGAGCGCGCCCCGAAGCACGACCAGGTCGGGTGGCCGGAGCTCCACGTCCATGTCGCCCCCCTCGAGGTCGCCGCGACGCTACGCCACCTACCGGGTCGCGGTCGAGGGTCGTTCGGCCCGTGACCGCTAGGTACAACCGGCACGACGGCCGGCACGGCCGGCGACGGTGGATGTGCCGCGTCCTCGGGGCGTCGACGTCAGGCCTGCGTGCCGGGCGTCGTGGTGTGTCGGGCGAGATATGCGGCGGCCTCGGCGCGGCGAGCGACCTCGAGCTTGGACAGGATGCTCGAGACGTAGTTCTTCACGGTCTTCTCGGCGAGATGCAGCTCGTCGCCGATCTCCCTGTTGGTCTTGCCGTCGGCGACGAGCGAGAGGATGCGCTCCTCCTGCGGCGACAGCCGCGCGAGCTTCTCGTCCTTCATCAGGTGCTTGCCCTTGCGCAGCCGATCGAGCACCGCGCTGGTCACCGCCGGATCGAGGAGGCTCTCGCCGCGGCCGACCGTTCGGATCGCACGGACGAGCTCGCCGCCCTTCACCTGCTTGAGGACGTAGCCGGAGGCGCCGGCCATGATCGAGGCGAACAGCGCCTCGTCGTCGGCGAACGAGGTCAGCATCACGACCTGCGTCTTGGGGTGGTTCGCGCGGATCTCGCGCGTCGCCTCGATGCCGCTGCCGTCGATGAGGCGGACGTCCATGACGACGACGTCGGGACGCGTCCGGTCGGCCTCGTCGATCGCCTCGCGAACCGAGCCGGCCTCGGCGGTGACGATGATGTCCTCGGTCGCCTGCAGCAGCGCGCGGATGCCGCTGCGCACCACCTCGTGATCGTCGACGAGCAGCACCCGGAGCGGGGGAGTCTTGCTCACGTCGGTCATCCTAGCGGCCGACGCGGTCGGAGCCTCACCACGTCAGACCGCCGAGACGTCGCTCGACCGGTCCAGCTGTTCGACGACGCGGTCGATAAAGTCCTTGATCGTCGCCTCGGCCACCCGGTGCAGCAGGGCGCGGTCGAGCGCCCGCCCGACCGCACCGAGCGGCGGCCGGTACCGGGCGCTGATCGACAGCTGCGTCCGTCGTTCGCCGAGCGCGGCGATCTCGAGGTCGCCCTCGAGCGAGGGGAACAGCCGCTCGCCGCCGGCCGCCGTCCACGTGATCGGGATCACGGACTTGCCGGGCATCCGATAGACCTCGCCGAGCCGGACGTCGACCTGCTTGTCGACGCGCACGTCCTCGCGGACGGCGAAGCCGACGTCGGCCAGCAGCCGCGCTCCGCGGTCCTCGGCGTCCTCGAGGATCCCCGGCAGCCAGCGATCGGGCGCGTCGAGCAGGCGGTCCTCGACCATCGCGAACGGAGCGGCGAGGTCGGCGTAGTACCGCACGAACATGGCGGTCAGTGTGCGGGCGCCGGGGGCCGCTCCGGAGGGGCGATGGTCCCAGCCGAGGCGGGACCACCGGCACGAAGCCGCACGCCGATGACCGCCGAGACTGCGCCCATGGCCGAGGGTACCCATCCCGAGACGGTCCTGCTCGTCGAGGCCGACCCCGTCGAGCGCGAGCTGTACGCGTCCGCGCTCGAGCGCGAGGGATTCGACGTGCTCTCGTGCCCCGGCCCGACGGAGCCCGACTACACGTGCGTCGGCGGACGAGACGGCGCATGTCCGCTCGTCCACGAGGCCTCCGTCGTGGTCCTCGACATGAACACCGACAGCGAGGCCGTCATGACGGGGACGCCGGCCGAGGAGCTGCTCGGCCTGTATCTCACGTCGGGGCTGCCGGTCGTCGCGCTCGAGTCGCGGCCGCGGCCCGGCATCGCCGGCCAGCTCGTTCGTCTGGAGCGGCACGCCGATGGCGGCGCGCTCGTCGCAGCCGTCCGAGAGCTCCACGTCCCCGACGACGGTTCGCGTCCATCGGTTCGAACACCAGGAGGAGATCGATGATCAGGTCCGGTCACCGCGCGGTCGCGCTCACCGCGGTCGCGCTCGCGCTCGTCGCAACGGCGTGCGGCGGCGGCGGCTCCGACGCCAAGCAGAAGGGCTCGGGCGACCGGGCCGCCGCGGGGACGTTCGACGTCTCGCTCAAGGAGTTCGCGATCACGCCGGAGATGATCGACGCGCCGGCGGACACGCCGCTCACGTTCCGCGTGTCGAACGACGGCACCGCGGCGCACACGTTCGCGATCCAGACGGACTCGAAGGTCTATGAGACCCAGCAGATCGAGGCGGGCTCGACGGCGACGCTCTCGGTGGACGGGCTTCCGGCCGGCACCTACAAGACGTACTGCACCGTCCCGGGCCACGAGGACCTCGGGATGGTCGGCCAGCTCATGGTCGGCGGCTCCGGCAACATGGCGGCCGGCGGATCGGCCGCTCCCGTGTCGATGTCGAGCATGCACATGACCGCCGACGAGATGGCCAAGAGCCACAAGGAGGGCGTCGATGCGTTCCCCGCCGAGACGCAGGGAACGGGCAACCAGGTCCTCCGGCCGACGATCCAGCACGGGCGCAAGGTGTTCGAGCTGACGGCGACCGAGGTCAAGTGGGAGACCGATCCCGGCCACCTCGTCGACGGCATGGCCTTCAACGGACAGATCCCCGGTCCGCAGATCGAGGTGCAGCAGGGCGACCACGTCCGCATCGTCCTCAACAACCAGATGTCGCAGCCGACCGTCCTTCACTTCCACGGCATGACCGTGCCGAACAAGGCGGACGGCGTTCCCTACATCACGCAGGACCCGGTCATGCCCGGCGGCTACTACGTGTACGACTTCACGGTGAAGGACCCGCCGGGGATGTATGTGTACCACTCGCACTTCAACTCGACCGAGCAGGTCGGCAAGGGCCTGTACGGCGCGCTGATCGTCGAGCCGAAGGGCGGACGGTGGAGCTATCCGGAGATCCGGATGAACCCGTCGACCGGTCAGATCTCGGGCTACGGAGCCCCGCCGTCGGTCGACGTCGAGACGACGCTGTTCCTCGGCGACGGCCCGCTCGGCTACGTGCTGAACGCCAAGGCGTTTCCGGCCACGCAGCCCATCGTCGCCGAGACGGGCGACTGGGTGCTGATCCACATGGCGAACGACGGGTCGATGCTGCACCCGATGCACATGCACGGCTATCACTTCGAGGTCGTCGCGCAGGACGGGTTCCCGCTGAAGGATCCGTACATGGCCGACACGCTGGTCATTGCGCCGGGTCAGCGGTTCGACGTGCTCGTCCACGCCGTGTATCCCGGGGCGTGGGCGTTCCACTGCCACATCCTTCCGCACGTCGAGGGGCCGCAGGGGATGTACGGCATGGTGACCGCATTGGTGGTGCAGTAAGCGCTCGGGGCACGAGCGCGACGATGGAGCAGGGGGGCTAGAGCGGCAGCACCAGCCGCACGGTCGTGCCCTGGTCGGGGATGCTCTCGAGGAGCGCCTTCCCGCCCAGGGCGGCGGCCCGGTTCTCGAGGTTCGTGAGGCCCTCGCCCCGACGCGCGGTCGTCGGATCGAATCCCGTGCCGTCGTCGTCGACCTCGACGACCGCGGCGTCGCCGTCTCGATACAGCGACACGCGGACCGTCGACGCGTTCGCGTGCCGGCCGACGTTGGACAGCGACTCGCGGACGAGCTGCACGACGTCGCCTGCGCGCGCCGACAGCTCGGCCGCCACCTCGCGGTCGACGTTCACCACCGTGACGACGCCGCTCTTCTGCTCGAACTCCTCGCCGAGCGCGCGGAGCGCCTGGTCGAGCTGGCGGTCGGCGAGGATGCCCGGGCGCAGCCCGAAGATGTAGTTGCGGAGATCGCGGATCACCCGGTCGAGCTCGGCGACGGCTCCCTCGAGCCGGTCGGACAGATCCTCGTCCCCGCTCATGATGGCGGTTCCCTGCAGGCCCATACCGACGGCGAACAGCGCCTGGATCACGCCGTCGTGCAGCTCCTTGGCGATCCGCTCGCGATCGTCGAGGACCGCCAGACGCTGCAGTTCGGCCTGCGCGCGCGCCGCGTCGAGCGCGAGCGCCGCCTGGCCGGCGAACGTCTCGAGCACGCGAACGGCGTCGTTCGAGAACGTCCGGCCGCCGAGCAGGTTCGCGGCCGCGAGCGTTCCGAACGCCGTGCCCTGCGCCGAGAGCGGCACGAAGATCGCCGGCCCGAAGTTCCCGGTGGTCACGATCGGCTGGTACGCGCGCTCGTCGGCGGTGGCGTCCGGAACGACGACCGCGGTTCCCGCGCGGACGACCGCGCCCGAGATCGAGCGCTCGACCGGCACGTGCATCCCGCGGAGGGCGTTCGCGTTCGCGCCGACGGCCGCCTCGACGACGAGGTCGTCCGATCCGGGGACCGGGATGTGAACGAGCGCCAGATCGGCGCCGACCAGCTCGCGCGCGCGCTCGGCGATCAGCTCGAGCACCGTGGTCAGATCCTCACGCGACAGGATCGCGTTGGCGATCTCCCGGGACGCCTCGAGCCACCGCTCGCGCTGCGCGGCCTCCTCGTACAGGCGCGCGTTCTCGATCGCAACGCCCGCCTGCGCGGCGAGGACCTGGACCATGCGCTCGTCCTCGGCGGTGAACTCGCCGCCTCCGGCCTTCTCGGTGAGGTAGATGTTGCCGTACACCGAGCCGCGCGAGACGACCGCCGTTCCGAGGAACGTGTGCATCGGCGGATGATGCGGCGGAAAGCCGTGGGCGCGCGGGTCGGCCTCGATGTCGCGGAGCCGGAGCGTTCCCTTCTCCTGGATGAGGACGCCGAGGATCCCGTGGCCGGTCGGCGGATCGCCGATCGCGGCGCGGGCGTCGTCCGGCATACCGGTCGTGACGAACTCGACGAGCCGATCGCCCTCGATCACGCCGAGGGCGCCGTAACGCGCCTCGGTCAGCTCGGTCGCGACCTCGACGATCCGCTGCAGGACCGCCGCGAGCGAGAGCTCGGAGTGCAGAGCGAGCGCGGCCTCGATCAACTCGTCGCGACGATCCATCGCCCGTCGAGCCTACCCGTCGCCCCGTCGGAGCGTCGGAGCCCGCCTCGATCGCGCACAGCGGCGCCGGTGGACCCGCCCGAACGGGGCCGGCGAGCGGGTCGGCTGCGGGCCGAGCGGCCCTAGGGAGCCGACCCCGGCCGCCGTAGCGTCGGGGCAGACGCGGCATCATCGACGATCGAGAGGAGACCACCATGCGGAAGACCGTCAGGGACGTGATGACGCGGTCGGTCGTGGTGGTGCACGACTCGACGCCGTTCAAGGAGCTGGTGCGCCGGATGCAGGAGCATCGGGTGAGCGCCGTTCCGGTCGTCGACGCCGACGGGCACGTGCTCGGGATCGTCTCGGAGGCCGATCTGATTCTCAAGGAGGACCCCTACCTCGACGGCGACGCGCACCTGTTCGAGCGTCGCCGCACCCGCCTCGAGCGCGAGAAGCACGCCGCGGCGACCGCCGGTGCGCTCATGACGGCCCCGGCGGTGTCGATCGGACCCGACGCCTCGCTGGCCGAGGCGGCCCGGGTCCTGACCGACCGCGGCATCAAGCGGCTTCCGGTCGTCGACGACGACGGTCGCGTCGTGGGCGTCGTGTCGAGGTCGGACCTGCTGAAGGTCTTCCTGCGCAGCGACGTCGACATCCAGCGGGCGGTTCGGGAGGACGTGATCCGTCGGACGCTGTGGATCGATCCGATTACGATCCGGGTCGTGGTTCGCGACGGCGTGGTGACGGTCGAGGGGCAGGTCGAGCGGCGCAGCCTGGTCCCCGTGCTGATCGGGCTCGTCCGCGCGGTGGACGGCGTCGTGGACGTCGACAACCGCCTGTCGTACGAGGTCGACGACACGTCGCCCACCGGCGACCTTCCGCTGCCGTGGACGGCGATGACGCCGGGGACCGGTAGGTGACGGGGGCGGGCGAGCGGATCTTCCAGCGCGTCCTCGCCGGCGCCGACGGCTCCGAGCGCGCCGTCGAGGCCGTTCGGCGCGCGGCCCGGATCGCGGCGCTCACGAGTGCACCCCTCGACGTCGTGTTCGTGGTCGACACGCATCACGCGCACGATGACGAGGACGTCCGGCGCGAGGCCGAGGAGGCCCTCGCGGTCGCCGAGGAGGCGGCCCGCGCGGAGCGCGCCGACGTTCGGGTCCGCGTCGCCGTCGGCGATCCGGCGCAGACGCTGATCGACGAGGCGCTCGAGCACGACGCGGGCCTCCTCGCGGTCGGTCCGGACGCCGGCGTCCTCGGTGGCGCTATCCGCATCGGACGCGTCGCCGCGCACGTCCTTCGGAGCGCACCGATGTCGGTCCTGCTCGGCCGCGAGTCGACCGGCACGTTCCCGCATCGGATCGAATGCGGGATCGACGGCTCGGACAGCTCGGTCCACACCGCCGGTTTGGCTGCCGCTATCGCCGCCGAGGCGGGTGCCGAGCTGCGGCTCCAGCACGTGGTTCCGGTGTTCCGAGGCGACAACGCCGAGTGGACGCTCGCCGCGGACGAGGCGTCGCCGCCCGAGATCGAGGACGCGGTTCGCGAGGCGCGCCGGCTGGGCGTCGAGCCCGTCCGGGCGATGGCGATGGGCCGCCCCGAACATGCGATCGTCGAGACGGCGCGCCGGGACGACGTCGATCTCGTCGTCGTCGGTCATCGCGGGGTGAGCGGGATGGCGCGCGTCCTTCTCGGCAGCGTCAGCGAGCGCGTGGCGCAGCACGCGTCCTGCTCCGTGCTGGTCGCGCGGCCCGGCGAGGTTCGCCGGAGCTGAGGCTCAGCGCGAGGCGCGCGCCGCGAGCGGTCGCTCGGGCGGCGGCGGTTCGACGCGGATGCGAGCGTCGACTACGCGCGCGCCCTCGGTCAGGACCATCACCGGGTTGCAGTCCATCTCCGCGACGGACGGGTGCGCGTCGGCGAGCGCTCCGATCCGCAGGATGACGTCCTCGAGCGCCGAGACGTCCGCCGGCGGCGCCCCACGGAACCCGGTCAGTAACGGATAGGTCTTGAGCGAGCGAACCATCTCGGTCGCGTCCGTGTCGGTGATCGGCGCGACGCCGACGGCGACGTCGCGAACGAGCTCGACGGCCGTTCCTCCCGCGCTGCACGCGATGACCGGTCCGAACAGGCGGTCGTGCGCGACGCCGACGAGCATCTCGACGCCGCCCGGGACCATCTCCTGGACCAGGAAGCCGGTCACCTCGACGCCGGCGCTCTCGATCCGCGCGCGCATGTCGCGGGCGGCGGCTCGGACCTCGTCGGCGCCGTCGAGCCCGAGCGCCACCGCGCCGAGCTCGGTCTTGTGCACGATCGCCGGTCCGAGCGCCTTCAGCGCGACCGGGCCGCCGATCCTCGAGGCGGCCTCTGCCGCCTCGTCCTCCGACGCGGCGCGCTCCGAGCGCGCGCGCGGGACCCCGTAGCAGTCGAGCAGCCGGTCGACCTCCTCCTCGAGCAGCCATCCGGGTCCGCGCGCGAGCGCCCCGGCCAGGATCGAATAGGCCTCGTCCGAGCGCACGTCCTCGAACACCGGAACCGTGCCCGCAGGGCGCGACCGCCACCGTCCGTACGCGCCGGCGCGCGCCATCGCGATCGCTGCGTCCTCGGGGAACGCGAACCGCGGGATGCCGGACGCGCCACCCGAGCGATCGTCGCGCCGGCCGTCCTGCGGGGACATGTACGTGAGCGCGACGGGGATCCGCGCGCCGACGTCGCCGATCGCGTCCTCGATCGCGGCCAGGATCTCCGCGGCGAACGCGATCTGCGGCGGGATGTAGATCACGATCATCGCGTCGACGTCCGGATCCTCGGCGACGACGCGGATCGCCCGGCCGTAGTCATCGGAGGTCGCCGAGGCGATCATGTCGACGGGGTTGGCGACCGACGCCTGTCCGGGCAGGAACTCGCGGAGCCTGGCGGCGGTCGCATCCGACAGCGGATTCACCTTCAGCCCGTTCGCCTCGCACGTGTCCGCGCACAGGATCCCGAGGCCGCCGGCGTTGGTGACGATCGCGACGCGATCGCCACGCGGGACGGGCTGGTTCGCGAGCAGGGTGGCGACGTCGAACATCTCGCCGAGTGTGTTCGTCCGGATGACGCCCGCCTGACGGAACAGCGCATCGATCGTCACGTCGGACGAGGCGAGGAGCGCGCCCGTGTGCGAGGCCGCCGCGCGCTGTCCGGCGGAGCTGCGACCGGACTTGACCACGACGATCGGCTTGCGCGTGCCGACGTCGCGCGCGAGCCGCGCGAACCGCCTCGGATTGCCGAACGACTCGAGGTACAGCAGCATCACGTCGGTGCCGTCGTCCTCGTCCCAGTAGGCGAGGAGGTCGTTGCTCGAGATGTCGGCCTTGTTGCCGACCGACACGAACGACGACAGCCCGAGCCCGATCTCCTTCGCGTGCTGCATGACCGCCAGCCCGAGCGCCCCACTCTGCGACAGGAACCCGACGCGGCCCGCGGGCGGATACACCGTCGCGAACGTTCCGTTCAGATCGGCGGCCGTGTTCACGATGCCCATGCAGTTCGGCCCGATCAGCCGCATGCCGTTCGACCGGCAGATCTCGACGAGCGCGTGCTGCCGCTCGCGTCCCTCGTCGCCGGTCTCGGAGAAGCCCGCGGAGATGACGACAAGCCCCCGGACGCCCTTGCGCCCGCACGCCTCGGCCGCCTCGAGGACGAACGGCGCCGGCACCGCGACGAACGCGACGTCGACGGCGTCCGGCACGTCCTCGACGGTCGGATACGCCGGCACCGCGTGCACGACGTCGGCCTTCGGATTCACCGGATAGACCGGTCCGTCGAAGCCCGTCATGAGGAGGTTGTGGAAGAGCGTTCCGCCGATGCTCGACGGGTCGCGCGACGCGCCGATCACGGCGACCGACGTCGGCGACAGGAACGTCCGCATCGCGTTCACCGACGCCTCGGTCTCGCGCCGCTCGTACCGCTCGAGCGCGTCGGGGGTGAGCGTGATCGGGAACTCCACGTCGATGCTGCCGGGAAGCGCGCGGATCGACAACGGGAACCCGCTCGATCGGAACACGTTGATCATGCGGTGGTTCTCGGGCAGGACCTCGGCCACGAACGTCGAGATGTCGTGCGAGTCGGCGGCCTGCGCGAGCTGCCCGAGCAGGATCGAGCCGACCCCGCGCCCCTGCCACGCGTCGGCGACCGACAGGCTGACCTCCGCGCGACGGCCGTCCATCCGCAGGTACTGCGCGCCGCCGACCATCGCGTCGCCGTGCAGCGCGAGGAGCGTCAGGTGGTTCTCGTAGTCGAGGTCGACGATCTTGCGCGCGAGCGAGGCGACGTCGATCGCCTGCGTCCAGAACCGGAGGCGCCGGGTCTCCTCGGAGAGTCCCATGAGATAGTCCTCGACCAGCTCGCGGTCCTCGCGCCTGGCCGGCCGCACGCGGACGGTCGAGCCGTCCCGAAGGACCACGTCCGATTCGAGCGAGGACGGATACGAGGCCATCCGCCGCATCGTAGCCCGGCGGTCCGTTCGCGCGGCCGGGCATCCGGCCCGATCCGCGACGGACGCTCGTCCGCAGCGGACGACGCAGGCTCGAGCCGGCCTCGCGACGCGACGGACGGGCTAGGTGGCTGCCGGACCGGCCGCGCGCATCCGTTCGTCGGCCTCGCGGATCATCTCGTGAAGCGAGACGCGGTGGTCGGCGTCGTGCGTCGCCGATCCCAGTGACAGCGACAGCCGGTCGACCACGCCGGTCCGGGCGTTGCGCGTCGCGACCGCCTCGACGATCCGCGAGAGGACGATGCCTTCGTTGCCCGCCGCGTTGCCCGACAGCAGGATGCCGAACGTGTCCACCCCGAGCCGGCCGACGACGTCGGCGTCGCGAACCGCGTCGCGCAGGACGTCGGCGGTGTCGCGCACGAGCTCGTCGATCACGCCGGCCGTGCCGCTCTCGATCCGGACGAACACCAGCACGACCGGCTGGCCGGCCCGGTCGGCGACGGCCAGGTGGTGCTCGGCCAGCTGCTCGAAGCCGCGAGCGTTGAACACGCGCGTCGCGGCGTCGACCACGGTCTGGCGGTGCACCTCGCGCTGCAGCCGCGCGCGTTCGATCGCGAAGCGAAGCGTCCGACGCACGACCTCCGGATCGAGCCGGTCCTCGGCGACGGAGTCGACCGCGCCGGCCTCGAGCGCGGCCTGCACTGCGGCGACGGTGCCGGTCGCGAGCACCGCGACCACCGGAACGTCCGGCGCGGCGGCGTGCACGTCGCGCACGGCGGCCAGCCCGTCGGGGGGCTGCAGCCGGACGAGGACCGCGTCGATCCCGCCCTCGGCGAGGCGCTCGCGCGCCGACGCGGCGTCCGACACCTCTTCGACGTCGACGCCGGGGCGCGTGTCCGATCCGAACGCGCCGGCCACGCGCCGCCGGATCTCGAGGTCGCGGGCCACGACGAGCACGTGGACCCGGAGCTCGCTCGGCATGGCACGGAGGGTAGCGGCACGCGGCGGCGGTTCGCCACGATCCGCCGGCCTCACTCCTCGCGGTCGACGACCGACCGGGCGATCGCGTCGAGCGCCGCAGGGTTCTCGAGGCTCGTCAGGTCGCCGGCGTCCTCGCGCAGCACGGCGGCGCGGATCGCGCGCCGCACGATCTTGGCCGATCGCGTCTTCGGCAGCTCGGGCACCAGGACGACGCGCGAGGGCCGGAACGACGACCCGAGGTGCTCGGCCACCAGCTGTCGGAGGTCGCGCTCGAGGGCGTCGTCGGGCTCGACGCCCGGTTTCGGAACCGCGAAGCACCAGATCGTCTCGCCCTTCACTCGGTCCGGCACCCCGATCGCGGCTGACTCCGCGATCCGCGGGTCGAGCGTCAGGACGCCTTCGACCTCGGCGGGGCCGAGGCGCTTGCCGGCGACGTTGATCGTGTCGTCGCTCCTGCCGTGCAGGAACCAGAAGCCGTCCTCGTCGACGCTCGCCCAGTCGCCGTGCACCCAGACGCCGGGGAACCGACGCCAGTACGTCTCGAGGTACCGCTCGGGATCGCCCCAGATGCCGCGGGTCATGGACGGCCACGGCTGCTTGCAGACGAGCTCGCCGACCTCGCCCGGCGCGGCCGGCCGACCGTCGGCGTCCCGGACGTCGAGGTCCATCCCGAGCGAGGGCCCGCGGAGCGTGCACGGCTTGAGTTCGTTGATCGGATGCGGCGACAGGAAGCACGCGCCGACCTCGGTGCCGCCCGACAGGTTGATGATCGGCAGCCGCCCGCGCCCCACCGTCTCGAACAGCCAGCGGTACGGCTCCGGGTTCCACGGCTCGCCGGTGGAGGCGAGGATGCGCAGCGACGACAGGTCGTGCCGGGTGACGGCGTCGTCGCCGGCGGGGATCAGCGCGCGGATCAGCGTGGGCGAGACGCCGAGCGTGGTCACGCGGTGTCGCTCGACGAGCGCCCAGACGCGGTCGGCGTGCGGATGGTTGGGCGCTCCGTCGTAGAGCACGACCGTCGAGCCGAGCGCGAGCGCCCCGACGATCTCCCACGGCCCCATGATCCAACCGAGGTCGGTCAGCCAGAAGAGACGTTCGCCGCGGTGGAGGTCGACCTGATACGCGACCTCCTCCGCGATCTTGACGAGGAACCCGCCGTGCACGTGCACCGCGCCCTTCGGGCGGCCCGTCGTGCCGCTGGTGTACGCGAGGAAGAACGGGTGTTCTGCGTCGAGCGCGCGCGTCTGGAAGCGATCCGGTTGCGCGGCGAGGAGCTCGTCCCATCGGACGTCGCGGCCGTCGGTCCACGGCACCTCGTGGCCAACTAGTCTGTTCCAGACTAGTACCCGGTGGACGGACGGAACCCGTTCGACGGCGTCCTCGGCGATCTGCTTCATCGGGATCACGCGGCCGCGTCGCAGGAAGCCGTTCGCCGTGATGAGGACCTTCGCGTTTGCGTCGGACAGCCGGGTCGCGACTGCGTCGGCCGCGTAGCCGGAGAAGATCGGCAGCCAGATGGCGCCGAGCTTGGCGCACGCCATCACGGCGGCGACCGCCTCCGGCGACATCGGAAGGAAGATCCCGACCGCGTCGAGCTCGTGGACGCCGAGCGACGCGAGGCCGTTCGCGAGCCGGTCGGTCGTCTCGCGGAGCTCCGCGTAGCTGACCGTGCGGGTCTCGCCTTCCTCGCCCTCCCAGACGACGGCCGGCGCGTCCGGCGTCTGCTCGGCCCAGCGGTCGACGCACTGGTCCGCCACGTTCACGGTTCCGCCGAGGAACCACAGCGGCCATTCCGGACCGCCCTTCGTGTCGAGCACCCTCGAGTACGGATGGAAGAACCGGATGTCGAGGTCCTTCACCACGGCGTCCCAGAACCACGCGACGTCCTCGACGGAGCGGCGGAGGAGCTCGTCGTAGGAATCGATCCCGTGGGCGCGCATGAAGCGGGTCACGTTGGCCCGCTCCACGTATGCCTCGGACGGTCTCCACACGATCGTCACGGCTCGCGCCCCGGTGTGTTCGGCCCGCGGGTACCCTTCTCCTGAAGCCTATGTCGGACTCGTCAACGGCGCCCTCTTCCGGTCATCCGCACGTCCGCCGGGCCTTCCTCGCCGCCGCCGCGACGATCTCGACGCTCGTCTTCCTCCTGAGCGCGATCGGGATGGCGACGTACGTCTGGGCCGGCAGCAAGATCCAGCCGATCGACCTGACCACGGACGGATCGGACGGGTCGAGCGACATCCAGTTCCACGAGCCGTGCACGAAGCATCCGTGCAACTACCTGCTCCTGGGAAGCGACTCTCGGCAGGGACTGACGAAGGCCGAGATCGCCGCCTACGGCTCCGACGCGCACAACGGCGGGGTGAATCGGTCGGACACGATCATCGTCGTGCACACCGACCCCGCGACGGACAAGGCCGTGATCCTGCATTTCCCGCGAGACCTCTGGGTCCCGATCCCGGGTCACGGCGAGGCGAAGATCAACACCGCGTTCGAGGACGGGTTGCAGCACGGCGGCCCGCAACTCGTCGCGCGGACGATCAAGTCGATCTCGGGGCTGCAGATCAACCACGTCCTGTACGTCAACCTCGCCGGCTTCCAGGGCGTCGTCGATGCGCTCGGCGGCGTTCCGATGTGTGTCGACCGTCCGATGTTCGACGAGCTCGCCGGCCTCGACATCCCGAAGGCCGGCTGCTACACGTTCGACGGGAAGACGGCATTGGGATACGTGCGAGCGCGTCATCTGCCGGGGGACTGCATCCCGGACTTCGCTCGGATATCCCGGCAGCAGCAGTTCCTGCGCGCGGTGCTGAACAAGCTGATGTCGACGGGCGAGATCCTCCACCTCACCTCGACGGTGCCGGCGATCGCGGAGAACCTCTACGTCGATCCGGGACTGAATCTGACGGAGCTGAAGTACCTCGCCGGTCAGCTGCAGGGGATCAACACCGGTGACGCCGACTTCCGCGTCGTGCCGACGGTTCCGGACGAGATCTATCCGAACGGCGTCTTCACGAGCATCGTCCGGATGGTGCGGCCGCAGGCCGACGAGCTGTTCCGGGACATCCGCGACGGCAAGCCGCTCGGCCAGCTCGGCAAGGAGCTCGAGGAGACGCCTCCGTCGCCGGCCAACATCAAGGTCGCCGTATTCAGCGACGGCAATCCGACGGCGGCGCGGGAGGTGTTCGACATCTTGCAGGAGAGCGGGTTCGACATCTCGCCGGGGCTGTTCCAGGACACGACGGGGCTCGGCGTGACGGTGAAGGGATCGGCGCTGCTGTATCGACAGGCGGACGCGAACATGGCGGACGTCGCGCAGGGCTTCATCCCGAACCTCACCGAGCGCGAGGTCTCGTCGAGCGCCTTCGACGGCTTCGACCTCGCGGTCGTCGTCGGGCCGGGGTTCTCGCCCGAGAAGCCCGGCGCCGGTGGCGCCGCCGCCGCTCCCAGCTGCGGCTAGGGCGTCCGTTCGTTCAGCGCCTCGTCGAGCGCGACGAACGCCACCGGCGCCGAATACCGTTCGTGAACCAGGCGACGGCCCTCGACGCTCAGCCGGCGCCACAGCTCGTCGTCGGTGAGCACGCGGGCGATCGGGTCGGCCAGCGAGGCGGGATCGGTGCCCTCGAGCAGATGCACGCCGTCGTGCGCCTCGAGGCCCGACGCGGCGTCGCGCGTCGCGACGACCGGGAGGCCGCGCGCGAGCGCGTTGAGGATCTTCACGCGTGTGCCCGCGCCGCCGACGCTCGGATCGAGGAAGCATCTCGCGCGCCGGTAGAGCGCCTCGTCGTCCGTGACGTCCTCGATCAGCTCCGCGCCGCCGGCCGCGGCGAGCGCCCGAAGCCGCGCGTCCGCGCCGCGGCCGGCGACGACGAGGCTCACGTCGGCGACGCGCCGGCGGAGCGTCTCGAGCCCTCGGCCGATGAACCGCTCGAGCCCCTCGGCGTTCGGCGGCCACGAGAGCGTTCCGAACGACAGCACGACCGGCTCGCGCGGCGGGTCGAGCGCGGGACGCCCGATCAGCGCCGCGTCCGCGACGTTCGGCAGCACGCAGATGCGCCCGGGGTCGGCTCCGAGGCCGACGAACGATCGGCGATCGGCATCCGACACCGCGAAGACGACGTCGAAGCGGGGCAGGAGCGCGCGCTCGTACGCGCGAACGCGCCGGGCCTCCAGCCGGACGAGCGTTCGGCGGATCGGATCACGCTCGACCGCAGCGTGGCGATCCCACATCTGATGCTCGACGTTGTGCTGATGGAGCATGCGGCGGCCGCCGGACGCCGCCGGCACGTACTGCGCCATTAGCCACCCGTCGACGAATACGACGTCGTGCGCTCGCCGCTCGACGAGGTCGGCCACCGCCGCGGCGAACGCCGGCGATCGGTTGCGCTCGACACTGAGCGGCACGCGGTGCCGGTAGCTCTCGAGCAACGTGCCGGCCGATCGCGGCCTCGCGAGCGGAACGACGACGGTCTCCCCGGTGGAGCGCGTCCACTCGATCGGAGACGGCGATAAACAGGCGACGTCGACGTCGTGCGCGCGCTCGAGGTGCCCGAGGAGCGCCGCCGACTTGATCGCCCCGCCGCTCGCCGGACGATCGAGCGGCAGCGCGGTGAGGAAGAGGATGCGGTGGGAGTCGCTCACGTGCGGCGATCCGCGAGCGCGCGCAGGGGGAAGACGAGCACGGCGTTCACGATCCTCGGCCACCGGCTCGGTTCGAGCGCCAGCCGCCAGACCCACTCGAGCCCGAGCGCGTGGAGCGGCCGCGGCGCCCGCCGGAACCGCCCGGCCCACATGTCGAACGATCCGCCCACGCCGATCAGGATCCGAACGTCCGGAAACATCGACTTGTGCTCGGCGATCCAGCGCTCCTGCTTCGGTGCGCCGAGCCCCACGAGGAGGATCGTCGGCGACGCGTCCGTGATCGCGCGGACGGTCTCCGCCTCGTCCTCGGGCGTGACGCCCAGCCCGTCGGGGCCGATCGAGACGCCGGGCGCGACGACGACGGCGTCGAGGTCGGGCCGCGTCTCGCGCCACCGTGCGATCGCGCGCTCGGCGACGCCGGGTGCGGACCCGAGGAGCGCGACGCGATCGCCGCGCTCGGCGGCGAGGCGCACGAGCCGGCCGGCGAGCTCGACGCCCGGCCAACGACGGATCGGCCGCCGCTCGCGCAGCGAGAGGACGAGCGCCACGCCGGTCCCGTCGGGGAGCGCCAGATCGGCGGTGTTGAGCACCTCGGCGTAGCGCCGATCGCGGTCGGCGCGCAGGAGGATCTCCGGGTTCGGCGTGAAAACGGCGGCCGGGCGGTCGCCGTCGAGCAGGGCGACGAGCCTTTCACGGACCTCGCGCTCCGAGCCGATCTCGTGCAGCTCGACGCCGAAGATCGACGCCCGACCGCTCACGACGCGCGCGCGCCGGCGTCGGGCGGCGCGAGGGTCGCGAACACCCGCTCGGCCCGCGCGCGAAGCGGCTCGAGAGCGGTCCGGCGGTAGCGCGCGTGCAGCTCCGCCTTCATGCCCTCGCGGAGCTCGGAGGGCCGCGGCACGATGCGCTCGAGCCGCTCGCCGCCGCCGCGGCGGGCACGCCAGTGGTCGTCGATCTCGGCCACGATCGTCGCGACGTTCTCCTCGGTCGCCTCGAACTCGCGGAACGTCGTGCCGAACCGACCGTTGATCCGCCGGATCACCACGTCCATGCGTCCGCCCGTCACCTCCGCGAACGTGCCGACCACGAATCCGTCCCGGTGCGGAAGGAGCGGCTCGTAGAACCGGAGGTAGCCGCGAAGCAGATCGGGGACCGTCCGCTTGGGGTGGCGGATCATGTTCGAGACGAGGACCTCCTCGGGCTCGCGGATCAGCACCAGCGAGGGCACGCCTCGGCGTACGGCGTCGATGACGTGACCGGCCGCGTGCGTCTGATGGGCCACGCGGTACACCGTCGGTCTCTGTGCGAGGTTGAACGCCGCGACGGCGAACGACGACGCGCTCCGCGGATACGACTCGATCAGCAGATCCGTATCGTCGTCCACGAGCTCGCCCTCGCGGCGCAGCCGCGCGAGCGGCACCGCCGTCGAGGGATACCTCGCAAGGGTCGTCATCACGTGATACCGCGCGCGTTCCACGCCGCCAAGGCTACTTGTCTGCTCGTGGGGGACTACCGCTCGCGCTCTCGCGCTCGCTCCTTGAGTCCCCCACACCCCTTGCTCGTGGGGGACTACCGCTCGCGGTCGCTCCTCGAGTCCCCCACACCCCCTGGCTTGGGCCGGCCCGGAGGACGCATCGCATCGCGCATGAGCTCCGCGAGCTCCTCGTCGGTGTCGAACAGCCGGTCGCGCTCACCGGCCTGCTCGCCGAGGCCGCCGACGTTCGCCACGAGGGCCGGCGTGCCGAGACGCTGCGCCCGCGCGAGCGCGCCGGACGACCAGGCGTGCCGGTACGGCAGGACGAACGCGTCGGCCGCCGTGATCCACGTGTCGAACTCCTCGTCGGAGACGAACCGCTCGAGCACCGTGATGGACTCGGAGCGCTCGGCGAGCGCGCGGAGGTCGGCGGCGTACCGGACGTTCTCCTCCGTGATGTCGCGGATCGAGCCGACGACGACCAGCCGGCCGTTCGAGCCCGCGGCCGCGAACGCGCGCATCGCGCGTTCAAAGGCCTTGTCCGGCTGGAGGAACCCGGCCGACACGAACAGGGGCCGCTCGGATCCGAGTCCGAGCTTCTTGCGGGCCGCCGCCTTCGTGGTCGAAGCGTGCACCGTGACGTTCGGCGCGTGGTCGACGATCGCGGCGCGCGTGCGGACGCGGTACGCGCGCTCGAACGCCCTCCGCTCCGCGTTGCTGTGGAACCGGAGCGCGGCGCGCGCGAACGCGAGCCGGAGCAGGGCGTAGTCGGGGCGCCACACCGACGGCGGCGTGTGCGCCTCGTGCACCACGATCTCGACCTGCGGCCGCCGGACGACGAACCACAGCAGGGACGCCGCGGTCACGACGTGCGTCGCGGGCGAGCGCGGCCGGAACCAGATGCCCGTCTCGTAGTGCACGACGATCCGGTCGAACGCGCCGCCGAGCGACGCGGCGCGCCGGAGCGCGGCGCCGCCGAGGAACCCCACGCGGAGGTCTCCGTCGCCGTCCGGGGGCGACAGCACGACGACCAAGTCGCCGTCGGCGCGGAGACGTTCTACGTGCGCCGC
This sequence comes from bacterium, assembly GCA_046735355.1. Classification (GTDB taxonomy): domain Bacteria; phylum Actinomycetota; class UBA4738; order UBA4738; family HRBIN12; genus DATAEU01. The sequence continues at coordinate 24,187 of JBKPTC010000003.1, forward strand.
CGCGTACGCCCCGACGCCGCAGTGGCGCGGAGGGTACGAGCTGACGACGAGGACGCGTGAACCGGTCATCGGTCGTCCTCCGCCGCGTCGTGGATCGTCGCGGCGGTGCGGCGGGCCGTCTCGTCCCACGTGAAGTGCGCGGCGCGCGCGAGTCCCGCCTCGCGGAGCTTGGCGCGGAGCTCGTCGTCGTCGAGCGCGCGCTCGAGCGCGTCCGCGATCGTCGCCGGGTCGTCGGGGTCGACGAGCAGCGCGGCGCCGTCAGTGACCTCGGGGAGCGACGAGACGTCCGAGGCGATCACCGGCGTTCCGGTCGCCATCGCCTCGACGACGGGCAGCCCGAACCCCTCGTACCGCGACGGGTACACGAGCGCGATCGCGCCGCCGAGCAGCGCCGGCTTCAGCCGCTCCTCGACGTAGCCGAGTCGCACGACGCCGGAGCGCGCCGCCGCGGGCATGCGGGCGAGCGCCGCATCGGTCGGGTCGCTCCCGTCGGGCTCCCACGGCCGCGCGCCGGCGACGACGAGCGGCGGCCGACCCGCCTCGGGGATCCCCGCGTACGCCTCGAGCATGGCCGGAAGGTTCTTGCGCCGGTCCAGGCCGAGGAACAACAGGTACCGCCCGGGCAGGCCGAGGCGCGCGCGAGCCTCGGCGATCGCTTCGCCGGCCGGCGGCCGGTATCGCTCGTGGTCGACGGCGAGCGGGATGACCTCGACGCGCCGGTCGTCGACGCCGTACAGGCGGACGAGGTCGTCTCTCGTCGCCGTCGACGGAACGATGACCCGCCGGGCCGTCGTGACCGCGCGTTCGACGGCGCGGCGCCACCACGGCACGGCGTGCGGGGCCGTCTCGGGCATCAGCCGGAAGGCGAGGTCGTGGATCGTGACGACGAGGCGCGGCGCGCGCGTCGGGGGCGGCACGAAGTTCGGCGCGAACAGCACGTCGAACCGGACGAACCACTCGATCCGCGGGAGGTCGAGGCGCGCGACCGTGCGGTCGAACACGCGCGCCGGGATCGGCGTCCTGCGCTCGAGCACCCCGGGCGCGTCGGCGAAGAACCGCCGGCCGTTCACCGCGCCGCGCGCGTCGAGCACCCACGCCGTGTACTCGGCCGGCGGGTCGACCACGGGAAGCCGGCGCAGCAGCTCCCGCGAGTACACGCCGACGCCGGTCCGGTACGGCGCGACGGCCGCGCGCGCGTCGACCGCGACCCGCAGCCGCGCGCTCAGCGCTTGACGGCCTTCCAGGCTTCCTCGCTCGGCCAACGGCGGGACCACTCGGCGGGCAGCCACGCCATCCGTTCGTTGTCGGTGGCGTCGTCGGGCGCGCGGATCTCGACGAGCGCCTCGACGTCGAATTCGGCCCCGCGGAGGATCTCGATCATCTCGCCGTGCGGGACGTGGAACTCGACCGATTCGTCGTCGTCCCACTCGACCCTGCGGCTCACGCCGAACTGCGGACGGAGCAGCCGGTCGCCGATCGGCTCCTCCGACGCGGCGGGCGACGCGAGCGTCGTCAGGTACGAGTTCGTCAGGAACAGGAGCCGGCCGCCCGGTCGAAGCACCCGGGCGGCCTCGGGGATCCACGCGCGGGGATCGCACCACAGCGCGGCGCCGTACTCGGAGACCGCGAGGTCGAACGACTCGTCGGCGAACGGCAGCTGTTCGGCGTCGGCCTGGACGAGGGGGAACGGGAGGCCGAACTCGCCTTGGAAGGCGCGGGCCGTCGAGAGCTGGCGCGAGGAGTTGTCGAGTCCGACCGGCCGCGCCCCACGGCGCGCGAGCCACGCGGAGAGGTAGCCGGTCCCGCAGCCGAGCTCGATCGCGTCCATCCCGGACAGGTCATCCGGCAACAGCCGCAGCTCGGTCTCGGCGACCCACCAGATGCCCCACGTCGGGTCGCTCGACCAGGCGCGCCGACCGGGCTCGACCCAGTTCTCGGCGTCGTCGTCCCACGCGGATCGGTTCCGAAGGACGTGGTCGCCGGGCATCGGCCAAGGGTACCGCCGGACCCCGGCGCCGGAGAGGCCGTCCGGGAGGCCCCGGCGACGCCGCCGAGGGGGCGGCGCGGGGGCCAATGGTAGCCTGCGACGCATGCCCGAACAGGCCTGCGACCAGGCATCGAACGCCGACGACGACGCCCGCGAGGTCCTCGAGCGCGAGCTGTACTGGGCCGGCGACCCAGCCTCCGCCGCGGCGCGCTCGACGGCCGATCTCCGGGTGGCGCTCCACGACTTCGTGGCCGCGATGCGCGCCGACGAGCGCTCGCCGATCCCGCGCCAGGAGCCGCTGCTCGGCTCGCAGGCGCCGTGGAAGCGGAGCACGAAGCTCCTGATGTACCGGGCGATCCGGCCGGTCAGCCGGCGGTACGACCGGTTGCTCGCCGACCTCGCGACGCTGACGCGGATGCTGGCCGATCGCCTCGCCGAGGCCGAGGCCGAGATCGAGCGCCTGCGGGCCGAATCGTCCGCGCGTCCGCCGCGGGAACGCGGCTGATGCGCGTCGCGGTCTGCCATCCGCAGACGGCGTTCGTCCGCGGCGGCGCCGAGACGCACGCCGAGCGGCTCGTCCAGGCGCTCCGCGAGGCCGGCCACGAGGCCGAGCTCGTCCTCGTCGCGGGCAAGTGGTATCCGGGATCGGAGCTCGCGCACCAGATGGCGGTGTGGCGGGCGCTGGACCTGTCCGAGTCCAACGGCCTGCCCATCGACGCGGTGATCCCCATGAAGTTCCCCGCGTACCTGCTCTCGCACGAGCGCAAGATCGTCTGGCTGATCCACCAGCATCGCACCGCGTACGAGCTGTGGGATCACCCCGAGTATGCCGACCTCGCGCGCCAGCCCGAGGGAGCGCTCGTTCGCGAGCTGATCCACTCGGCCGATCGGGTGGCGCTCGGCGAGGCCAAACGCGTGTTCGCGAACTCCCGGAACGTCGCGCGCCGTCTGCACGATTCGCTCGGGATCGCCTCCGAGCCGCTGTACCACCGGTCGCCGATGACGGACGCGCTGCTCTCGCGCGAGCCGGCCGACCTCGGCGACACGATCGTCTTTCCGAGCCGGTTCGAGAGCCTGAAGCGGCAGTCCATCGTCGTGGACGCGATGCGGCACGTCCGCTCCGGAGTCAAGCTGCTGCTCGTCGGCCGCGGACCCGACGAGCAGGCGCTCCGTCGCCGCATCGAGGACCACGACCTCGGCGACCGCGTCCGCATCGAGATCGGGCCGAGCGACGAGGAGCTGATGCGGCTCTACGGCTCGGCGCTCGGTGTGTACTACGGGCCGTTCGACGAGGACTTCGGCTACGTGACGCTCGAGGGCTTCGCGGCTCGGCGATCGGTCGTGACCCTCGCCGACAGCGGGGGGCCGCTCGAGTTCGTTCGCGACGGCGAGACGGGGTTCGTCACCGAGCCCGAGCCGAGGGCGATCGCGGATGCGTTCGACCGGCTGTTCGCGGATCGCAGCGCGGCCGCGTCGATGGGCGCCGCCGGGCGAGAGGTGCTCGAACGGGAGGTGCCGCCATGGCCAGAGGTCGTCGCGCGGTTGCTCGGCTGATCCACCGGCTCGAGCGCCCCGCCGTGATCCCGGCGCTCCGCGAGCAGGACGTCGCGTTCGTCTCGCCGATGCCGCCGACGCCCACCGGGATCGCGTCGTACTCGAGGGCGGTGCTCGAGGGGCTGGGGAAGATCGGCTATCGACGACCGATCGACGTCGTCTGGCCCGTCCGGCCGCGGGACGAGATCAGGGTGCGGTCGTATGGCCTCGCCGTCTATCACGTCGGCAACAACGTCGCGTTCCACGGCGAGATCTACCGGTTCGCGCTCGCGCGCACCGGTCTCGTCGTGCTGCACGATCTCGGCCTCGACGATCTCGTGAAGGGGCTCCTCGCGGAGGACGAGCCGGCGGGGATGCGAGCCTGGCGCGAGGCGGAGCGGACGGCCCCGCGGCTGTCCATCCCCGAGGCGCGGATCCACGAGCCGCTCGCGCAGCCGTGGTGTGCCGATCTGGTCCGGCATGCGCGCGGCGTCATCGTGCACTCCGAGTTCGCCGCGCGTTACCTCCGCGACTTCGGATGCGCGACGCCGATCTTCGTCGTCCCGCATCCGCCCGCCGAACGCGCGGACGACGTGGCGGCCGCGGCTCGCGACGCGCCCGCGTTCCGGTCGCGCGCGGGCGTCGGGCGCGAGGACGTGCTCGTCGTCGCTCCCGGCGACCTCAACAGCGCCAAGCAGCTCGATGCGGTCCTCGCGGCCGTGGCGTCGCTTCCGGCGTCGGTGCGTCTGGCGCTGGTCGGCCGGAGCATCCCGGACTTCGACGCGGTCGCGGCGGTTCGAGCCGCCGGCATCGGCGATCGGGCGATCGTCGCCGCCGACGTTCCCGACGCCGAGTTCCGGTCGTGGATCGCCGCGGCGGACGTCGTCGTCGATCTGCGGTATCCGCATCGCGGCGAGGTGAGCGGGACGCTCGCCCGCGCGCTGCAGGCGGGCAGGCCGACCGTCGTGAGCGCGACCGGAACGTATCTGGACCTGCCGCGGGACGCCGTCGCGACCGTCGCCGCGGGACCGGTCGATCCGACGGAGCTCGCGGCTGTCCTCCGCGCGCTGACGGACGACCCCGCTCGCAGGGCGCGGCTGTCGGACCGGGCGCGCGCGCTCGCGGCCGAGCGATACACGATCGAGCGCACGGCGCGCGGATACGAGCGCGCGATCGAGTCCACCCTCGCCCTCGCACTCGACCCGGTCCGGCTCGCGCTGCCGAGGTGGGCGAGGGCGCTCAAGGAGATCGGCGTTCGGGACGAGCACGTCGGCGAGGAGTTCGGCGTCTCGTACGTCCGGGGTCTCCAGGAGCTCGCCGCGGCGGTGCCACGCGCCGCCGGATCGACCGAAGCGCCGCAGGTCGGGCGGTAGACTCGGCCATCCCCCGGATCACGGGATCGGCGCCGCGCCGCCCAGCGGAGATCGACCAGGAGCTTATGCAAGCCAACGAGATCGTCGTTCGGACGTCCGAGCCGCCCCGACTCCGCGTCGTTCGGCGCGGCCGGGAGATCGTCGCGCGTCGCGAGGTGCTGCTGAACCTCGTCCGCAAGGAGCTCAAGGTCAAGTACGTCTCCTCGATGCTCGGAGCGGTCTGGTCGTTGCTCAACCCCGTGGTGTTCCTGGCCGTGTTCAGCTTCGTCACGGCGATCACCGGCCTGGCGGTTCCAGACTTCCCGATCTACCTGTTGTCGGCGCTCCTCGGCTGGAACCTGTTCACGACGTCGGTGACCAACGCGGCCCGGTCGGTCATCGACAACGGGAACCTCGTGAAGAAGGTCGCGTTCCCCCGCGAGGTGCTCCCGCTGTCGTCGTTCGGCGTCGCGCTGTTCGACTACGTGCTCCAGATGGCGGTGCTGCTGCTGTACATGGCGATCCGCGGACACACCGTGCCGTGGTCGTCGGTCGCGCTGTTCCCGCTCGCCGTGCTGGGGCTGATCGCCTTCACGCTCGCGGTGTCCTTCCTCGTCGCGGCGATCAACGTGCGGTACCGGGACACGCAGCATCTGCTCAACCTCGGTCTGCTCGTGTGGTTCTGGGTCACGCCGATCGTGTACGCGGAGGGGCTCGTGCAGGGCAAGCTGCAGACGCTGCACGTCGCGGGGATCAACGTGTTCCGGCTGTACCTGCTGAACCCGCTCGCCGACATCGCGATCGGGCTCCATCGCGCGCTGTACGCCGTCCAGGTCGGGCCGCCGCCCGAGCATCAGCAGATCCTCACGACGTACACCACCGGCACGGTGGCGCTGCTGCTGACCGCCGTGTCGATCGCCTCGCTGATCCTCCTGCGGCTGACGTGGCAGCTGTTCTTCGACCTGTCGGGCGACTTCGCGGAGGAGCTGTGAGCGTCCCCGCGATCGAGGTCGACCACGTCAGCAAGCGCTTCCGGCTCTATCGCGAGCGGCCGACCTCGCTCAAGCAGCGGGTGTTGTCCGCTCGGTCGCGCGCCGTTGAGTTCTGGGCGCTTCGAGACGTCAGCCTGAGCGTGCGCGAGGGATCGACGCTGGGACTGATCGGGCACAACGGGTCGGGCAAGTCGACGCTCCTCAAGGTCGTCGCCGGCATCCTCCGGCCGACGTCCGGGATCGTCCGCCAGCGCGGACGGTTGTCCGCGCTGCTCGAGCTCGGCGCCGGGTTCCACCCCGAGCTCACCGGCCGCGAGAACGTGTACCTGAACGCGTCGTTCCTCGGCATGACGCGGCGCGACATCGACCGGACGTACGACGCGATCGTCGAGTTCGCCGAGCTCCAGGAGTTCATGGACAACCAGGTGAAGTTCTACTCGTCGGGCATGCTGGTCCGGCTCGGATTCGCGGTGGCCGTTCACGTCGATCCCGACGTCCTGCTGATCGACGAGGTCCTCGCGGTCGGCGACGAGGCCTTCCAGGCCAAGTGCATCGAGCGCGTCCGTCAGTTCCAGCGCGACGGCCGCACGATGGTCCTCGTCACGCACGCGCTCGGCCGGGTCACCGAGCTCTGCGATCACGCGGTGATGCTCCACCACGGCGTGATCCACAAGGAGGGGACGCCCGAGGACGTCGTGCGCGAGATGCGGCACGTGCTCCTCGGCGTCACCGACCCGACCTTCGTTCCGGAGGAGGGGACGCGGGAGGTCGAGATCGCGTCCGTCGAGCTGATCCCCGCCGAGGGCCGGATCGACGTGCCGATCACGCGCGGCGACCCCATGACGATCCAGGTCGACGTCCGTTCCAACCTTCCGGTCGAGGACCTCGACGTCGGCTTCCAGATCCTCGACGGCCTGACGAACCATCCGGTGCTCGACGCGCGAACGTCGGCGGCCGGCGTATCGATCGAAGCGTTCGACGGGAAGAAGCGCGTGCGATTCGTCCTGGAGCGGTTCCCGTACCAGCCCGGCAAGTACTGGGTCACGATCGGGCTCTCGTCACGGCAGACGGGGACCGTGTACCACGTGCAGACGCAGCGGTACGCGTTCGACGTGGTCGACGTTCCGAGCATCCAGGACCGCGTCGAGGTCCCGGTCCGGATCGAGGTCGACGACCTGTGACGACCCTGCCGGTCGAGCCGCACACACACGAAACCAAGGAGACGAACGTCCCCATGCTCATCGCGATGATCCTGCTGTCCGTCGGGCTCGCGGCGGTGGCGCAGCTGACCCTCAAGCACGGGATGAACCTCGTGAACGACTCGCTTCGACCGCGTCGCTTCGGCTTCGACGGGGAGTCGGTGCATGCGCTCGCCACGACATGGGCCGTGTGGGCCGGGTTGTTTCTCTTCGGGCTGTCGGCGCTCGTCTGGCTGGTGGTGCTGTCGCGAGCCTCGCTGTCGTTCGCCTATCCGTTCGCGTCGCTCACGTACGTGCTGATCCTGCTGTTCGACCGGTTCTGGCTGCACGAGAACGTTCCGGCGCTGCGCTGGGCCGGCGTCGCGCTGATCGCCGCGGGCATCATCCTGGTCTCGAGGACGCCGCACTCGTGACCCGGGAGCGTGGCGCGTGAGGGCGGTCGTCCTCGTCGGCGGAGAGGGAACGCGGCTGCGGCCGCTCACCGAGACGATCCCGAAGCCGCTCGTGCCCCTCGTCGACCGGCCGTCGCTCGATCACGTGCTCGACCATCTGGCGCGGCACGGCGTCGACGAGGTCGTGCTGTCCTCGTCGTACCTCGAGGAGACATTCCACGCGTTCCTCGCCGCTCGACACGGCGTGCCCCGAACGCGGTGGATCACCGAACGCGAGCCGCTCGGGACCGGCGGCGCCATCGTGCATGCGCTGCCGTACCTGGGCGAGGACCCGTTCTTCGCCCTGAACGGCGACATCCTGACCGATCTCGATCTGACGGCGATGCTCGCGTTCCACCGGGACCGCGGCGCCGCGGCGACGATCGCCCTGCATCGGGTCGTGGACGCGCGGCCGTTCGGACTGGTGCCGACCGAGCCCGACGGGCGCGTCCTCGAGTTCCGAGAGAAGCCAGCCGATCCGATCCCCGGCGACATCAACGCGGGGACGTACCTCCTGGATCCGGCCGTGCTGCGGCGGTGGCCCGCGGGCGCCAGCGTGTCGATCGAGCGAGAGATCTTTCCGGCGCTGATCGCGGAGGGCGCGCCGGTGTTCGGGTTCCTGTCGCGGGCGTACTGGCTCGACCTCGGAACGCCCGAGAAGTACCTCCAGGCCAACGCGGACATCCTGGACGGCGCCGTCGCCGGCGAGCCTCGGCATCGCGCCCCGCACGTCGACGCCGCGGCCGTCGTGCATCCCGACGCGCGCGTCGGTCGGCACGTCGTCGTCGCGGCCGGCGCGACCGTGGACGCGGGCGCCGACGTCGAGGACTCCGTCCTGCTCGAGGGCTCCTTCGTCGAGCGCGACGCCGTCGTGCGCGCCTCGATCCTCGGGCCGCGCTCGACGATCGGGTCGGAGGCGAAGGTCGACGGCGCAGTCCTGGCCGAGAGCGCGCGCGTCGCGCCGCGGGTCGAGATCGTGGACGCCCGCGTGTCGGCGGGCCAGACGGCGTCCTGACGTCCGTCTCAACCCACGCCGAGGTCCGGCCGAAGGCGTGTGGTAGGGTCGCCCGCGCCCGATCGGGCACCCCTCCCATCATGCGGAAAGCCTTCGCCGCCCTCGTCGTCGCCGTCCTCCTGGTGCTGCCGGCCGGCGCCGCCTCGGCGGGAACGTCGTTCACGTTCTTCGGCTCGGGCTGGGGACACGGCCTGGGGCTGTCCCAGTGGGGCGCGTACGGCATGGCGCTCGACGGATGGACGGCCGGCCGGATCCTCACGCACTTCTACTCCGACACGCGCGTCGCGAAGGAGGACACGGCGCCGTCTCGCGTGCGGGTCGGGCTGGTGCAGGGACGGCTGCGGTACCACCTCGCGGCGAGCAAGGGGCGCATCGACCTCTTCCTGGACAGCCCGAACCCGAACCACGGCCAACCGATCGCGTCGATCCCGCGGGGCGAGACGTGGTCCGTCCGTTTGGCGCACGGCGCGTACAAGATCCTGGACGCCAGGGGAGACCGGGTCGGCGACGCCGTCGGCGGAAGCGCATCCGACCTGTACGCCGTGTACGAGCCGGACACCGCGCGAGTCACGATCCCCGAGGCGGGACACACGTACAACCGCGGGTGGATCGAGTTCAACATCACCGGCTGCGGCAGCACGTGTTCGATGCGGCTGATCCTGTCGATCCGGCCGCAGGACTACCTGTACGGCCTCTCCGAGGTGCCGAGCAGCTGGCCGCGTCCCGCGCTCCAAGCGCAGGCGATCGCCGCGCGGACGTACGCCTTCCGGCGCGTGCAGACCAGCGGCCAGCACCGCGACGTCTGCAACTGCGCGCTGTACGCGAGCTCGATGGACCAGGTCTACGCCGGGTGGGACAAGGAGGGCGCCACCGACGGCGACCGGTGGGTCGCCGCGGTCGATGCGACCGACGGCAAGGTCGTCGAGTACCGGGGAGACCTGATCCAGGCGTTCTACACGTCGTCGTCGGGCGGGTTCACCGAGGACAACGAGAACGTGTGGGGCGGGACGCCGGTCGCGTACCTGCGCGGGGTCTGCGATCCGGGCGACTACACGGCGGCCAACCCGAACGCGGTCTGGCAGGTGTCGATGTCCCGTCGGCAGGTGACGGACCGGCTCGGCCTCGGCATCGGCGGCGTCCGGACGTTCACGAACGTCGTCCGGGGCGTCTCCGGCCGGATCATCAGCGTGACCGTGAAGGGGGCCGACGGCCACGCCACGATCGGCGGCGACACGCTCCGCAGCCGGCTCGGGCTGAACGACGACCGCGTCTGGATCGACAGCAACCGTCAGATCACGGGGGCGATCCGAAACAAGTACGACGCGATCAGCTGCAAGCCGGGCCTGCCGAGGTCCAAGCGGACGAACGTCGCGGGCGGCCAGCGGCAGCGCTTCGACCGCTCGACGATCTATTACCGCTCGGGCGTCGGCGCGCACGCGATCGGCGGCGCCGTGTTGAGCGCGTATCTCGGCGAGGGCGGGCCGAACGGCCACCTCGGCTTTCCGACGACCGACGTCAAGACGCTCGACGACGGATCGCGGCGCGCTCGGTTCGAGCACGGCGTCATCACGTGCGACGGCGGTTCTTGCAACGTCGCGACGTAGCGCGACGCCTCGGCGGGCGATCGATCAGGCGACGAGCTTCGACCAGTCGAACGTCGGCAGCGGCTTGGGCACCTGCGCCTGCGTTCCGTACGTGACGACGATCTCTTCCTGATCCTTCAGCTCGAGCGCGCGCGGGTCGCCCGTGTACGGCTTGCCGTCGACGAAGAGGCGAAGCTCGGCCGTCGACGTGTCGCAGTAACCACCGACGCACGTGGGCGTCAGCTTCAGTCCCCAGACGTCGAAGAAATCGCCGAGCGTGAACGTCGCGTTCGCCTCGCTCGATTCCATGTGCATGACGCCGGTCGTGTCGTGCGTGTGCAGGGCCGCCTGCGCCTGCTGGCTGAACCCGATGTCGGCCGGCACCGTGACGGGTGACCCGTTGACCGAGATGTCGAGATGCGCGTGCTGGTGCAGCGCGAGCGGGTTGGCGAACGCAGGCAGGTCCAGTTGCTGGAGGCGTTCGGGCAGGTCGACCGTGTTGGCCGACCACGGCGCGGGTCCCATCATCAGCCCCGGAAGCGCGGCAGCGCTCGTCGAGGCGTTCGCGTCCTTGGCCTCGTGGCCGCTCGACGTGAGCGCGAGCACGCCGACGACCGCGACCGCCACGATGACGATCCCGGCGATCGCGATCGTCCTGTTTCGACGCTGGCTCGCCATCTTGCGCTGCAGCTCGAGCCGCTCACGGCGCGCCTGCTCCTTGCGCTCGGCCTTGGTCGCCCGGCTCGGCGTTCCGGTGCGCGGCTGCTGCTTGCTGGCCAAGATGGAGCTCCTTGGGACGTGGTCGTCGTCGGTGTCGGACGTTTCGGGGTCTCGGCTCAGGATATCGGCCCGGACGGCGTTCGCAGGCAGGCGCGTTGCATCGGGGTCCGGACGCTTCCTATGCTTCGCGTCGCCTTCCCCAGGACTCGCTCCGCGCCGTGCGCGGGGCCCGGGCTCGTGAGGGGGAGCCGATGCAGACCCAGGTACGGGGGCGCACCGACATGCGGTCGACGCTCGACCGCTTCTTCAAGGTCTCGGAACGCGGATCGACCGTCCGCACCGAGGTCATCGCGGGGGTCGCCACCTGGCTGACGATGGCCTACATCCTGTTCGTCAACCCGTCGATCCTCGGCCAGCTCAAGGACGCGAACGGGACCCAGCTGCCGTTCGACCAGGTCCTCACGGTGACCGCCCTCGCGGCCGGCATCATGACGCTGGCGATGGGTGTGTTCGCGAACTATCCGTTCGCGATCGCGGCCGGTCTCGGGCTGAACGCGTTCGTCACCTTCACGCTGGTCGCCACGAACGGGCTGACGTGGCCCGCCGCGATGGGCGTCGTCGTCACCGAGGGCATCGTGATCAGCGCGCTGGTGCTGACCGGCTTCCGCGAGGCGGTGCTCAACGCGATCCCGATGGATCTCAAGCGTGCGATCGGGATCGGGATCGGCCTGTTCATCTCGCTGATCGGGTTCGTCGAGGGCGGTATCGTCGTCCATCCCGAGGCGGGCACGATCGTCACGATCGCCCCGGACCTGACGACGTGGGGCGTCGCGGTGTTCGTGTTCGGGCTCGTCCTCACCTCGGCGCTCGTCGCGCGTCGCGTGCGTGGCGCGCTGCTGATCGGGATCCTGGCGTCGACCGCGTTCGCGACGGTCGTGAACGAGCTTGCGTCGAAGCCGGTGTGGACCAACGGTGTCGCGTCGATCCCGGACAAGATCGTGGCCGCCCCGAACTTCGGGCTGGTCGGCGACTTCTCGTTCAGCTTCATCTCGACGCTCGGGTTCTGGACGACGCTCGCGATCGTCCTGTCCGTGATGCTGTCCGACTTCTTCGACACGATGGGAACGGTCATCGGGGTCGGCGGCGAGGCCGGGCTGCTCGACCGGGACGGGCGGCTGCCGGGGATCAATCGCGTGCTGCTCGTCGACTCGCTGGCCGCCGTGGCCGGCGGCCTGACGTCCTCGTCGTCCAACACGACGTACATCGAGAGCGCGGCCGGGGTTTCCGAGGGCGGCCGGACGGGCCTCACGAGCGTCGTCGTCGGCGTGCTGTTCCTGCTCTGCCTGTTCCTGTCGCCGATCGCGGGCGTCATCCCGCCCGAGGCCACCGCGCCCGTCCTCGTGATCGTCGGCTACTTCATGATGACGATGGTGCGCGAGATCGATTGGAGCGATCCGGGCATCGGCATCCCGTGCCTCCTGACGATCGTCGTGATGCCGTTCACGTACAGCATCACCAACGGCGTCGGCGCGGGATTCCTGTCCTACACCGTCATCGCCGTGCTGCGTGGGCGGTGGCGCGACGTCCATCCGTTGATGTACGCGGTGTCGGCCGTGTTCGCCTGGTACTTCATCCACGGGGTCGTCTGAGCCGTCGGGGTCAGCGAACGTCGAGGAACGCGTCGAGGTCGATCGCCGGGCGGGGCTCGAGGGCTCCGTCCGGCATCGGCCCGACGGCGACGGCTCCGAGCGCGAACCAGTCGTCGCCCATCCCGATGACCGAACGCGCCTCCTCCTGACAGAACAGCGTGGAGGCGAGCCACGCCGAGCCGTATCCCTGGGCGTGCAGGGCGAGCAGCAGGTTCTGGATGGACGCGCCCGCCGACAGCAAGAACATCTCCCGCTCGGCGTGCGACCGGTCGCGGTCGGCGTAGGTCTGCGAAGCGCCGAACGTCACCCACGGCACGACGAGGGCCGGCGCTGCCCCGAGGATCGCGTCGCTCCGCGCGATCCGGCGCTCGATGCGGTCGGCGGGCACGCCGTCCCGGCCGAGGTCGCGGCGCCACGCCTCGGCGATCGCCGAGAGCAGCGCGCGCTTCGCCGGCGCGGACGTGAGCGCGGTGAAGCGCCACGGCCGCGAGTGATGCGGCGACGGCGCCGTGCACGCGGCGCGAACCGCCTCGGCGACCACGTGCGGCGGAACGTCTCCGCTCGCGAACGCGCGGATCGTGCGTCGCGCCGAGATCGACAGTAGCGGCGACTCACGGAACAGATCCTCCTCCGGTGGTCGCACGACGTCGGCGGCGGGCGACGGGGGCGCCTCGGAACGCTCGACGCCCCGAACGATCGCGACGGGAACGCGCGCCGCCTTGCCCATGACCAACCCGCTCGCCGCCGAGACCTCGTCCGCGAGCGCGACGATCGTCGCCTCCAGCGTCCGGCCGGTGTGGTCGACGGTTCCGCGGAGGTCGACGAGGGCGGGAAGGCCCGCGCAGCCGATCGCCACGTTCACGACGCCGCGACGCCAGGCACGTCCGAACGTGTCGGTGACGACGACGGCGAGGTCGACGCCGAGCGCGGCGGACAGGCCCGCTCGCAGGCGTTCGGCCGATCCGTCCGGATCCTCCGGCAGCAGCGTCAGCAGCCCCGGCTCGACGTTCGACGCATCGACCCCGGCGTTCGCGCACACGAAGCCGTGGCGCGTCTGCGCGATGACGACGTCGTCCCGGCGCGCGACGATGCGAGCCGACTCGCGCTCGACCCACCCGGCGCGATCGGTCTCCGCCTCGGACACGACGCGGCCCTCGGCCTTCGACACGATCTTCTGCGTGACGGCGACGACGTCGCCGGTCCGCACGCCGGCGTTCCGGACGGCGGGCGCCAGGATGCCGACGAGGTCGTCGCCGGCCGAGATCTCCGGGACCCCCGAAACCGGCACGACCTCGACGGTCATCGCGTCATCCGAGGAGCGACACGGCGACGCGCGCGAGCGCCTCCGCCGCGTCGTCGTTCCGCATGATCGTGTCCGTCACGCCGACGCGCACGCCGAGGAACTCCTCGATCTTCGGCGCCAGGTCGCGGTCGGCCTCGTCGATGACCCAGCCGCCGAGCACCGACGCGTGCGCCTGCGCGGCGCCGAGCGCCGACACCTCGAGCCCGGCCGCCGGCATCAACCGGTCGGCCATCCCGCCGAGCGGCGCGCCGGCGACGATCGGCGACACGCCGACCACGGCGGGACGAGCCGCCGCAACGGCCTCGCCGATGCCCGGAACCGCGAGGACCGGCGCGACCGAGACGACCGGGTTCGACGGGCAGAGCACGATGCCGTCGGCTCGGTCGATCGCCTCGAGCACGCCGGGTGCCGGCCGCGCCCGTTCGATCCCCTCGAATACGAGCCGGACGATCCGGTCGCGGCCGCCGCGGCGAACCCAGTACTCCTGGAAGTGGAGGTCGAGCTCGTCGCCGTCCTCGTCGACGACGACGCGGGTGGTCACGACGTCGTCGCTCATCGGAAGCAGCCGCGGTTCGATCCCGAAGCGCTCGGCGATCCGCGCCGTGACCGTCGAGAGCGGGACGCCGTCGGCGCGCAGGCGCGTCCGGAACAGATGCGTGGCGAGGTCGAGATCGCCGAGGTTGAACCAGGCTGCCTCGGCGTCGAACCGGCCGAGCTCGGACGTCGCGCGGAACGTCTCGTCGCGACGTCCCCAGCCGCGCTCGCGGTCCATCGCATCGCCGAGCCAGTACGTGACCGAGTCGAGGTCGGGGGACACGTGCAGCCCGTGCATCACGATGTCGTCGCCGGTGTTGACGACGACGGTGAGGTGCTCGGCACCGACCACGCGGACGAGGCCGCGCAGGAACTTCCCCGCGCCGATGCCACCGGCGACCGCGACGACCTTCACGGCGACACAGCGTAGTAGGCTCGGGCGCATGCCCGGGCCGACCGCGCACCATCTCGGCCGCGCGCTCGCGCGGGCCGGATCCGGCAAGGCGCTGTCGCTCGACGAGACGGAGGCTCTCGTCTCGGCTCGCGGCGCGGCGCTCAAGCGACTGATGGGGATCGCGGCGCGTCTGCGCGACCTCGGCCACGGCGAGGTCGTCACCTATTCGCGCAAGGTCTTCGTCCCGCTCACGATGCTCTGCCGCGATCACTGCCACTACTGCACGTTCGCCAAGCCGCCGGCGCGCCTGGAGTCGCCGTTCCTGTCGCCCGAGGAAGTCGTCGACATCGCCGAGGCGGGCCGGCGCAGCGGGTGCAAGGAGGCCCTCTTCACGCTCGGCGACAAGCCGGAGGAGCGCTATCCCGCCGCGCAGGCGTGGCTCGAGGAGCGCGGATACGGCTCGACGCTCGACTACGTGCGCGCGATGGCGATCCGAGTGATCGAGGAGACCGGCCTGCTGCCGCATCTGAACCCGGGTGTGATGTCGTACGCGGACATGGCGCGGCTCAAGCACGTCGCGCCCTCGATGGGTCTGATGCTCGAGACGACGTCCGAGCGGCTGACGGCGCGCGGCGGTCCGCACTTCGGATCGCCGGACAAGGACCCGTCGGTTCGGCTGCGAACGATCGAGGATGCCGGGCGCCTGGCGATCCCGTTCACGACCGGCATCCTGGTCGGCATCGGCGAGACACATCGCGAGCGAGCCGAGTCGCTCCTAGTGATCCGGGAGCTGCATCGCCGGTACGGGCACGTGCAGGAGGTCATCGTCCAGAACTTCCGCGCGAAGCCTGGCACCGCGATGCATCGTGCGCCGGAACCGGACGACGAGGAGTTCCTGGCCGCCGTCGCGACGGCGCGCGTGGTGCTCGGTCCGCGGATGCACGTCCAGGCGCCGCCGAACCTGTCCGATGGCGGCATGCAGCTGCGTCTGCTCGATGCGGGCATCGACGACTGGGGCGGCGTCTCACCCGTCACGCCCGACCACGTCAATCCGGAGAAGCCCTGGCCCGCAATCGAGTCGCTCGCCGCGCGCACGGCCGACCGGGGCAAGGCGCTCCGCGAACGTCTGACCGTGTATCCGGAGTTCGTTCGGCGCCCGGACCCGTTCCTGGCCGGCAAGATGCGCGCGCCGGTGTTCGCGCTCGCGGCGGACGACGGGCGCGCCGTCGACGGCCGTTTCGCGTCGCCCGTCGCGTGGCAGGATCCGGACGTCCTGTGGAAACCGCGCCTCGTCGCGCTGACGTTCGCGAAGGACGCGGACGCCGGGCTTCGCGAGGACGCCGAGGCCGTCTACGGCGACCTGAACGAGCTCGACAACGACGTGACGCGCCGGTGGGCGTCCGACCGCCGCGGGCCGGAGCGCCTCGAGCAGGACATCAGGGCGGCGCTCGCAAAGGCCGAGGGGCGCCGCGATCTGTCCGACGACGACGCGCTCGCGCTGTTCCGCGCCGAGGGCCCGGCGCTGGAGGCGCTGTGCGGCGTCGCCGACGACCTCCGGCGCGAGGCGGTCGGCCACGCCGTGACGTACGTCGTGAACCGCAACATCAACTTCACCAACGTCTGTTACGTCGGATGCCGGTTCTGCGCGTTCGCGCAGCGCGAGGTCGACGCGGAGTCGTACACGCTGACCTTGGCGGAGGTTGCCGACAAGGCGGCGGAGGCGTCGGCGCTGGGCGCCACCGAGGTGTGCATGCAGGGGGGCATCCATCCGGATCTGCCGGGCACCTTCTATTTCGATCTCGTCGAGGCGATCAAGACGCGAGCCCCGCAGCTCCACGTCCACGCGTTCAGCCCGATGGAGGTACTGAACGGGGCGTCGAGGCTCGGCATCTCGTTCGGCGAGTTCCTGCAGGAATGCAAGCGCCGGGGGCTCGGCTCGATCCCCGGAACGGCCGCCGAGATCCTCGACGACGACGTTCGGTGGCTCCTGACGAAGGGCAAGCTTCCGGCGGACACGTGGGAGGAGATCGTGCGAACGGCGCACGGTCTCGGCATCCCGTCGTCGTCGACGATCATGTACGGCCACGTGGACGCTCCACCGCACTGGGTTTTCCACATCCGCCGCCTCGCGCGGATCCAGCGTGACACCGGCGGGTTCACGGAATTCGTTCCACTGTCGTTCGTCCATCAGAACGCGCCGATCTATCTCGCGGGTAAGGCGCGACCCGGTCCGTCGTTCAGCGACAACCGGCGCATGCACGCCGTCGCGCGCATCCTGCTCGACGGGGTTATCCCCAACGTGCAGGTCTCGTGGGTCAAGATGGGCGTCGAGGCGTGTCAGGTGATCCTGAACGGCGGTGCGAACGACTTCGGCGGGACGTTGATGGAGGAGACGATCAGCCGCATGGCCGGCGCGGACTGGGGCATCCGGATGGAACCGTCGCAGTTCGACGAGGCGATCCGCGCGATCGGTCGCGTGCCCGTCCAACGCACGACGACGTACGGTCGCGTCGAGCGTTCTCCACACGCGGAGGCGCCGGCCGTCGCCGCCGACGGCGTTCGATAGCCGATTCCGTCAAGGTTATTGACGTAATCCGTCAAGCCGCTTGACCGCGAAGTTTCCTGCCGAAATCTCTTGCAACGGCCCGCAGAGGCCGAAACGATTCTCTTGAATGATGTGGACACGCAGGACCAGTCGAAAATCACCCTTGTCAAGTAGGGCTCGGATACCCCAGAATCACACGCATGTGATTCCGGGGGGAGAGCGCAGTGCATCACTACATCCCATGGCAGGAACGAGCCCGCTGCCGCGAACACGACCCCGAGATCTTCTTCCCCGAGAAGGGAGGCTCCTCGAGGGAGGCGAAGAGGATCTGCTCCGACTGTCCCGTTCGTATCGAGTGCCTCAACTACGCGCTTCGGCGCGACGAGCGCTACGGCGTGTGGGGCGGGATGAGCGAACGGGAACGGCGACGCCTGAAGCGCATGGCGTCCTGACACGGATGGAAGGGAGGTGACCGATGGCTCCCACGGCGAGAAAGCGATCGGCGGCGAAGCGGACCGCGGCCAAGCGGACGTCGGCCAAGAAGTCGACCCGTAAGTCCACGGGTCGCAAGTCGACCGCGAGAAAGTCGACGACGAGAAAGTCGACGGCGAGAAAGTCGACCGCGAAGCGTTCGACGGCCAAGCGTTCGACGGCCAAGCGTTCGACCGCCAAGCGTTCGACCGCGAAGCGGAAGACCGCTGCCAAGAAGGCAGCCGCCACACGGAAGCGGACGACCGCGAAGCGGAAGACCGCTGCGAAGAAGGCAGCCGCCACACGGAAGCGGACGACCGCGAAGCGGAAGACCGCTGCCAAGAAGGCGACGGCCAAGCGCAAGACGTCGGCGAGAAAGTCGCCCGCCAAGCGCAAGTCGACCGCGAGGAAGTCGACGGCGAAGCGGCGTTCGTCGTCGTCCTCGTAGGACGGTTCCGTCTCGGGAAGGGGGGCGTTCCGCCCCCCTTCCTCGGTTTCGGACTTGGTTTCGCCCTCGGTTCGGGTCTCGGTTTCGCTGCGATCTCCGCAAGACGGCGTGCTAGGCTCCGCGCCGCGCCAACGCGCACCCCATGGTCATCTCCACACCCGAACGCGCGACTCCATCCGGTGAGGTACGCGTTCCGAGCGTCCTCGTGATCCTCGTCGCGCACAACGGTGCCGCGTGGCTGCGCGACTGTCTGCAGTCGCTGGCGGCCCAGACGCATCCGCGTCTGGGAGTGCTCGCGGTCGACGTCGGGTCGGCGGACGGCAGCGAGACGCTGCTGCGGCAGGCGCTCGGCGAGGCGCGCGTCCTGTCGGTCGACGCCGGCGAGGGCATGGCCGGAGCGGTTCGCGCGGCGCTCGAGCTGCCGCCGGCTCAGGCCGCCGATTACGTGCTGATCCTCCACGACGATGCCGCGCTCGGCGCCGATGCCGTCGCCCGCATGCTCGATGCGGCGGAGGGCATCCGCGGCGTCGAACGTGTCGGCGTGGTCGGTCCGAAGGTCGTCGATTGGAACGACCCGAAGATCCTCCGGGACGTCGGCGATTCCGCGGATCGGTTCGGTCACCCGTACTCGCCGCTGCAGGACGGCGAGATGGACCAGGGGCAGTACGACCGCGTGCTCGAGGTGTTCTCGGTGACGACGTGCGCCATGCTGGTCTCACGCGAGGCCTGGCAGCGGACCGGCGCCTTCGACGAACGACTCGAGGGCCACCACGACGACCTCGACTTCTGTTGGCGCGCGCGCCTCGCCGGCTTTCGGGTCCTCATGACGCCGCTCGCACAGGTTCGACATCGCGACGCACGCGCGACGGGCGACCGGCCGGCCGACGGGCATCACAGCTCGCAGTACCAGGCCGAGCGCTCCGCGCTCGCCGCGATGCTCAAGAACTACGGCTTCATCTCGCTCGCGTGGCTCCTCCCGCTGCATCTCGTGTTCGGACTGGTGCGGGTCGCTTACCTCGTCCTGTCTCGCCGCCTCGAGGACGCGTACCAACTGGTGTCGGCGTGGACGTGGAACATCGTTCACCTCCCGTCGACGCTCCGCCGGCGGGTCCGAGCGCAGTCGGTCCGCGTCGTGCCCGATCGCTCGATCCGGCCGTTCATGCAGTCGGCGGTGATCCGCGCGCCGAGATGGTTCCAGCAAGCCGAGGCGATCTTCGAGGAGCAGGTCGAAGGCGAGCGCGAGAACGTTCCGGTTCGCGCGCGCGCGCGCTCGCTCGTCGCAGAGCATCCGGTGTTGGTCGGGTGGGTCGTGGGGGTGGCGGCGGCGCTCCTCGCGTATCGGGTATTGACCTCGACGCCCGTGCTCGAGGGTGGGGCGCTCGTCTCCTTTCCGTCGGACCCCGAGCGGTACTTCGCGGAGCTGCTGTCCGCCGTTCGCACGACCGGGCTCGGGGGAACCCAGGCGGGCTCGCCGGCGCTCGCCCCGCTCGGTGCGCTGACGTGGCTGCCGGGCGTCTCGGGCGCCGCGCTGCAGAAGGTTCTCCTGGCCGTCCTTCCGCCCTTCGCCGCCGTCGTGCTGTACCGAGGCGTGACGCGACAGACCGGCGACCGCGGCGCCGCCGTCGTCTCCGGACTCGCGCTCGCGCTGTCGGCGCTCGTCTTCTGGGCGTTCTCGGAGGGCCGCATCGCGCTCCTCGTCGGCATCGTCGTCCTCGCCGCGACGTTCGATCGCATCGACCAGTCGTTCGGGGAGCGTCCGCCGTCGGTCGTGCGATTCGTCGTCGGCGTCGGCGCGACGGTCGGCGTGGGGATCGCGTTCCTGCCCGGCGTCGTGCTCGGCATCGCCGTCCTGCTGCTGGCCGCCGCGACGACGGGGCCGCGGCGGATGCGCGGTCTCGTGACCGCTCTCGCCGGCGTCGCGGTCGGCGCCGCGCTCGTCTTCCCGCTGGTCCCCGATCTCGCTCGCGCGCCGGATGCGCTCGGTGCCTGGGTGGGCGCGTCGGATCTGGCGCGGCTCGGACGGCTCGCCCCCGGGGACGGTCCGGGTACCTGGGTCGTCGCGGGGTTCGTTCCGGTCTCGGCGGCGATCGCGTTCAGCGTCGTCGGGCCTGCGGTCCGCCGGCGCGCGTGGCGTGGCGTCGTGGCGGCGGTGCTCGGAACGTTCCTCGCCTGGGGGTCCGCGGCGGGGTGGCTCCCGGCTGCGCTGTCGAACCCGCCGGTGTACGTCGCGGTCGCCGCGGTCGCCGAGGCGGCCGTGATCGGCTTCGGCGTCGCGACGCTCGCGGGCGGCATCCAGCGACTGTCGTTCGGCTACCGCCAGATCTCCGTGGCGGCGCTCGTGTTCGTGTTCGTCGTGGGCGTCGCCGGTCAGCTGCTGCAGGCCACGCTCGGCGGATGGTCGATCGGCGCGAACGGTCTGCCGTCCGCGTGGCCGGTCGTCGCGAACACCGTCGGCGACGGGCGCGTGCTGTGGCTCGGCGGACCGCGGCCCGGGCGGTTCCCGGCGCCGGGCGGCGATCCGATCGGCGTGGTCGAGGCCGGTCCGGCGTCGGTGCGGTTCGGGCTGACCGACGGCGCCGGACGTACGGTGCTCGATCTGGCGCGCGGCGACGACGGCGCCGGGTACGACTACGCGCGAACGGCCATCGGCGAGCTGCTCGCCGGGCGAACGAGCCACGCCGGCGCCCTGTTCGGCCCGCTCGCCGTCCGCTACATCGTCGCTCGCCCGGGCGATCTTCCTCCCGCGACGCGTGAGCGGCTCGACGCGCAGCTCGACCTCGATCTCCTTCCGGCCGGCGGGCTCGTCATCTATCGCAACGCGCGGGCGCTGCCGTCGGCGTTCGTCACGGCCGACGAGGCGTTCGCGAACACCGCGGCCGACGGATCGCTGCTCCGCGTCGCCGAGCTTCAGCAACCCGAGACGGCGCCGCTCGAGCCGTCCGGGAACGGCTGGCGGGGGACGGGCGAGGGCGCGTTCGGCTTCGTCTCGGAGCAGCGTGCGTCCGGCTGGCGGGTTCGGTCGGGCGGCGCGTCGAGCCCGACCTCGCCGGCGTTCGGATGGGCGATCGGCTTCCGCGCGCCGTCCGGCCCGTTCTCGCTCGTCTACGGCGATCAGGCGATCCGAACCGGCGAGATGGTGCTGCTCGGCGTCCTGTGGCTCGGCGTGCTCTGGGTGACCCGGCGGCCGGGATCGCGATGAGGGGCAGGGGGCAGCTGCTCGCCGCGGCGACGGTCGTGGTGGTCGTCGTCGCGGTCGGGGTCGTGCTGCAGCGCGGCGTCGGCCGGCGCGCGCTCGCGAGCGCCGGGGGTGGAGCGGTTCCCTCGGGCGCGTGGTTCTGCCCGCACGGCGGCGGCGGCGGCTGGACGGCGACCCTCGAGGTCGCGAACCCGGGCTCGCGGGCGGTCGACGTTCGCGTCACCGGGCTCTCCGAGGGACGGCCGACGCGAGCACGATCGCTCGCCGTCCGGCCGGGCACGACGCTCGCCGTGCCCGTCGAGGCCCGCTCGCGCGAGTCGGCCACGCTGATCGAGTACTTCGGCGGTTGGATCGCGGCCGGATGGGTCGCGCACGCCGGCGGAGGAGAGAAAGGAGTGGCGGCCGAGCCGTGCGCGCCGTCGGCCGGTGCGACCTGGCTGATGCCGGACGGGTCGACGAAGCTCGCCGAGGAGGCGACGACCCCCGGCAAGCAGAAGACGCTCGACCCGTACGTCATCGTCATGAACCCGTTCGACGCCGACGCGGTGTTCTCGGTGACGCTGTACACGGACGACCGGTCGCCCGTGCGCCCGGGCGAGTGGACCAACGTCGTGCTCAAGCCGTTCCACAGTCGAGCGTTCCTCCTGAACGACCAGCTCCTGGGTCACGCGACCGTATCCGCGGAGGTCGAGGCCAAGGTCGGCCGCGTCGTCGCATCGAGCCTCGACGTGAACCCGGTCGGCGGCATCCGCTCGTCGCTCGGCCAGCGTCCACCGACCCCGGCGACCGCGGTGCTACCGGGGGGGTACGACCAGGGACGGACCGAGCTCGTCGCGATGAACCCCACCGCGTCCGGCCTCGCGCCCACCGGCACGGTGCTCGGGCGAGACGACGAGGCACCGCTCGAGGACGGCGACGCGCAGGTCAACCCCGACTCGGCGCAGACGTTCCCCATCACCACCGAGCCGGCCTCGACGCTCGTCGTCCGCGTGCCGAGCGCGACGGCCGTCGTCCGTCGGACGTTCGGCAAGGCGGCGGATCAGGGCGCGACGCCGCCCGGCGCGGCGGCGGCGGCGTGGGTGCTGCTGCCGGCCGTCGCGGGCGAGCCCTCGCATCCCGGTGTGGTCATCGCGAATCCGGGCGGCGAGCCGGTCGACGTCTCGCTCGCGACGCTTCCGGCCGGTTCCGGCTCGTCGGCCGAGTCGGCGACCGTGCAGGTCCCCGGTCTTCGAACCGTTCCGGCGCCCGCCGACGTCGTTGCGTCCGACCCCGCCGCGGCGATCCTCGCCACGGCGGACGACGGAACGTTCGTCCCCGTCTCGGCGTCGTACTCGCTCGGACAGGAGGGCTACGCCGGATACGCCGTGGCGCTCGGGGTTCCGGTCCCGGCCGCTTGGGTACCGTCGGCGCCGTGACCGGCCGTATCATGTCGCTCCGTTGCGCCGGTGAGCGACACCGGCGGCGACGGATCGGGGGCCGAACGCGTTGATCGCACGGGGCAGACACAGCCGCGGCAGCATCGGGCGGAGCGCCGCAGTCGCGCTCGTCGTCCTGGTCGGCGTCGTGGCGCTCGGGGGCGGGGCCGCCGTCGCCACGTCGCGGTTCGACTCGGCGGCCGCCGACCGGATCCTGCCCGGTATCCGCGTCGCCGGCATCGACGTCGGCGGCATGACGCGTGACGAAGCGGTCGCCGCCGTCCAACGCCAGGCCGACGTGACGCTCGGTGGCGACATCCGCGTCCGGGTCGACGACGCGGCCTGGAAGATCACTCCGTCGGAGCTCGGAACGCGTGCCGACGTCGCCGGCGCCGTGGACCGCGCGTTCTCCGTCGCGGGCGATCTCTCACTGCTCTCGCGCGTCTACCACCGGGTCGCGGACGATCCCGTTCCGGCGGCCGTGCCCCTCGCGTACGCGTACGACCGGTCGAAGGTCGAGGCGTTCGTCCATCGGGCCGCCGACGCGGTCGAACGGCGGCCGGTCGATGCCGGTCTCGCGCTCGTCGACGGACAGCTCGCAGTGCGGCACGACCGCGTGGGCCAGGAGCTCCGAGTCGATGCGTCGCTCGAGCGCGTCCAGCAGGCGCTGCGCGACCACGCGTCAACGGTCCGGCTGCCGATGCGGGCGGTCGAGCCGAAGGTCACCGACGGCTCGCTCGGCAAGACGATCGTCGTCGACATCTCCGAGAACCGGCTGTACCTGTACGACGGGTTCCGCGTCGTGAAGCAGTTCAACGTGGCGACCGCGGCCGAGGGGTTCGTCACGCCGCTCGGCACGTGGTCGATCGTCAACAAGGTCGAGAATCCCTCGTGGACGAACCCCGACCCGACCGGATGGGGCGCCGGCATGCCGGCGTACATCCCCCCGGGACCGGACAATCCGCTCGGCACGCGCGCGCTCTACCTCAACGCGCCCGGGATCCGGATCCACGGCACGACGAACGTCGACTCCATCGGGACGTACGCCTCGCACGGCTGCATCCGCATGCTGATGCCGGACGTCGAGGAGCTGTATCCGCTCGTTCCCGTCGGAACGCCGGTCCTCGTGAAGGCCTGACGCGCGCCGGGCGGCCCGTCCGTCCACGCTCGAGCGGTGCTTGAGGATCACACGCCTGTCATTTAGCCTGCCGACATGCGTCGATGCGCCAAGATCCGCTGCGCCGCCCAGGCCGTCGCCACGATCGGGCTGTCCTACGAGCAGCGGACGGTCGTCGTCGGCGCCCTCGTTGCGGATCCCAATCCGAACCTCCTCGACCTGTGCACGGAGCACGTCGATCGGCTGACGCCGCCGCGCGGCTGGCTCGTGCGCGACGAGCGGCTCGAGCGCGCGGTACCTGCCTGAGGCGTCCCCCGACCGGGCCGCCGTACCTCCCCCGAGCGGCCATCTCGTTCGGTCGTTCGACTCGTGACGTCCGGCTCAGGAACCAGGAGCGCCTCGCCTGTGTGCGTGGGCCGAAATGAAGCGCTCGTGCTATGTCCGCCGAACGCTCGCGCCGCCGACGATACCGGCATGAACGAGCGGCGCGAGGGTACATGCCCCGTCTGTCACCAGGGCGAGCTCATCTCCATCACGATGTCGGTCGGCGGTAGCGACCTGTCGTTCACGACCTGCCACATGTGCGAGGCGAAGTGGTGGTACCGGGACGGCGAGTCGGTCCCGCTTCGCTCGGTCGTCGACGGCGTCCTGTCGCGCAAGCCCTGATCGCAACGGGGGGTTCAGTAGGATGCGGTGACCGTGTCATCGCATCCCGATCTGTCCGCGATCTTCAAGGCATACGACGTCCGCGGCGTCGTACCCGACGAGCTGAACGACGACGTCGCTCGGCGCATCGGCTCGGCGTTCGCGCGGTGGACGGGCGCGGCTCGCATCGCGCTCGGCCGGGACGCGCGACCGTCGTCGCCGGGTCTGGCGGACGCGTTCGCGGACGGCGTCACCGCACAGGGAGCGGACGTCATCGACATCGGTTTGGCGTCCACGGACCTGCTGTACTTCGCGTCCGGTTCGCTTGACGTGCCGGCGACGATGATCACGGCGAGCCACAACCCTCCCCGGTACAACGGCCTGAAGTTCTGCCTGTCTGGCGCCCGCCCGGTCGGACAGGAGACCGGGCTCGCCGACATCCGTGCGCTCGCCGACGACGACCTGCCAACGTCGCCTTCGCGCGGACGCGTCGAGGAGCGAAGCGTCCTCGAGGAGTACGTCGAGCATGTGCTGTCGTTCGTGGACGCCGATCGCATCTTGCCGCTCACGGTCGTCGCGGACACCGCCAACGGGATGGGCGGGCTCGTCGTCCCCGCGGTGATGGAGCGGCTCCCCGTCCGGTTGATCCATCTGTTTCCGGAGCTCGACGGAACGTTTCCGAACCATCCGGCCGACCCGATCCAGCCGGAGAATCAGCGCGACCTGAAGATCGCGGTCCTCGAACATCACGCGGACGTCGGCCTCGCGTTCGACGGAGACGCCGACCGCGTGTTCCTCGTCGACGAGCACGCCGACGGTCTGAGCGGATCCGACGTCACCGCGCTGGTCGCCGAGTCGATGCTTCGCGACAGGGGCGCGGCGGTCGTCTACAACCTGATCTGCTCGTGGTCGGTTCCGGAGGTGATCCGCGAGCACGGCGGTCGTCCGGTCCGTACGCGCGTCGGCCACTCGTTCATCAAGCAGGTGATGGCCGAGACGGGGGCCGTGTTCGGCGGGGAGCACTCCGGGCACTACTACTTCCGCGACAACTACCGCGCGGATTCGGGGCTGATCGCGGCGGTCGTCGTGCTCGGCCGGATGTCCGAGTCGGGCCTCGCGCTGTCGCAGCTCGTCGCACCCGTCCGCAGGTACTTCGACTCGGGCGAGATCAACTCGCGCGTGGCCGATCAGGCGGGCGACATCGAGCGGATCGCGGCGGCGTACGACGGCGCGCGCCAGGACCGGCTCGACGGGCTGACGGTAGAGTTCGACGATTGGTGGTTCAACGTCCGGCCCTCCAACACCGAGCCGTTGCTCCGCCTCAACGTGGAGGCCCGGACGCGGTCGCTCCTCGACGAGAAGACGGCCGAGGTGCTCGCGTTGATCCGAGCCGAAGGAGGTGCTGCATGACGCTCGACCCGGAGCTGATCGAAATCCTCGTGTGCCCGAACGACCGGGGCGAGATCGAGGTCCTCGAGCAGGAGCAGGTCATCGTCTGCCAGCGGTGCGGCTACCGCTATCCGATCCGAGACGGCATCCCGGTGATGCTGATCGACGAGGCGGAGAAGCCGTCCGGCTCAAAGCGCCGGTGATCGATCTCGACGACGGCGCGACGCTCGCCGCCGCAGATCCGGCCGGGATGATCACCACGGTTGGGCAGCTCTCCGCCCACGTCCGTGCCGGCTACGCCCTCGGCCGCGACGTCGGGCCGGTGGCGGAGGGTGCGCCGCCGACGGCGGTCGTGTTCTGCGGGATGGGCGGTTCGGGCGTGGCGGGCGACGTGGTTCGCGCCGTTTACGGCGACCGTCTGGACGTTCCGGTCGTCGTCGTCCGCGGCGCCGAGCTTCCGGCGTTCTGCGGCCGGCGAACGCTGGTCGTCGCGTCGTCGTATTCGGGCGGCACCGCGGAGACGCTCGAGGCGTTCGACGCCGCGACGTCGCGCGGGTGCATGCGGGTGGTGATCGGCTCGGGCGGCGAGCTCCTCGACCGAGCCGAGGCGACCGGCGCGCACGGCGTGCGCGTCCCGGGCGGGCTGATGCCTCGTGCGGCGTTCGGTCACGTCGTGATGGCCGCCGTCGGCGTCCTCGAGGCGGCGGGTCCGCTTCCGGCGCTCGCGAACGAGGTGGAGGTCGCGGGCGGCGAGCTCGACGAGGTCCTCGAGACGCTCGGCCCGTCGATCCCGACATCGGTCAACGAGGCGAAACGCGTCGCGAAGGTCATCGGCCAGCGCCTTCCCGTCGTCTGGGGCGAGGAGGGGATCGCGGCGACCGCCGCGTCGCGTTGGAAGACGCAGATGAACGAGAACGCCAAGGTTCCGGCCATGGCCGCGGCGCTGCCGGAACTCGACCACAACGAGGTCGTCGGATGGTCCTCGGGCGCGGGGGAGCGGTTCGCCGTCGTCGCGCTTCGCCATGACGCCGAGCGTGCCGACGACGCCGTGCGGTTCGCGCCGTCGCTGGAGATCGCCGCGGGAGCCGGAGCCGAGACGTCGGAGGTGTGGGCGCGGGGCTCGAGCGCGCTCTCGCGGCTGCTGTCGCTCGTCGCGATCGGCGATCACGCATCGGTGTACCTGGCAGCGATCCGCGGCGTCGATCCGACGCCCATCGAGGCGATCGTCCGACTGAAGCAGGCGCTGGCGGACGCGTGATGCGCGTGCGCACGCTGCCGTCGCCGGGCGACGACGTCGTCGACCGGATCCTCGACGGCGTGCGCGAACGGACCGCGATCGAGCCGGTCGCGGCGCTCGTCCTCGGCTCGGGGCTCGGAACGGTGGCCGACGTGCTTCGTGCCGAGGCCGGTTCGCGCGAGGACGTGGCGATCCCGTACGAGGAGCTGCCGGGCTTCCCGTCGCCGTCGGTGCGCGGCCACGCCGGGCGGCTGTGGATCGGCGAGATCGGCGACGTTCCGTTCGCCGTGTTCCAGGGTCGCGTCCATTACTACGAGGGCCACCCGATGTCGCTTGCTTCGATCACGGCCCGCGTGGCCGCCGCGCTGGGCGTCCGCGCGACGATCCTCACGACGGCGACCGGCGGCATCGACCGGACGCTCGACAGCGGCTCGCTCGTCGTCGTGCGCGATCACATCAACCTCATGGGCGCGAACCCGCTCCGCGGCTGGCGGCTGCCGGACGGCTCGCCTCCGTTCCTCGATCTGTCCGAGGTGTACGACGCCGAGTTGTCCGCCGCCGCGGTGGAGCTCGGCAGGGCGCAGCTCGGCGGCGGGGGCGGCGTCGCCGTGCGGGAGGGCGTCTACGTCGCGCTGTCGGGACCGACGTACGAGACACCCGCCGAGACGGAGTACCTTCGTCGGATCGGCGCCACCGTCGCCGGCATGTCGATGGTTCCGGAGGTCGTCGTCGCACGGGCGTTGGGACTGCGCGTGCTGGGACTAAGCTTCGTCACCAACCTGGCCGGCGCGCCGGTCTCGCACGAAGAGGTGCTCGCCGCGTCTGATCGCGCGGCCGGAACGATCGGTCGGATCCTCGCGGGGATGCTCGACCGGTTCTGAGCGAAAGGACATCGATGGGCAGCGACGTGAAGGACCCGGGTCTCGCCGGACGGGGACGCGAGCGGATCGAGTGGGCCGCAGGCGAGATGCGCGTCCTGCAGCAGATCCGCGAGCGGTTCGAGAAGGAGCGGCCGCTCGACGGCCTGCGCGTCGCGGCGTGTCTGCACGTCACGACGGAGACCGCGAACCTGATGGAGACGCTCAAGGCGGGCGGCGCCCAGGTGGCGCTCTGCGCCTCGAACCCGCTGTCGACACAGGACGATGTTGCGTCCGCGCTGGCCGGCGAGGGCATCGAGGTCTTCGCGATCAAGGGCGAGGACAACGACACGTACTACCGCCACATCAACGAGGTGCTCGACCGGCGCCCCGAGATCACGATGGACGACGGCGCCGATCTCGTGAGCCTGCTCCACCGCGAGCGCGCGGAGCAGATCGCGGACGTCATCGGCGGGACCGAGGAGACGACCACCGGCGTCATCCGCCTGCGCGCGATGGCCGCCGACGGCGCGCTGCGGTATCCGATCGTGTCCGTGAACGACGCGAACACCAAGCACCTGTTCGACAATCGGTTCGGAACGGGGCAGTCGACGATGGACGCGGTGATGCGTGCGACGAACCTGCTGCTCGCCGGCCGGACCATCGTGGTCGCCGGCTACGGGATGTGCGGCCGAGGCGTTGCGTCCCGGGCGCGCGGCCTCGGCGCTCGAGTGGTCGTCACCGAGGTCGATCCGCTGCCGGCGCTCGAGGCGGCGATGGAGGGCTACACCGTGATGCCGCTGCGTGAGGCGGCGCGGATCGGCGACATCTTCATCACCGTCACCGGCGACAAGGGCGTGATCCGCCGTGAGCACATCGAGCTCATGAAGGACGGCGCCGTGCTCGCCAACTCGGGACACTTCGACGTCGAGATCGACAAGACGGCGCTCGACGACCTCGCCGAGGGCAAGCGGCGGATCCGTGACTTCGTCGACGAGTACCGGCTCGCCGACGGCAGGCGGATCCACCTGCTCGGCGAGGGGCGGCTCGTCAACCTGGCGGCCGCCGAGGGGCATCCCGCGGCCGTCATGGACATGTCGTTCGCGAACCAGGCGCTGTCGGTCGAGTGGGTCGTCGGCAACCGGGGCCGTCTCGAGCCGGGCGTCCACGCGGTGCCGGCACAGATCGACGCCGAGGTCGCGCGGCTGAAGCTCCACGCGATGGGCGTCGAGATCGACCGCCTCACGACCGAGCAGGAGGAGTACCTGCGATCGTGGGACCAGGGGACCTGAGGACGTTCCGCGAGGCAGGCCGCGTGCTGCTGTCGTTCGGACTGATCCGCGGGAGCGAGGGCAACCTGTCGACGTGGGACGGGGAGCGGCTCGTCATCACGCGGACGGGCTCCGAGCTTGCGAACCTGGCCGACCGCGACGTGCTCGCCGGGCCGCTCGACGCTCCGCCCGAGGGCGCCTCGTCGGATCTGGCGATCCATCTGCGAACGTACGGCGAGCTCGGTCCGGGCGCGATCGCGCATGCGCACCCACCCGGCACGGTGCCCGCCGGGTGGGTCGAGGGGCAGGACCACGGCCGGTACGCGCACGCCCCGACCCTCGAGGCGG
Organism: bacterium; assembly: GCA_046735355.1. Lineage (GTDB taxonomy): Bacteria > Actinomycetota > UBA4738 > UBA4738 > HRBIN12 > DATAEU01. The sequence goes on from JBKPTC010000003.1 coordinate 53,818, forward strand.
CGATCGAGCGGATCGTTCGAGACGCGAGGGGCGACGCGTGAGCGGGATCGCCGCGATCCCGTCGCCGGTCGTCTGGGACGCGAACGCGGTTCGGATCCTCGACCAGCGCGAGCTGCCGCGGCGCGAGACCTACCTCGACTGCCGCACCGTTGACGACGTCGCCGAGGCGATCCGGACGCTCGCCGTCCGCGGCGCGCCGATCATCGGCGTCGCGGCGGCCTGGGGCGTGGCGCTCGCGGCGCAGGCATCGGTTGCCGCGAGCGCCGACGGGGTCCTCGACGACCTCGAGCGCGCCGG
>JBKPTC010000004.1:0-4988 GCA_046735355.1 bacterium
ACCTCGAACCGTGTGCTTTGTCACCCGCTCCCGAGGGAGAGGCGAGCGAACCTTTCGCCGGAGGTCTTGCGGCGCGAGCGTCGCGAGCGCATTGGCCGGAGGTGGCTCCGCGACGGTATCTGGCGGAGGCTTTAGGGAAACATGCTCCGCACGGCGTCGCGCATCCGCCCGAAGATCCCGGCCGCCGGCGCCGACTCGTAGCGGGCGGCCGCCTCGGCGCTGTTGAGGCTCGCCGCACCCCACTGCAACAGCCCCACCGCCGTCGAGTACGTCGGCGTGAGGAGGGTATCGACGAGCCCGCCGATGCCCGCCGGACCGGCGACGCGCACAGGCATCTCGAGCACCTCGCGGCCAAGCTCGGCGACACCGGCCAGCTGCGACGCGCCGCCTGTCAGGATGATCCCGGCCGGCAGCATCCCCGGCGCTTCGCGCATCTCGTTGCGAACGAGCTCGAAGGTCTCGCGCATCCGCGCCTCGATGATCCGGCACAGCTCCTCGCGGCTGACGGTCCGCCCGGCATCCTCGCCGAGCACGGCGACGCTGATCTCCTCGTCGTCGCCGACGGACCGCAGGTCGCAGGTGCCGTGGCGGATCTTCAGCTCCTCGGCGACGGGCAGGCTCGTCTTGATGCCGATCGCGATGTCGTTCGTGACGTTGTTGCCGCCGATCGGCAGGACGGCCGTGTGGAACGGCGACCCGTCCGTGAACAGCGCGAGATCGATCGTGCCCGCGCCGATATCGGCAACCGCGACGCCGAGGTCCTTCTCGGTGTCGTTCAACACCGCGGCCGACGACGCGAGCGAGCCCGCCACGAGCTCGTCGATCTTGACGCCGGCCTGCGCGACGCACTTCGTCAGGTTCTGGACCGCGGTCGCCGACGCCGTCACGATGTGCGTCTCGACCTCGAGCCGCAGCGCGCTCATCCCGAGCGGGTCCTTCACGCCTTCCTGGCCGTCGACGATGAACCCGCGCCGCTCAACGTGGAGCACTTCGCGATTCGACGGGATCGAAACGGCGCGGGCGACCTCGATCGCGCGGTTGACGTCCTCGCGCGTGACCTCGCGGTGGTGCGCCGTGACCGCGACCTGGCCGGTCGAGTTGAGGCTCTCGACGTGCATCCCGCCGACGCCGACGAACGCGCGGTCGATCTTCCAGCCCGACAAGCGTTCGGCGCGCTCGACGGCATCGCTGATCGAGCGGACGGTTTGATCGATGTTGACGACGACGCCCTTCTTGAGCCCCGTTGCCGCCACGGTCCCGTGGCCCATGATCGTCAGCCGCCCGTCGCGGCCCACCTCGCCGATCAGCGCGCAGACTTTGCTCGTCCCGACGTCGATCCCGACGAGGACCGCTTCTCGCTCCACGTACTGCACGATCTCCTCGCGTCCCCCCGCGTTCCTAGATGAAGTGGCGCCGGATGAGCGCCACGTTGTTGAAGATGCGGAACCCGAAGTTGATCAGCGCGACGAGATAGAGATCGAGACTTAGCCGGTCGCCGATGAACGTGAGCAGGACGGCGACGATCGCGTTCACGACAAACCCGCTGATGAAGATCCGATTGTCGTAGACGCCGTCGAGCTCGGCGCGGACCGCTCCCAGGACGGAGTCGAGCGCGGCGAGGATCGCCACGGCGGAGTACCGGCTGAACTCGAAGCTGACGTTGACGTTGAGGACGAGCCCGGCGAGGACGCCCACAACGAGACCCGCCAGGGGTAGGAGCACGCCGTCTGGGCCTCTCTTCCGTGTGTTTCGGCAAGGCTACTCGACGCGAGAGCGGCCCAGCAAACCGCTCTGCGCGGTGAACCGCCGGCGCGTCGGCGGGTCGAGGTGGTCGCCGGCGTCACGGACGAGGCGTCGGGGACGGCGTGGCGGACGGTCGCGGGATGTACGTCCCGCTCGTATCGGAGGCGAGGATGACGCGGTCGATCGTCGGCTCGCGCCCCGCGAGCAGTGTCGCGAGCAACCGAACCTGGCCGGGAATGATGTCCGGCCGGCGAAGGCTGGGCGTGTAGAAGCCGAAGATGGCCGTCCAGCCGCGCGGAGCCGCCTTGACCGTGAATCCGTTCTCGTCGCTCACGACGAACGCGAGGCTGGCCGCGGCGGACCCGATGTCGGCCGGGCGGAGGGCACCAAGTCGCGTCGCCGCGTCGAGGTCGACGGCGTCGAGCCGGCCGCCGACCGTCAGCGCCGCGGACGCGGCTCGCGTGTCCGCCATCGTCGGCAAGTGCGACGGCTCGGCCGAACCTGCGGTGGCCGTCGCGAACAACAGCCCGTCGCGGTCGACGAGGAACTTCCGGTTGCCGACCGACCAGACGAGGATGGCGTCGCGCTCACGGACGCTGATCGCGAGCGTGTCAGGCAACCGAACCGTGACCTCCGCGTTGACGACGCCGGGCAGCGCGCGCAGTCGCGTCACGAGCTGATCGGTCGACAGCGAGAAGAGGTTCGTCCCGGACGGAACGTCGAGCACCGCGGTCACTTCGGTCGAATCCGTGTACCGGACGGGACCGACGACGACCGACTGGAGGCCGAAGGTCGGCGATGCCGCCAGCCCGTAGATCGCCCCTGCCGACGCGAGCATCACGAGCGCGGCCGCGGCCCTCGACGGCGACGGCCGCGCCGACGCGCGGCGCACGCGTGCGGTTCGGCGGGGATGGCTGTACGTGGCGCGCCGGATTCCGCACCGAGACGTCACCGCGGCAAATCTCCCGGCGCAAGTCGCGTCGCGACACGGTTGGCGTGCCGCTCGAGGGCGAGATCGACGATCCGCAGGCAGACCGCCGTGAAGTCGTAACCGCCGGCGGATGGCATCGTCGGAAAGAGGCTGATCGGCGTGAAGCCCGGAATGGTGTTGATTTCGGACAGGTAGATCGTGTCGTCGCGGACGAGGAAGTCGACGCGCGAGAAGCCTTCGGCACCAATCGCGCGGTACGCGTCGCGCGCGATCTTGAGGATCGTCCGCCGCGTCGCCTCAGACACCTCGGCGTTGGTCGTCGTCTCCGACAGCCCCGGCGTGTACTTCGCGGCATAGTCGTAGAACTCGTGGCCCGACAGGATCTCGCCGGGACCGAACAGCTCGAAGCTCGTCGGGTCGTTGCCCAGCACCGACACCTCGAGATCACGCGCGCCGGGGATGTAGGCCTCGGCGAGCGCGGTCGTGTCGAAGCGGAACGCGAGATCGAGCGCCGGTCCGCGCTCGGCGGCGGTATGGGCGAGTGTCATCCCGACCGACGAACCCAGCCGAGCGGGCTTGATCATCAGCCGCGGATCGTCGCGCGCCGACGCGAACGCGTCGAGCTCCGCGAGGACGGCGTCCGGGTCGCGACGCCAGCGTTCCGTGGTCACCTCGCGCCAGTCCGTGACCGGCAATCCCAGCCCGCGCACGAGCCGCTTGAAGAGCACCTTGTCCATTCCGAGTGCGGACGCTGCAACGCCCGGCCCGGTGTACGCCACGCCCGCCGCCTCCAGCAACGCCTGCAGCGTGCCGTCCTCGCCGAATGGACCATGGAGCGCGATGAACACGACGGGCGACGGGACGGTCGTTGCGAGGTCATCGATCACGGAACCCAGCGTTCGCGGCCCCGTCGCGCCCACGCCGCGCGGGTCGTCGTAGGCGGCGGCTGGTCGCCCGTTGCGGCGGTGATCGCGCGGCAATTCCCACCAGCGTCCGTCGAGATCGATGTAGCGCAGGTCGACACTGCGGCCGACGTCGGCTAGCGCCTCGGCGATGGCAGTCCCCGAGGTGATCGATACATCGTGCTCTGCGGACGGGCCACCGAAGACGACGAGGATCGGGCTGGCGTGGTTGGAGGTCGTCATGTCGACGCCGTCATCCTGGGGGCCTCGGGTTCGCCGAGATCCGGCCACGGCCAGCCCGTCCAGTCGCCGAGGAAGACCGCCTCGTGCTCGAGGCGAACACCGAACCGCCGCTCGACCTCATCGGTGACGTAGTCGCCAAGCCCACGGACATCGGCTGCGGTCCCGCGACGATCGTTGACGATGAAGTTGGCGTGCTTCTCGCTGACCGTCGCGCCGCCGAGTCGAACGCCCTTCAGCCCGGCGGCATCGATGAGACGGCCGGCCGAATCGTTCGCAGGATTGCGGAAGAAGCTCCCCGCCGACGGGAGGCCGAGCGGCTGGTGGGCCTGCCGCCAGCGCCGGATGTCGTCGAGTCGCGCCCGGATGTCGTCGGCCGACGCCGGCTTCAGCCGAAATGTCGCCGCGAGGACGATCTCGGCGGGCTGTCCATCCCGGGTTCGCTTGAAGCGGCTGTCGCGGTAGGCGAGGTCGAGATCGGCGATGCCAAGGCGCGCTTCGGTGCCGTCCGCCAGCAGCACGTCAGCGGACTCGACGATCGCCGCGACGTCCGATTCGTGCGCCCCGGCGTTCGCCCAGACCGAGCCACCGACCGTGCCCGGAATGGCCAGCCCGAACTCGAGACCGGACAGGCCGGCGCGCTGCGTCTCGGTCGCCGCGCGCGCCATCGGAACACCGGATTCGGCAACATAGCGAGTGTCGTCGACGCGCGAACCTTCGGCCCGATTCTGAATCACGAGGCCGCGGATCCCGCGGTCGCTGATGACGACGTCACTCCCCCGCCCCACCACGACGTGCGGGATGTCGCGCGATCGGGCGAACCGGATCAGCGCCCGCAGCTCCATGCGGTTGTGCGCCGTCGTGAACAGGTCGGCTGGTCCGCCGACGCGCATCGTCGTGAACCGCGCGAGCGGCTCGTCGCGCGACGTCTTGACGCCGATCCGGCGCTGGATCTCGCCGCCGAGCGCGAACGCGTCGAACGCCGGCTGATCGGGCGTCCCCGTCGCCTCACCCCGGATTGCGTCACGCCCGATCGCCTCACGCGTCGCCTCGCGCGCGGTCGCCTGCGGCCCCGTCGGCGCGGTCCCGGCATCGCTCGGGCGTGTGTCGCGCGTCGTCACGTGGTCGTCCGCGTCACGCCGGCACGCGGCGCATCGTCGCCGGTGGTGCCC
>JBKPTC010000005.1:0-43814 GCA_046735355.1 bacterium
GCTCGGAGATGTGTATAAGAGACAGGCCCACGACCGCGTCGAGGCGAACGTCCGTTTGCGCGAGGAGCCGCAGCACGCGCGAGGTCGCGACGAGCACGCGCGCGCGGCGGGCGGCTCGGAGCGCGTCGATGTCCCCGGCAGTGAAGTACACCGCGTCGACGTCCGCGAGGTCGTCCCACGGGAGCGGATCCGCGATCTCGGCCTGGAGGCGATCGCCGAGCGTCGTGATGGTGCGTTCGCCGGTGGGATCGATGAACGTCACCGCGCGACGCGTCGGCTGGCGCCGGATCGCCGCCTCGACGCGCGGGCCGAGCGACTCGAGCTCGAGATGCGCGCGCTTGCCGGTTCCGTCGCGCCCGAGCGCCGTATAGAAGGTGCACTCGCCGCAGAGCTTGTGCAGCTGGACGGCCGCGACGGCGCCGCCGCCGCCCGGCTCGTCCCACCAGTCGCTCGAATGCTCGATCTCGCCGGCCGCGGGAACGTGCGAGACGTGCGCGAACTCGACCCACTCCGTGTGTCCGACGACCGCCGTTCGCATGCGCGCAGCGTATCCTCGGGCGGGTGGGCGAGCCGCGATCGCTGACGAGCTTCAGCCACGGCGCCGGGTGCGGATGCAAGCTCGGCCCCGAGCAGCTGTCGCAGGTGCTGTCGGGCCTCGCGCTGCCCTCGGTTCCGGACGAGCTGTTGGTCGGCAACGACAGCGACGACGCCGCGGTGGTGCGGCTGTCGAACGGTCAGGCGCTCGTCGCGACGCTCGACTTCTTCACGCCGATCGTCGACGACCCGTACGACTGGGGACGGATCGCCGCGACCAACGCGCTCTCCGACGTCTACGCGATGGGCGCGACGCCGTTCCTCGCGCTCAACATCGTGAACTGGCCCGTCGACGACCTGCCGCTCGAGATGCTCGGACAGGTGCTGCAGGGTGGGATCGACGTCGCGACCAAGGCGGGCGCCGCCGTCGCGGGCGGCCACTCGATCACCGATCCCGAGCCGAAGTACGGGATGGTCGCGCTGGGGCTCACGGACGCGTCCCGCGTCGTCCGGAACTCGAGCCTGCGTCCCGGCGCCGAGCTGTATCTCACCAAGCCGATCGGTGTCGGGATGATCTCGACGGCCATCAAGCGCGGCGTGGCCACGTTCGAGCAGACGCGGGCGGCGATCGACACCATGACGACCCTGAACGACGCCGCGTCGCAGGCGATGCTCGAGGCCGGCGCGATCGCGGCGACCGACGTGACCGGGTTCGGGCTGCTCGGACATCTGCACCGGATGGCGCTCGCCTCGGGATGTGCCGCCGTCGTCGAGGCGCCGTCGGTTCCGCTGCTTCCCGGCGCGCTCGATCTCGCGCGGTCCGACGTCGTGGCCGGCGGCACCAAGCGCAACCTGGCGTACGTGCGACCGCATACGGACCTCGGCGGCCTCACGGAGCCGGAGCAGGCGCTGCTGGCCGACGCGCAGACCTCCGGCGGGCTCCTGGTCGGGGTCACCGACGGCCCGGCGCTCGAGCGGGCGCTCGCCGACCGAGGCGTCGCCTTCGCGCGCATCGGCCGGAGCGAGGCGGGCGACCCCGGCTCCATCCGCGTCGGGGGCCGGCTCGCGCCGACCGGGGAATAGGGCCCCGCTGGTACCGTTGTTGCACCTGCACATGGAGCTCGACCGCGTGTTCTTCGACGAGATGGTGGCGCACGGCCTCGCCGGCTTTCCCAACGAGGCGTGTGGCTTGCTGGCCGGCAAGGAGGGGCGCCCGGTCCGCTTCTTTCCGATGAAGAACGTCGACGCCAGCCCCGTCACGTACCGGCTCGATCCGAAGGAGCAGCTCGAGGTCTTCGACGAGATGGACGAGCAGGGCTGGGATCTCGTCGGCATCTTCCACACGCACACGCATTCCGAGGCGTATCCGAGCGAGACGGACCGCCAGCAGGCGTTCTATCCCGAGGCGTCCTACCTCGTGATGTCGTTGTCGGACCGCTCGAATCCGGTCCTGCGCTCGTTCAGCATCCAGGACGCGGACATCGTCGAAGAGGAACTGGTGGTCGCATGACGTCTCCGACGTTCACCGAGGAGCAGGTCCGGCGGTACGCCCGTCACATCATCCTGCCCGGGATCGGCGGCGAGGGGCAGCGAAAGCTCCTCGACTCGAAGGTCCTCGTGATCGGCGCCGGTGGGCTCGGCTCGCCGGTCGCGATGTACCTGGCCGCCGCGGGCGTCGGTACGCTCGGCATCCTCGACTTCGACAAGGTCGACGAGTCCAACCTGCAGCGGCAGATCCTGCATTCGACGGCGGACGTCGGCCGGCCGAAGGTCGAGAGCGCCGTCGATCATCTGCGGGCGCTCAATCCGACGATCGAGGTCGTCGGGTACGACACCGTCCTGCACTCGGGCAACGCGTTCGACGTCCTCGAGCCGTGGGACGTGATCGTCGACGGCACCGACAACTTCCCCGTTCGATACCTCGTGAACGACGCGACGCAGTTCCTCGGCAAGCCGCTCGTGTACGGCTCGATCTATCAGTTCGACGGCCAGGCGACGGTGTTCATGCCGGGCCAGGACGCGCCGTGCTACCGGTGTCTGTTCCCGCAGCCGCCGCCGCCCGGAACCGTTCCCTCGTGCGCGGAGGGCGGCGTGTTCGGTGTTCTGCCGGGGATCGTCGGCAGCATCCAGGCGACCGAGGCGATCAAGCTGATCACCGGTATCGGCGATCCGTTGATCGGGCGGCTCCTGATCTTCGACGCGCTCGCGATGGACTTCACGACCGTGAAGGTCCGGTGGGACGCGGACTGCCCCGTCTGTGGCAAGGAGCCGAGCATCACCGAGCTCATCGACTACGAGGCGTTCTGCGGGCTCACGCCCGGTCAGGCGCCGCCCGAGGCGGAGCACGGCGTCTCGACGACCGCATGACGAGGAGAGGTACGAGATGTCCGTGAAGGTGAAGCTGCCGCAGATCCTGCGCAAGTTCGCGGGAGGCGAGGCGGTCGTCCAGGCCGACGGCTCCACGCTGCGCGAGGTCCTCAAGGATCTCGAGTCGCGCTACCCCGGCATCACCAAGAACGTGGTGAACGACGAGGGGGCGCTGCACCGGTTCATCAACGTGTACGTGAACGACGAGGACGTCCGCTACCTGGGCTCCCTCGAGACGCCCGTCTCCGAGAACGACACCGTCTCGCTCCTGCCCGCCGTCGCCGGCGGCTAGCGTCGTCCGGGCGGTTTGACCGCCCCCGACCGTGTGCCGGATGCTCCGCCCGATCGTCCGATCGAGGAGGGCAGCATGCGGCGTCTCGGATCGTTCGTGGGCCGGAGCCTGATGAGCGGGATCTTCATCGCATCGGGGATCGCGACGATGCGCGAGCCGGGTGAGCACCGCACGCGGTAGGTCGCCGATCTCGGTCTGCCGAACCCCGAGCTGCTGATCCGGGGCAACGGCGCCGCGATGCTGGCCGGCGGCGTGGCGCTCGCCGCAGGCATCCTGCCTCGAGCCGCGGCGACCGGCCTCGTGCTGTCGCTGATCCCCACGACGTTCGCGGGCCACCGGTTCTGGGAGGAAGAGGACGAGCCGACGAAGGCGCAGCAACGCGCGCACTTCTTCAAGAACCTCGCGATCGTGGGCGGCCTCATCATGTACATCGCGGTGAGCGGACGACCCGCGAAGGACGAGTGAACCGCTTCTCGCCGCCCCGCGACGTCCGGCCGCTTCCGAGTTCGCGGGACCGTTCTCTGTAGGCCTCCCGGCGGAACACGGACTCACCACCCGACTGCGGTCTTTCCGGCCGCTCGCGGGATGCGTCCGCCGTCGCGGGCCGGTGAGACTCGGCGCTCGGGGACGTCGAACCGCCTAGCGCCGGGAGAGCAGGACGATGACGAGCGTCACCATCCCCTCGAACTGGGACTCGCTGCACGGCCGGCTCCGGGCTTCGGCCAGAGTCGCACTGGCCGTGACGGTGGCGTTTGCCACGCTCGCGTCGTTGACGCAGCGGCAGGCGTCGTCCGTAGCTCACGCCGCGGACGTCGACGCCGCCCTGCTCCACGCCGCGTCGGCCGCGGCGGGCCGGTCGCTCCCCGTCATCGTTCGCGAGCGCGTACCGTCGACCAGCCAGGCCGAGGACGCGGTTCGCGCGGCGGGCGGCGCTGTGACGCGCGAGCTTCCGATCGTCCGCGGCTTCGCGGCGCGCCTTCCGGGCTCGGCGCTGCGATCGCTCGCGGGCGAGGGCTCGATCACCGACATATGGGGCGACGCGCACATCACGATGTCGTCCTCCGGAACGACGTCCTACGACGCGTGGGACCCGAACATCTACTGGCGCCGCGGCATCCGGCTCGGCCAGCTCGACGGCGTGTACGACGGAACCGGCGTGACCGTCGCGCTCCTCGATACCGGCGTCGCTCGGACGCCGGATCTCGGCGCCCGAGTGCTCGCGCGCGTCGACTTCACACCGGGCGGAGCCGGTGACGACGTCTACGGCCACGGCAGCCACATGGCCGGCGTCATCGCGGGCGACGGAGGACTGTCGGGAGGGAAGTGGCGCGGCGTCGCCACCGGCGCGCGGCTGGTGTCCGTCAAGGTCGCCGGGCCCGACGGGGCGACCGACGTCTCGATCGTGATCGCGGCGCTGCAGTGGATCGTCGCGCACCGGGACGCCTACGACATCCGCGTGCTCAACCTCTCCTTCGGAACGGACTCGGTCCAGCCGTACCGGCTGGATCCGCTCGACTACGCCGTCGAGCGCGCATGGTTCGCCGGCATCTTCGTCGTCGTCGCGGCCGGCAACCGCGGATCCGCCGACGGGATGATCAACAAGCCCGGCGACGACCCCTTCGTGATGACGGTTGGGGCGGCCGACCTCAACGGAACGCCCGAACGGTCCGACGACTCGGTGGCGCCGTTCTCGAGCCGGGGCCCCACCGCCGACGGCTTCGAGAAGCCCGACGTCGTCGCGCCGGGGATCACGATCGTGTCGTCACGCGTCGCCGACAGCACGGTCGACCAGCTGCATCCGGGCGCCCGCGTCGGCGAGAGTTACTTCAAGGGAACCGGCACGTCGCAGGCGGCCGCGATCGTTTCCGGCGTCGCGGCGTTGATGCTGCAAGCGGATCCGAGGCTCTCGCCCGACATGCTGAAAGCGATCGTCATGGCCACCGCGTACAAGCCGCTTTCCTACCGGGATGGCGGCGGTGCCGGGCTGATCGACGCGGCCGGCGCCGTGTATGCCGCGCAGGACGGGACGTATACGAAGGGGCCGGCGAACGCGAACCTCGCGCCGTCGACGGGGAGCGGGTCGCTCGAGGCGAGCCGCGGCTCGTTCCACGTCTACGCCGACCTCGACGGCGACGGCCAGCCCGAGCTCGTCTCCGGCGAGACCGACGTCCTCGGCCGGGCGTGGACGTCGACGTCCTGGTCATCGACGTCCTGGTCCGGTACGTCCTGGTCGTCGCTCGTGGCGGAGAACGACGGCTGGGACAGCACGTCGTGGAGCTCGACGTCGTGGGAGGGCGTTGCCTGGACGTCGACGTCGTGGGGATCCACGTCGTGGGGTTCGACCTCGTGGAGCTCCACGTCGTGGAGCTCCACGTCCTGGAGCTCGACCACGTGGAGCTGACATGACCTTCGAACAGATGCCCCGACCGGTTCGTGCATTGGTCATCGCGACGGCGGTCCTCGGCGCGATCGCCACCGCGGCTCGCGTCCCCGACCTCGCTCGGTGGGGCGTCGGCGACGTCGCCGCGCTCGCGCTGCTCGTCGCGCTGACGGTCGCCGCCGAGCGCTTCTCGATCCCGCTCCGCCACGGAACCGAGACCGTCAACTTCGCGCTGACGGACGGCGTGTGGGCCGCGGCGCTGTTGCTCGCCCGGCCGGGCGTGCTGACGGCCGTGGTGCTGCTGGGCGTTTCGATCGGCCAGATCTCGCAGCGCCGGGCTTGGTTCAAGGTCGTCTACAACGTCGCGCAGTTCTTGATCGGGGTGACGCTCGCCGAAGTCGTGTTCGGCGTGCTGCCGCACTCGGGGCCGGCCGATTCGTGGACGTGGGCGGCCGCGCTGGCCGGGATGAGCGTGTGTTTCCTCGTGAACGCCTGCTCGATCGTGCTCGTCGTCTCGCTCGCCGAGCGTCGGCCGTTCGTGCAGGTGCTGATGCCGCCGCTTCGCGTGAACGTCCTGCATTGGGCCGGCAACATGGTGCTCGGCATCCTGGGCGCGCTCGCGTGGTCCGTCGCCCCGGCGGCGTCCGTCCTATTGGTCGCGCCCGTCGCGCTCGCGTACACCGCGTATCGCGAGCACGTGGACGGCGTGCGCGAGCGCGACGACTGGCGGCGGCTGTACGAAGCGGGTCGCTTCCTGACGCGCCCGCTCGGCGAGGAGGACGACTTCGGTCCGTTCCTCGAGATGTTGCAAAGCCTCCTGCACGCCGACGCCGTCGAGCTCATCCTGCTCGAGCGCGATCGCGTCACGGTGCACGCTGCCGACGGGCGCCGCTCGATCATCGTCGCCCAGGGCGACCCACGTCCGCTCGACGCGTACGCATCGGCGACCGGGCCCGAGCCGCAGATCACGCTCATCCGTGGACACGACTCCGTGAGCGGCGTGATCGCGGTGCATCGTGCGGCGCCGCTCGACGACCGCGACCGGTCGCTGCTCGAGGACGTCGCGGCGCAGGTGGGCGCTCGGCTGCGCACGCGCCGCATCGTCGCCGACGGTCTGGCGCAGTCGCACCTCGCCGAGATCCTCGGCCGGACGTCCGACGGCATCTTCACGATCACCGCCGGCGGCGAGATCGTCTCGTGGAACCCCGCGATCGAGCGGATGACGGGGCGGCGCCGCTTCGACGTGCTCGGCAAGCGCGCCGCCCACGTGTTCCCTGAGGTGGGTCGCGCGCTCGACGGCGCGGTCGCGTCCGAGGCGGACGACCCGGGCGACGTCGTCGTCGAGCGCCCGGACGGCTCGGTTCGGTGGCTCCGACTTAGGAGTTGCCGGATCGGCGACGACGCCGACTCCGGCCAACGCCTGGTGGTCGCGCACGACGTGACCGCCGAGCAGCAGGCTGAGCATCTCAAGCGCGACTTCGTCACCCTCGTCTCGCACGAGCTCCGGAGCCCGCTCACGCCGCTGAAGGGGTTCCTGCGCGCGCTCGTCGACGGGCTCGTCGACGACGAGCCGGAGGCGCGCCAGGAGTACTACGGCATCATGCTTCGGCAGGCCGAGCGGCTGGAGCGGCTGATCGGCGACCTCCTCGACGCCTCGCAGATCGAATCCGGCTACCTCCTCGTCGACGTGCAGCAGGTCGAGGTCGGCCGGCTGGTCAGACGGCAGGTGCGCGACCTCGAGAGCGAGCACCCGGATCGGATCAGGTTCCGCGGCCCGAGCGCGCCGCTCGTCGTCGAGGCAGACCCGGTGCGGGTGGAGCAGGTGCTCGCCAACCTCGTCTCCAACGCGCTCAAGTACTCAGCCGCCGGATCCCCGATCGACGTGCGGGTCGAGCGCTGCGGCGAGCTCGCGTCGATCGCGGTGACCGACCGCGGCCCGGGCGTCGCCGAGGCCGACCGCCGCCGGGTGTTCGAGCGGTTCTACCGGGTCGAATCGGTCGCGCGCAGCAAGACGAAGGGCGTCGGCCTCGGCCTGTTCATCGCGCGGAGCCTCGTGCAGGCGATGGGTGGCGAGCTCACGCTGCGATCGACGCCCGGCGAGGGCTCGACGTTCGAGTTCACGCTGCCGCTCGCGCCCGCCGAGGCCGAGGTGTCGACCGTCGTGCCGTCGCTGGCAGACGCGACCGCCGTCGGCTGACGCTGCACGAACGTCGTCACGCTCCTCGCGGTCGTGGGCGGGGTCACGCCCGCGCCGCTGGGATACTTGCCGGATGCGGTTCGACGACGTCCTCGACGCGATCGGCAACACGCCGCTCGTCGGCATCCCGACCCTGTCCCCTAAGCCGGGCGTGCGCCTGTGGGCCAAGCTCGAGGGCGCGAACCCGACCGGTTCGACCAAGGACCGGATCGCCAAGGCGATGGTCGAGGACGCCGAGGCGAAGGGCCTCCTCACGCCGGACAAGACGATCCTGGAGCCGACGTCGGGCAACACCGGCATCGCGCTCGCCATGGTCGCGCGTCGGAAGGGCTACAAGCTGACCGTCGTGATCCCCGACAACGCCAGCGAGGAGCGCATCCGGCTGCTCGAGCTGTTCGGCGCCGACGTCGTCTACTCGCCCGGCGACAAGGGCACCAACGGGTCGATCGAGGTCGCGCGCCGTCTCGCCCAGGACGACCGGTACCTGATGCTGTTCCAGTACGGCAACGAGGCGAACCCGCGCGCGCACTACGAGGGCACCGGCGCCGAGATCCTGCGCGACCTGCCCGAGGTCACGCACTTCGTCGCGGGTCTCGGAACGGGCGGCTCGCTGACCGGAACGGGCCGCCGGCTGCACGACCACGACCCGGCGATCAGGGTGATCGCGGCCGAGCCGGAGCTCGGCGACCTCGTCTACGGACTGCGGTCGCTCGACGAGGGATTCGTGCCGCCGATCTTCGACGAGTCGGTGCTCGACGCGAAGTTCCTCGTGAGCTCGAACGACTCGCTCCGTGCGACGCGCGAGCTCACGCAGAAGGAAGGGATCTTCGCCGGCATCTCGTCCGGCGCCGTCGTCCACGTCGCGCAGCGCGTGGCCGAGCGGATCGATCGCGGCGACATCGTGTGCCTGCTGGCCGACGGTGGATGGAAGTACCTGTCGACCGACGCGTGGATCGCCGAGCTCGAGCAGGCCGAGAAGCGCGTCTCGGAGACGCTGTGGTGGTAGCGCGTGGGCGATAGCCGCCCGATCGGCGTCTTCGACTCCGGCGTCGGCGGGCTGACCGTCGTCCGCGCGATCCTGGACCTCCTCCCGCACGAGCGGATCCTGTACGTCGGCGACAACGGCAGGTTTCCGTACGGCCCGAGGCCGAACGAGGAGATCCGAGCGTTCGCGCTCGAGATCGCTCGGTACCTCGTCGACCGCGACGTCAAGATGCTGGTCGTCGCGTGCAACTCCGTCGAGGTCGCCGCGATCCGCGACGTCACCGACGCGGCCGGCGTTCCGGTCGTCGGCGTGGTCGAACCCGGCGCGCGGGCCGCCGTCCGAGCCACGCGCAACGGCCGGATCGGCGTCATCGCGACCGAGGCGACCGTGCGCAGCGCGGCGTACGACGCCGCCGTCGCCAGGATGCATACTTCGGCGGCCGTGTCCTCGAGGGCGTGTCCGGCGTTCGTCGACTTCGTCGAGCGGGGGGACACCTCGAGCGCCGAGTTGCTGGGCCTTGCCCGCGAGTATCTTGGGCCGCTGAAGGAGGAGGGGGTCGACACCTTGGTCCTGGGCTGCACCCATTACCCGATGCTGTCTGGGCTCCTCCAGTACGTCATGGGCGAGGACGTCGTGCTGGTGTCCTCGGCCGAGGAGACCGCCAAGGACGTCTACGGGGTGCTCGTCGAGCGGGATCTGCAACGCGACACGGCGGCCGAACCCCGACACGAGTTCGTCACGACCGGCGACCCCGACGCGTTCCGCCGGATCTCCCATCAGTTCCTCGGCCCCGATGTCGGCCGCGTCGACACTGCGGCCATCGGTGAGACCGAGCCAGTCACGGCGCTCGAGCCAACCCCCGACAACGCGGCTCAAGCAGCGAAGCGATAGCCGCAACCAAGAAGGAGTCTTCGTGGAGCTGATCGTCCTGGGCGCGAGCGGCACCTGGCCGCCGGAGGGCGGCGCGCTGAGCGGCTACCTCCTGCGACAGGACGGCTTCAACCTGTGGGTCGACGCCGGATCGGGCACGATGGCCAACCTGCAGAGGTACATCGCGATCCGCGACGTCGACGCGATGATCATCACGCACGAGCACGCGGATCACTGCGTCGACGTGTATCCGCTGTTCTACGCCCGCTACTACGGCGGCCAGGGCGAGAACCATCTACCGCTGTTCATCCCGAAGGGGTTTGGCGGTCGATTGAATGGCCTGCTCTCCGACGAGAGCGTCGAGGCGTTCCGCGAGGGGTTCGACGTCCACGAGGTCGTACCGGGCGACGAGTTCGAGGTGGGGCCGTTCCGCGTCCGGTCGCGCGGGATGTCGCACCTCGGGCTGCCCGCGCTCGGCTTCCGGCTCGAGAACGACGGCACGGCCCTCGCGTACACCGGCGACACGGGCCCGACGCCGGAGCTCGTCGAGCTCGCGCGCGGGGCCAACGTGCTGCTGGCCGAGTCGACGTACCAGGACGGCGACGAACTGAGCTCGTTCCACCTGTCGTCGCGCCAGGCGGCCGAGCACGCCCGCGACGCGGGCGTCGACCGGCTCGTCCTCACGCACATCCTGCCGACGCACGACAAGGCGGAGTCCATCCGGCAGGCCGCCGACGTGTTCGACGGTCCGGTCGACGCGGCGGTCGAGGGCTTCACGATCGAGGTCGGAGAGTGAGCGACCGGCCCGACGGCCGCGGGCCGCTCGATCTGCGGCCGGTCAAGGTCGAGCTTGGCTTCCAGGAGTGGGCGGAGGGCTCCGTGCTCCTCGAGATGGGGCGGACGAAGGTCCTCGTCGCCGCGTCGTACGAGGACCGCGCGCCGAAGTTCCTCCAGGGGACGGGCAAGGGATGGGTGACGGCCGAGTACTCGATGCTTCCGCGGGCGACGGCCGAGCGGACGGCGCGCGAGGTGGGCAAGGGCCGGCCGTCTGGGCGGACGCAGGAGATCCAGCGGCTCGTCGGTCGCTCGCTCCGGGCGGTCACCGATTTGACGAAGCTCGGCGATGCGACGATCTGGATCGACTGCGACGTCCTCCAGGCGGACGCGGGAACGCGAACCGCGTCGATCACCGCCGGCTATGTCGCGCTCGCCCTGGCGGTCCGCGCGCTCGAGGAGCGCGGCGTCGCCAAGACCGGCGTCCTGCCCGACAGCGTGGCCGCGGTGAGCGCGGGGATCGTCGACGGCGAGGCGGTGCTCGACCTCTCGTACGAGGAGGACGCGCACGCCGACGTCGACTTCAACGTGGTGATGACCGGCTCCGGCAAGCTGGTCGAGCTGCAGGGGACGGCGGAGGGCGAGCCGTTCACGCGCGACCAGCTCGACGAGCTCGTCGATCTGGCCGAGGGCGGTATCCGGCGACTCACGGAGATCCAGCGCCAGGTCCTCGGCGCGTGACGCTTCCGGAACGGCTCGCGATCGCCTCGCGAAATCCCGGCAAGATCCGCGAGATCCTGGCGATCTGTGCGGACTGGCCCGTCGAGTGGCTCACGGCCGACGAGCGCTGGCCCGACGTCGAGGAGACCGGCGCCACGTATCTCGACAACGCGCTCCTAAAGGCGCGCGCGGTCGCGGCCGCGGTCGGCGCGCCGGCCGTCGCCGACGACTCGGGCATCGAGGTCGACGCGCTCGGCGGAGCGCCCGGGCCTCGATCGGCGCGGTACGCCGGCGAGCACGCGACCGACGAGCAGAACCTCCGCGCGCTGATCGGAGCGATGTCGGGAGTGCCGGCCTCGGGGCGGACCGCTCGGTACCGCTGCGTCGCGGCGTTGGCCCTTCCGGGCGGCGACGACGCGTACGCCGAAGGCGTCTCTGAGGGGCTCCTCGTCACCAAGCCGCGCGGAACCGGGGGTTTCGGCTACGACCCGATCTTCGTGCCGGCCGGATGGGACCGGACCATGGCGGAGCTCCGGCCCGACGAGAAGGACCGCATCAGCCACCGGGGGCGGGCGTTCCGGGCGCTCGGCGACCGGCTCCGCCAGACCTAGCGCTCAAGCGCGCCGCCCCGTAGGCCGAGGACTTCTCCAACGGGGGTCCACCATGGAGCAGGCACGAACCGGAGCGGATCGGGCCGGCGCGGCTCGTCGCGCCGGCTCGCCTGCGCGCCGGAACGGACAGGTGATCCTGGCCCTCGACCGGTTCTTCGCCGCGCGCTCGACGGCGTTCGTCGTCGTCGCGACCGTGCTCCTCGTCGGCGTGATCTTCGCGGCGGACGTCGCGAGCGGGCGCAAGCTGTCGCCGTCGCTGTTCTACGTGGTGCCCGTGACGCTCGCGACGCTCCGGCTGGGGCGGCGAGCCGGGCTCCTGACCTCCGTGCTCGCGGCGGCGTCGTGGACGGCGTCCGACATCGCCTCCGGTTCGTACACGGCGCACCACCTCGCCGCGTGGTGGAACATGTCGGTTCGATCCGGGATGTTCCTGATCATCGTCGCGCTGCTCGCGACGATCCGCGAGTCGCTGCAGGACGAGCGCGACGCCGCGGACGAGGCGATCGACGCCGCGCACGAGCTGCGTGAGCTGAACGACGTCAAGGACACGCTGCTCCACGCCGTCTCGCACGACCTCCGCGGGCCGATCGCGGCGATCGTCGGATCCGCCCAGAGCCTCGACCGAAGGGATCAGCTCGGTCTCGAGCGCGCCGACGTCGACGCGCTCGTCGACGGCGTCCTGCAGAGCGGGCGGAAGCTCGACCGCATGGTCGGCGACCTGCTCGACCTCGAGCGCCTGGACCGAGGACTGGTCGAGCCCGACCGGACGCCGACCGAGCTCGGTGCGCTCCTCAGCCGGGTCGTCGACGAGGCGATGTACGCCGACCGCCATCCGATCCACGTGGAGGTCCTGGAGCCGATCGAGATGGACGTCGACGCCGGAAAGATCGAGCGCGTCGTCGAGAACCTGTTGGTAAACGCCGTGAAGTACACGCCGGACGGCACGCCGATCCGCGTGCGCGTCGAGCGCGTCGAGGGCGGATCGCTCCTCTCGGTGGAGGACGAGGGCCCCGGCGTGGCGGACGAGATCAAGGCGGCGATCTTCGAGCCGTTCCGGCAGGGCGCCGGCGCGCGCTCGGGGGCGGGGATCGGACTGTCGCTCGTGGCGAGGTTCGCGGAGCTGCACCGCGGTCGTGCATGGGTGGAGGATCGGGCCCGAGGCGGCGCGGCGTTCCGCGTCTTCCTACCCGGTGACGTACGGTCGGTGCCCGGGCGGACCTCGTCCGCGACCCCGACGGCGCGGGTGTAGCTCCCGGCGTCGCTGCGCTCGGCACGCTCGCGTTCGGCGCGAGATGATGCCGTCGCGATGCCGCTGCCGTACACGTCGTCCGCCGTCGAGACCGAGCGCCTGGTGCTCCGTCCGTTCGAGGCCGGCGACCTCGACGCACTGTTCGCCTCGTACTCGGATCCCGACGTCGTCCGGTTCCTCTACGAGGAGCCCCGGTCGGTCGAGCTGACTCGATCGCTGCTGGAGCGGCGGATGCGGTTCCGCACCATCGCGGGCGACGGCGACACCGCCTCGTTCGCGATCTCGCATCGATCGGATGGGTCCGTCGTCGGCGACTGCATGGTTCGTCTGCTGAGCGCGACGCACCGCCAGGCCGAGGTCGGGTTCGTGCTGCATCCCGACCATCACGGCCGCGGATACGCGACGGAGGCGGCTCGCGAGATGGTCCGGATCGCCTTCGAGGAGCTGGAGGCGCACCGCGTGGTCGGCCGGCTCGAGGCGCGCAACGCCGCCTCGGCGCGCGTGTTGGAGCGCCTCGGGATGCGTCGCGAGGCCCACCTCGTCGAGAACGAGTGGATCAAGGGCGAGTGGCAGAGCGAGGTCGTCTACGCCATCCTCGACCGCGAATGGCGCGCGCCGGAGGGCGGCCCGGCCGCGGACGGGTGAGCCGCGGACGGGTCTCGGATCCACGAGCCCCGCTCGTTGTGCCGCAACGCGCTCGTCGCGTCGGCAGCGCCGTACGGCGGATTGCGTAGGTTCTCGAGCCGGCGGGTACGAAGACTCGTGGCGCACGGAGGGGGTGCGGACCCACCACGATCCGGTATCTGAAGCGAGGTACGCCCATGACACGAGCGATGCGAGGTGCGACGGTGGTGGCGGCAGCCGTCGCGTTGATCGTCGCGGCCACGGCGCCGGCGTTCGCCGCGACAACCGTCGCAGACTGGGAGATGAACGAGGGCTCGACCGCCACCACGATGCTCGACTCGTCCGGCAACGGCATCAACGGCTCGATCGGCGACCACGTCACGACGGGCTACACGACCAACGGCGCGACCGGCTACCACTGGTCCTACGTCAAGCCCAACCAGCCGCCCGCGGACCCCGAGCGGCTCGTCACGGTGTCGGACGGCCGGCTGAACCCCGGCTCGAGCGTGTACTCGGTGACGGTGCGGTTCCGGACGACGGTCAACTTCGGCAACATCATCCAGAAGGGGCAATCGGGAACCGCCGGCGGCTACTGGAAGTGGCAGATCCCGAGCGGGAAGCTTTCGTGCCTGTTCCGGGGCGTCGTGAACGGCAGCCTCGTCAGCAAGTCCGTCAACTCGGGCACGAACCTGTTGAACGACGGCGCGTGGCACACCGTGACGTGCACGCGTACGACCACCGGCGTCACGATGACGATCGACGGCAGCATCACCCGTCGCGCCTCGGGGTGGTCGGGGAACATCTCGAACAGCAAGGCGCTCGCGATCGGCGGCAAGCTCAACTGCAATCAGGACACGATCACGTGCGACTACTTCGTCGGTGACATCGACTACGTGAAGATCACGACCGGCTGATCCCGGTCGGGGATCGAGCAGATTCGGCCGCGTCCCGCGGAGACTCGGGGCGCGGTCGTTCCATTCTGCGGGCTGCGCTGCGAGTGTCCGAGCCGAGCCGGCGCCCGGGCCGGGGGGAACCGCGGCCCGGGGCGCCAGCGGCCCGCGGCTCAGGCGGGCGTTCCGGCGATCACGTACACGTCGTTCCGGTTGGCCGCCGAGACCAGCTCGTCGGGGACACCGTCACCGTTGACGTCGCCGAGCGTCACCGCGTCGAACCCCACCTCCGAGCCACCGGTGGACGACGTGATCGTTCGGATGATCCGGCCGGTCGTCCCGGACACGATGTCGACCTTCCCCGCGTTCGGCGCTCCGTCCGGCGACAGATACGACCCGACGATCAGGTCCATCGTGCCGTCACGGTTGACGTCGCCGGCCTCGCGTCCCGGGCCGAGGCCCTGCCCGGCGCTGGATCCGGCGATCTCGAACACGCTCGACCCGTCCGCGCCCGAGAGCACGTACGCGCGTCCGGTGTCCGCGCCGAGCGACGCGTCGGAGTAGTCGGCGGCGTAGACGTCGGGCGTTCCGTCACCCGTCACGTCCGGCAGCCCGCCCACGAAGAAGGTTCCGAAGTCGACGCCGGAGGGTGCCGCGTCGTGCACCCACATAGTCGAGCCGTCGGCGCCGGAGAGCGCCGAGACCTCTCCGCGCTGGCCCGGACCGCCGTCGCGCGCGCCGGCGCCGACGTCCGGAACGCCGTCGCCGTTCACGTCCCCGATGCCGTCCAGACCCACGCCGAGCCTCGAGCCGGCGGCGCCGATCGTCGTGGCGAGGACGGTTCCGCGGCGGCCCGAGAAGATCGTGACGCGGCCGGCGTTGCTGCCGCCGACGTCGTTGCCGGGCGCGCCCACCGCGACGTCGGCGCGGCCGTCGCCGTTGACGTCGCCGATCCCCGCGACCGCGTATCCGAAGCGGTCGCCGTCGGCCGAGCCGGCGAAGGACCGCAGCAGCCGGCCGTTGGCGCCGGAGTACACGTCGGCACGGCCGGGCCCCGACACCGACGGCGCGCCGACGATGACGTCGTGAAGCCCGTCCCCGTTCACGTCGCCCGCGTCGCCGATGCCCCAGCCGGCCTCGTCCTTCGGCCGACCGTCGAAGCGGAATAGCTGCGCTCCGTCGGCGCCCGAGTACACGAACGCGGAGCCGCGCTTGCTGTCCAGCAGCGGCGCGCTCGCGATGAAGTCCGTGACGCCGTCACCCGTGACGTCGCGGAGCTCGGCGACGGCCCAGCCGAAGTAAACGCGCCCCGCCTGCAGCGAGACGGTCGAGAGGACGGTCGTGGGTTCCACCCACGAGCCGGCGGGCACCGCCTGCGCGACCTGCGCGGACAGGATCGTGAGCACGAAGAGCGTTGAAGCGACGAAACCAGAACGACGGCGCATCGCGCACCTCCTAGACGTCGGAGTCGTGCGCCGAGGCTAGGGGGACGCCGCGAGCGCGGCTTCCACGATCGTGCGCAGTTCGGCGGCGTCGCCGCGTCGAACGCGGCTGGGCGGAAGGCCGAACGCCCTCGTGAACGCGGTCGTCAGGTGCGCGTGGCTCGCGAACCCCGACTCGTGCGCAGGGGTCGAGAGGTCGGCACCGTCGTCCAGCCGGTTCAGCGCCGACCGCAGGCGGAGCTGTGTGAGGTAGGCGTGCACGCTCGAGCCGGTCCGCGCGCGGAAGATCCGAGCGGCCTCGAACGGTGAGCGGTGGACGTGCCGCCCGACGTCCTCGAGCCGCACGCGCCGAGCGCTGTTGATCGCGAGGAACGCCTTGATCGCCTCGGCGGCTTCGTCGTGCGCGCGCTCGGTCCGCGGCCTGCGGCGTTCGCGCGGTGCGATCCACGAGAACGCCCGGCGCAGCGATTCGTGCAGCGCCTCGCGGACGCCCTCCCGATCGACGGCGGGGTCGCGGAGCGCGCGGATCGCCTGGTGCTGAAGGAGGTACGCCGCCGGATCAACCGGCGCGACGGGCGTGAAGAACCGCTCGGCGTCGGCGAGCTCCCGCAAGAGCGCGGGGGACGGGATGAGGTAGACGCAACGGTCGCCCTCGTCGTGGAGGAGCCGGCGTCGGTACGACTGTCCGTGTTCGTACAGGACGACGTGGTTGACGTCGGCGACCGCGGGGCGCCGCCCCTCCTGTTCGATCCCGACCGGAACCTGCGGGAAGACGACGTGGTGCCCCTCGCCAACGTTGTTCTCGCCCGCCCAGGCGGGGTCCTCGGGCGGACAACGGAACTCGCCGACCGTCAGGTCCGCGGTTCTCAGGAGCAATCGCGTGCTCGGCATCGGTGCATGGTACGGCCGAGGTGCGCGCGACCGCTACGGCCAGACGAAGCTCGAGTACCGACCCGCGGCCATGTCGCGCGACAGCCGCTGGTAGTCCGCGCGCTCGAGGGTCGCGATCCGTGCCGCGATCGGGGAGGGCGTCCACCACGCCGGGTCGTACAGGCCGAGCAGGTACCGGACGCTGTCCGCGAAGCCCTCGACGATCTCGCCCGGGCACGTGCCGCCCGGCACGTTCTGGATGAGGTGCGTGTACTCGTGCGTCAAGCAGCCGTGGTCGTCCGGATGCGACGCGAACCACCGCCGGCTGAGGTAGATCAGCCCGGGCTCGGCGTACGTGTAGGCGGCGACCGCCGTTCCGTACGGCGCCCAGTTCATCTTGAACCGACGTTCGGGGAGGCCGACCATGGCCGCGATCTCTGGCGCGAGCCGGTCGAGCTCGTCGCGGAGGTCGCGAATCAGGCGTGCCTTCGACATGACGAGAGCTCCTCGCCGGATGGGCGTCGTCTCCGGCGCCCGCGCGACCCGATGTTTGACCGACGCAGCCGCTCGGCCCGCCGACGGACCCTTCGGCTACGACTGCCGAGGCGGCTCGCCCGGTCCGGGAGGCGGCGACGCGGGAGACGTTGCGGGCGGCGGCCCCGCCGGGGCGAGCGTTCGCGCGTCCTCCTCGCGGCGGCGCCAGTGGTACATGAAGATGCCCCACGATGCGAGCGCGAGGAACACGCTGCCGACGAGCTGCTCGATCGCGTCGCGTCGCTCCGCGGCGGAACCGCCGACGGCGGTGACGCCCGGCGCGATCACGCGGACGAGCGCGTCGATCGCGTTCGCCGCGCCGAACAGCAGCGCGATCACCGCGACGAGGAGGGTCGCGTGGAGGTAGTAGCGGTAGGCACGTGCCGTCGCGTCGGATCGGGGGCCGGGCTCGGCCAGGAGCTCCCGCCCGCGTCGCGCATGGAACCAGAGCACGCCGCCGGCGGCGATCGCGACGCTCAGCGCCTCGAGCAGCGAGCGCCACGACGCGGACCGCCCGCCGAAGCCGAGCGCCGCGGCCGGGCCGCCGGGTCCGAAGCCGCCCATCATGCCGCCGACGCCGTCGAACGGCGACGGGTTGGTCGGTCCTTGGATCAGCTTGACGATGGCCGTCACGGCCGCGCTGGACGCGAACAGCACGATGAACGTGACCAGGAACACGTACGCCGCGTAGATGCCCCGGCCGGTCGGATCCGGCTCGCGTCGCGCGACGGCGAGCACGACGACGAGCGCCAGGAGCGCGACGGGCAGGATCACGACGACGCCGAACAGCAGACCCACGGCGGCGACGGTACCGCGCCAAGCGTGCGGCGCAACGACCCGGCGCCATCACACCGCGCCGCGCCAGGCGAGCCCTATCTCGAGACGAGACGGTAGAGGCGCCATCGGTCCGGGACGCCCTTGAGCTCGTGCTCCCCGGCTTCGTCGAAGACGAAGCCGGCTCCCGTGACGACGTCCTTCACCGTCTGCGAGACGACGACCTCGCCCGCGTTCGCCTTCCCGGCTACGCGCGCGCCGATATGGACCGCGATCCCGCGCAGCTTGTCACCCGCGACCTCGCACTCGCCGGTGTGAAGACCGATCCGAACCTCGACCCCAATCTCGCGAACGGCCGCCTGCACCGCCTGCGCTCAACGGATTGCGGCCGTCGGTGAAGCGAACGACGCGAAGAACCCGTCGCCGGCGGTATCGATCTCGCGACCCCCGAACCGGTGGAGCTCCGAACGCAAGCGCGAATCGTGCGCTCGCAGAAGATCGGCCCACGCGCTGTCGCCCAGCGCTCGAGCGCGCTCCGTGGAACCGACCACGTCCGTGAACATGACGGTGGCGACGACCCTCGTTGCTGCCGGTCCGATTCGGCGGCCCGTCAGGAACTCCTCGATCTCGTCGGCGATCGTTTCGAGGTCGCCTGCCCACAGAACGAAGTCCTCGCCTGCCAACTCGACCCATCGAGCGTCGGGGATCATCTCGGCGAGGTATCGGCCGTTCTCGACCTCGACCACGTCGTCGCCGATGCGGTGCATCACGAGGGTCGGCACCGCGACCCGCGGGAGCAGCGATCGGACGTCGACGGCTCTCGACATCTCGGCCAGCAGGAGGACCGCTCGAGGACTCGCGCCTTGGCGCATGAGGGTTGCGTACCAGCTGCCGAATGCCTCGTCGGGTGCGCCCCGCCCGGCTGCGTCACGGTGCGACTCGGCCTTCCCCCAGTCTTCGCGCACGAACCGCTCGAACTCGGACCAGTCCTCGTCCTTCCATCCGAGCGGGTAATCGTCGCTCCAACTCGACTTGGCCCAGGTCCCGCAAAGGATCAGATGACTGACGCGATCCGGATGTTGCACCGCGGCAGCGATGCATGGCGGACCCGTGTCGGCGTTCCCGAAGAGCACCGCCCGTGGGCTCCCAGCCGCGTCGAGCACCGCGATGAGATCGTCGACGCGCTCCTCCAGCGTCGGCACGTCGGTCAGGCGATCCGATAGGCCGAGACCGCGAGGATCCATGAGGATGAGTCTCGAGAACCCGGCGAGCCGAGTGAGGAACCGCTCCACACGAGGCTCCTGCCATAGCACCTCGAGATGCGTGACGGACCCTGGTGCGAAGAGGAGGTCCTGGCCGGACGACGACGTGCTCACGACCTGATAGGCGAGCGCCGTCCCGTCGTTCCACGCGTAGGACGTCTCCCGTTGAGCCATCGGTCGGAATCGTGTGCCGAGTGACGCAGGGAGCGCAAGAACGATCGAGACCGTGCGAGAGGGGGGATTCGAACCCCCACGCCCTTTCGGGCACCGGATCCTAAGTCCGGCGCGTCTACCGGGTTCCGCCACTCTCGCGTCGAGCGGTGGTGTGCTCGACAGAGCCTATCGAGGCGCCCCCCGCGTCCTCGATCTCGGAGGCGTGCGCGCGGGCGGACTCTGCGGCATGATGGGGGCGTGCGACCGCGTCTGCCCGCGCTGGTCCTGATCGCCGCGCTCGCGTCCGCGTGCGGTGGTGCGGCACCTGCCGACCGGGCGGCAGATCGCCCGCCCGCGGGACCGCCGGCGTCGGCGGCACCGTCGCCGCTTCCGACGGTCGCCCTCAAGGCGGAAGAACCCGAACCGGCCGGCATCGACGCCGTGTCGCGCGGCCGGTTCCTGCCGATGTGGAAACGCCCGACCCACGGCGGGAAAGCGGACTTCGTGTTCGACGCGCGGAGCCCGACCGGCCACGGCATGGCGCCGATGCTCCTCGACGGCCGTCGCACGGTCGGCGGCCGGACGTGGGTCCGCGTGCTGCTGCCGATCCGGCCGAACGGCTCGAGCGCGTGGACGCGCGCCGACGACGTGCGGCTCGTACCGCGTCGCGAGCAGATCGTGGTCGATCTGTCGAAGCGCGTGCTGTGGCGGTACCACGACGACCGCGTCGTCGACCGGATCCGCGTCGCCGTGGGGGCGCCGGCGACGCCGACCGGAACCGGAACCTTCTACGTGTGGCAACGGGTGCGGTTCGACGATCCGAACCAGGCGTACGGCATCTTCGCGCTCGGCCTGTCCGGATTCTCACCGGTGCTGTCGGACTGGCCGGGCGGCGGGCGCATGGCGATCCACGGCACGGCGTTCGCGTCGGACCGCGGGCAGGCGGTGTCGCACGGGTGCGTGCGCGTGTACAACGCGGACCTCGAACGACTCACCGACGTCCGCCTCGGAACGCCGGTGATCATCCACCGCTGATCGTCAGCCCTCGGTCGGCGCCTCGCTGCGGATCCGCGCGAGCTCCTGCAGGCGCGTCGCGATGTCGGGCATCGCGGTCTGCATCTGCCGGAACCGGCTCCCGTACATGATCAGGACGCGAACGTACGTCTCGGCGACGACGTCGGCCGACCGTCGCCCGTCGCCGAAGAACGCCATCTCCCCGAACACGTCTCCGCGCTCGAGCGTTCCGATCGGTCGCCCGTCGCGCTCGACGCGCGCGCGACCCTGGTCGAGGATCAGGAACTGGTACTCGCTGGCGCCGGCGTGGGCGAGGTACGTGCCCTCCGCGAGCTCCTCGACGTCCAGCCAGCTGGCGAGGCGCGTCCGCTCGTGCTCGGTCAGGCCGGCGAGGATCGGGACGCGCAGGAGGCGGTCGGGATCGGGCTGCATCTCGGGCTCCCTGTGACGGAGGTCCGAACTGTAGCCGGTCTCAGCGACGGCGGAGCTTGGGGTTCAGGACCTCGTCGACCGCGTATCCGCACATCGTGAAGGCCAGCGTGACCAGGACGATCGCGACGCCCGGCGGGATCAGCCACCACCACCAGCCGGCGGACAGCGCCCCGGCGTTGAACGACTCCTCGATGATCCGGCCCCACGAGACGGCCTTCGGATCGCCGAGCCCGAGGATCGACAGCGTCGTCTCGGCCAGGATCACGAGCGCCACCGTCAGGACGGCGTTGGCGAGGAGCACGGGTGCGATGTTCGGAAAGATATGTCGTGTCACGATATGCCAGGTCGAGGCGCCGAGCGCACGCGAGCGCTCGACGTACGAGCGCTCGCGGACCGACAGCGTCTGCGCGCGCACGATCCGAGCCGTTGACGCCCACGACGTGATCGCGATGACGATGATGATGTTCAGCAGCGTCCGCCCGAGCAGCGACGACAGGACGATCGCCAGCACCACCCAGGGCAGCACCAGCACCCAGTTGGTGATCGCGTTGAGGACGCTGTCGATCCAGGTGCCGCCGAAGTAGCCCGACGCGATGCCGACGCCCGCGCCGATCACCATCGCGCCGATCGTCGCGGTGAGCCCGACAAGCAGCGAGATGCGAGACCCCATCACGAGGAGTCCGAGCACCGGCCGTCCGAAGTTGTCCGTGCCGAGCGGATACTGGAGCGACGGCGGATGGAACGCTGGCGCCGTCGCGTTCGCCGGCTCGAGCTGGCGCTGATCCACGAACAGCGGCCCGGCGAGCGCCATCAGCCCGAACACCGAGAGGATCACGAGGCCGGCGACGCCCTGCCGGTTGGCTCGGTACGTGCGCCAGTGGCCGGCGACGGCGCGTCGGCGCCGCCGCCAGACGATCCGGCCTGCGCCGATCTCCGGGGGCGTCGCCTCGGCGGTCTCGACGAACTCGGGGGAGGCCGACGGCTTAGACATGGCGCACCCGGGGATCAAGCATCCCGTACATCAGGTCGGCGGCCAGGTTGAACACGATCACCATCGCGCTCGTGATCACGAAGATCGCCTGGATCACCGGGTAGTCGAGCTGATTGATCGCGTCGTACGTGAGCTGGCCGAGCCCCGGCCAGGAGTAGACGGCTTCGATCACGATCGCGCCGCCGAGCACGTAGCCGAACGACAGGAAGATCAGCGTGAACGTCGGAAGGAACGCGTTCGGAACGGCGTGGCGTCGGCGAACCACATGGTCCGGAACGCCCTTGGCCTCGGCCGTGAGGATGAAGTCCTCGTTCACGACGTCGAGCAGCGCCGAGCGCATCACGATCGCGTACTCCCCGATGTAGCCGAGGACGAGCGTCAGGCACGGCAGGAACAGATGGTTGGCGACGTCGCTGGCGGCCTGCAGGCCGGTCGCCTCGGTGTTGGCGAACCCGCCCGCCGGAAACCATCCGAGCGTTCCGGCGAACAGCATCAGGAGCAGCATCCCGAGCCATCCCTCGGGCATCGAATACAGGATCAGCGACCCATAGAGCGACGTGGTGTCGAACCGGCTTCCGCGCGTCCAGCCGCCCTTGATCCCGATCACGACGCCGACCACCGTCGCGATCAACGTGCCGATCCCGACCAGCAGCGTCGTCGGCCAGACGCGCTCGCCGATCAGCGTCGAGACCGGCACGGCCGTCCGGAGCGAGACGCCGAGGTCGCCGCGCAGGACGTCGCCGAGGTAGTTGGCGAACTGCTGGGGGAGCGGTTCGTCGAGCCCGTACGCCGCGCGCAGCGCCGCGACGTCGGCGTCCGTGAGGCGCTCGCTCCGCGTGAGCAGCCCGATCGGGTCACCGGGCATCACGCGGAA
This sequence comes from bacterium, assembly GCA_046735355.1. GTDB lineage: Bacteria > Actinomycetota > UBA4738 > UBA4738 > HRBIN12 > DATAEU01. The sequence goes on from JBKPTC010000005.1 coordinate 22,840, forward strand.
CAGGAAGAAGTTGAACGCCAGCACCGCGAACAACGTCAGCGCCGCATGCAGGACCTTCCGCGTCAGATATCGGCGAGACACTCGCTCTTCAGCCTGCTTCTCCTCGGCCGGCTTCCGTCGCTACCCGACCTCGCGCTCGCCGCGGCGTCCGCGGAGCACGACCGCGATCACGAGCAGGACGATGACGGCGAGCCCGACGATCCACGCCCACGCCGGCAGGCCGGGCGAGGACGCCTCGGTGGTGGCGCCGGCGACCGGATGCACCGTGACGACGCTGTCGTAGTTGTACGTCGGCAGGAGGTAGCCGTCCGCGCCGGGCGCCGGCGTCCAGCCGGTGAACCGGTCCGTGCGATACGCCTCGAGCCACTTGGGATACGCGAGCACGATCGCGGGGATCTGATCGTAGATGTACCGCTGCATCTCGTAGATCTTCTGGCGACGCTGCTCGCGGTCGAAGATCGATGTCTGCTGGTCGTACATCTTGTCGAAGGTCGGATCGCTCCAGCACCCGTCGCTCCACACGCCGCACAGGCCGGAGGTGAAGACCGACATCTGGTAGTCCGGATCGGGGTCGCCGCTCCAGTACCAGATGTACATGTCGAAGTTCCCCGTGCCCCAGTAGTCGTTCATCTTGGCGTCGGACGCGGGCTGGAGATCGACGTCGATGCCGACGTCCTCGAGGTAGCCGGCGATGAGCTCGCCCGACTCGACCGCGCCGGTCGTCTCGTCGCTCGCCGGCATCCGGATGTGCAGCGGATCGCCGGTCTTCGGGTCCTCGCGGATGCCGTCACCGTCGCTGTCGACGTATCCGGCCTTGTCGAGGAGTGCCTTCGCGCCCGCGGGATCGTACGGGATCTCCTCGTTCGCCGGGATGTCGAGGTGCCAGTACGCCGACGCCTGCCGAACGATCGTGTCGCCCGGATCGGCGTAGCCGAGGTACACCTTGTCGACGATCTCCTGCTTGTCGATCGCCATCTCGATCGCCTTGCGTAGGTCGAGGTCGTGCAGCGCGGGCAGCGGATCGGCGTCCTTGCCCTGACCGCCGAAGTTGAACGCCAGGTTGAGCCACCAGTCCGACACGACCTGCTGCGTCTGGATGTCGCGCGTGCCCTCGAGCGACTTGAACACCGACGGCTTGACGGCGTCCGCGATGTCGATCTCGCCGTTCTTGAGCGCCTGGACCATCGCCTCCTGGTTGTCGAACACGCGGTACTCGATCCGGTCGACGGCCGGTGTGTCGCCCCAGAAGTACGGGTTGCGCTCCATCGTCCATCCCTGCCCGCGCCGCCAGTCCGTCAGGACGAACGGGCCGCTTCCGACGGCCGGGATGATCGAGGCGCTGCGGATCTGCTTGCGGTCCTTCCCGTCGTACGGCGCCCAGACGTGCTGGGGAACGACGTAGACCCACGGCGGCAGGTCGGGCGCGAACGTGGGCTGCGTCGCGTGCCAGATCAGCGTCTGGTCGTCCGGGGTCTCGAACGTCGGGTCGTACGGGAAGTAGCTGCGGTAGGCCGGGATGCGGTTGTCGATGATGAACCGGAACGTGAACGCGATGTCCTTCGACGTGAGCGGCGTCCCGTCGCTCCACTTCACGCCCTCGCGGATGTGGCACGTCCAGTCCATGTGGTCGGGGCTCGGATCGCAGCCGGTCGCGAGCCCCGGCGCGGGGGACAGGTCCTCGTCCGAGAACTTCATCAGCATGTCGTACTCCGTCGTCGCGACGCCCCAGTCGGCGCCGCCCACGACGCCGAACGGGTTGTCGTTCGCGAGGTCCTGGACCGTTCCGACGTGCAGCACGACGTCCCGGCTCGAGGGCGAGCCAGACGACTGCGCGGACGCCGTCGCCGCCGCGCCGACCATCATCGCGAACACCGTTCCGACCATCGCCAACCGCATCCCGCGTCGCATGCGCGCTCCTCCCCGGATCCTCCGCGTTCGTGTGCCGGCGGCCGAGGCTACGTCCCGCCTCCGCACCGGTTCGTGTCGTCGTTGCCGCGACGGCAACGTGCTTCCAACGTTCATACGCCGGTCACGATGCGTCCTCCCGCCGCCTCGACGGCCTCGTCGTGGATCCGCCCGTTCGTGGCGAGGAGATCCGTGCCGGAGCCGGGTGGGCCGCCCGCGCACGTCGTGATCCGGCCGCCGGCCTCCTCGACGATCACGGCGGTGGCCGCCCAGTCCCACTCGTAGCACGGCGCGTGCTCGATCAGCGCGTCCGCGGCGCCGCGCGCGACGAGCAGCTGCCCCCATGCGTCGCTCAGCCCTCGCGTCGCGCGCGCCCGTTCGGCGAACCGGACGACCGTGTCGAGCCGGGACCCCGCGATCCATTCGTCGAGCGGGGCGTGGACGACGAAGGCGTCGGCGAGCCGGTCGACGGCCGAGACCTCGACCCGCCGGTCGTTCCGCCAGGCGCCGCCGCCGCGGCACGCGTGGAACCGCTCGCCGAGCGCGGGGGCGTCGGCGACGCCGAGCACCAGCTCGCCGTCCACGCGAAGGGCGATCAGCGTCGTCCACAGCGCGATGCCCTCCGCGTAGAGCTTCGTGCCGTCGAGCGGATCGACGATCCACGTGCGCCCGCTCGTTCCGCGATCGTGGCCGTGCTCCTCGCCGAGGATCCCGTCGTCCGGAAAGCTCGAGCGGATCTCGTCGCGGATCGCGCGCTCTGCGGCGAGATCGATCTCCGTGACCGGCGAGGCGTCGGGCTTGCGCCGGACCTCGAGCCGCTCGCCGAACGCCGGCACGGTGATCGACGCGGCCACGTCCGCCAGACGCTGCGCGAACGCGAGGTCACCGCTCAGATCGCGTTCGACCACGCGCGCGTCCCCGTCTCGTCCTCGACCACGATGCGCCGGTACGGAAGGTCCAGCTCCGGCGCGAACCACGCCCGCGTGATCAGACCGCGGTCGTCGCGTTCCAGGATCGCCGCGTCCTCCATCCGGTTCCGGTGGTCGGCGCGGACCGCCCATCCGGTCTCGTAGCGGGACATCAGCACCACCGACCGCGCCGGGCTGCAGCGGACCTCGACGATCGAGCCGTCCACCGCGACGTCGTTGATGGCCGGACCGGACGAGGCGTACGTCCGGCCCGAGCGGAGCGCCTCGAGCACCGCCTCCTCCGAGGGCTCGGCGGCGAACACCATCGTCCACGCGTCGCCGATGTCGAACGCCGGATAGTGGCTGTCATCGGTCGCGAACGCGATCGGCCGCCGCCCGGCCTCGAGCATCAGGTCGAACATGTACGAGGAGTCGCCGCGCCCGTTCTCGCGCTCGGCGGAGGCGTTGAACAGCTCGATGCCGTCCGCCTCGTCGGCGCCGAGGAGCGTCTCGAGCGGCAGCCCGCTCCAGTAAGGATGCGCGACGAACGAGACGCCGTCCAGCTCTCTGATCGCCCGGGCGGCCGTGGACAGATCCGGAAACGTCTTGAACTGGTAGTTGTCGATCGGGCCCCAGTGCCGGCGATCGCCGCCGGGGTCGTCGGGGATGTCGCGGATCCCGATGGCCAGGATCTCGGTGTACCGCCCCTCGCCGAGCGGGTCGGCGGCGAGTTCCGCGCCCGTCAGCACCAGGCATTCGGGCGTCGACGGTTCTTCCGTCACCTTCCAGTGGTCGGTGATCGCGCACACGTCGAACCCCATCCACGCGTGATGCCGGACGTGCGCCTCGGGCTCCAGGTCGCCGTCGGAGCGGATCGTATGCGTGTGGAGAGCCGCCTTGAGCCAGACGCCGTCGCTCGAGCCGAACGCGTTGCTCGGTTCCACCGGTGAGCCGTTCCTTTCCTATGAGCGTCTCTGCGCGGTCTTCCTGACGCGCGTCGGGATCGACGAGCCGGGGTCTCGCGGCCGTGCGGCGTGCGCACCGTACGAACGGCCGGAGGGCGAGGCAAGGGGCTCGGTGCCGTGGCGGCAACGCGAAGGGGGACTCGATAGCCTTGGCGCGTGCCGCCCGAGGAGCCGCTCGCGTGCGGGTGACGGACTCGGTGGACCGCGTGGCCGTCGCCCTCGAGGCGCTCGCGACGGCGCCCGATGGGCTCGGCGTGTCCGAGGTGGCCGCGCTGATCGAGGTCCACAAGGCGACGGCGTCCAGGCTGCTCGGCACGCTGGCGCGCCGTGGGCTGGTCGAGCGGGCTCCGGGAACGCTGCGCTACCGGCTCGGACCGCGGCTCGTCAGCCTCGCGGGCGGCGCGGTGGACCGGCTTCCAATCGTGAGCCAGGCGCGCGCCGAGCTCGAGGCGCTCACCGAGCGAACGTCCGAGACGTCGAACCTGGCGATCCTCGACCGGTTCCACGTCGTCTACGTCGACCAGGTCACGCCGCGCTCGGCCGTCGTCATGGCCAGCTGGGTCGGCCGCCGCAGCCCCGCGCACGCCAGCTCGAGCGGAAAGGTCCTGCTCGCGTTTGGCGAGGAGCGGCTGCGCGAGGCGGTGTTGGCGCGGCCGCTGGAGGTCCTCGCGCGCGCGACGATCACGCGAGCGGACGCCCTCCGGACCGTGCTCGACCAGACGCGCCGGCGCGGATACGCCCTCAGCGTGGGTGAGCTCGAGGACGGGCTCGTGACGATCGCCGCGCCGGTGATCGCCGACGGCCGGGCGGTGGCGGCGCTCAGCTCGTCGGGGCCGACGTACCGGATCCGCGAGCGCGATCACGCGCGGCTGATCCGGCAGACGGTCGACGCGGCCGCCGCCGTCGGCCACCGCGTGGCCGGCCGTTCGACGTGACCGCGACCGGATCCATCGATGACGTCGTCGAGATCGTCGGGTGCGCGGTTTCCGGGGTTGACGGCCGTCTCCGGAGTACGCATCGTACGCGGCGACGGACGAACGCGGGGTGGAGCGTGGCACAGTTCCGGCTGCACGCAGGCGCCGACGGCGTCTTCTATCTGGCCGGCGAGCTGGATCTGATGACGTCGGACCGGCTCGAGGCCGAGCTGGCCGAGGCGGCCGTTCCCGCCGCGTCGGACCTCGTCGTGGACCTGGCCGGTCTCACGTTCGTCGACTCGACCGGCATACGGGCGTTCCTGCGGCTCGCCCGGACCATCACGCCGCGGTGCCTGGTCCTTCGCGCTCCGCAGCCCAACGTCGCGCACGTTCTGGAGATCGTCGGGATCCAGTCGTTCGGGATCCGCCTGGAGCACGAGCCGCCTGGGTCGGACGGGCGCGCGGCGACGTAGGAGCGCCCGCCCGCGCGGCCGAGCCGGCCGGGTCGAGCTCGAACCACACCTTCTTTCCGCCCCCCTCGGGCTCCACGCCCCACGAGGCCGCGAGCCGGTCGAGCAGGAACAGACCCCATCCTGAGGGCCGGTTCATCGAGCGCGGGCGTCGCGACGGCGGCTCGAACGGCGGCGCGGGATCGATCACCTCGACGCGCACACGCTCATCGGCCGCCACCCGAACGATCACCTCGTCGACGGGCCCGTGCGCCGCATGGCGAACCGCGTTGGTGACGAGCTCCGTCACCAGGAGCTCGAGATCGGCGGCGGCCTCCTCGGGAAGCCCGGCCGCGGCAGAGCGGACGCCGGCGCGTGCGAGCGTGGGCGCGATCGGTTCCGCGGGCAGATGAAGCTCCGCCCGAGGCTCGGCGAGCATCCCTCGATCCCCTCGTCCGACGGCAACGTTCCTGGTCTCCTATCGCGACTACCCCCCGGTTCTCCGGAGCATGCACGGATGCCGAGATTTTCGGGTGCCGCCGAGGCTGTCACACTCGCGAGATGACGGACGGGCCGGACGGGTCGTCGACCTCTTCGGGCGGCGGTCCGCCTTCCGACGGGTCGGCGGGCGGCGACCGACGCTACCGGGTCGCGCGCTCGGTCATCTCGCTCGTCGTCTCGGGCGTCGCGCTCTACGTGTTCCTTCCGACCGCCTTGTCGGAGTGGTCCTCGTGGCGAAGCCTCGAGGGTCTCGACTGGCGCTTTGCGGTGCTCGCGGTGGTGCTCGAGGTCGGGAGCTGGATCTGGGTGTGGGAGCTCGACCGGATCGCACTGAGCGAGTCCCGCTGGTTCGTCGTGGTCTGTGCGGTGTCGGCCGGCAACGCTCTCGGACGCGTCGTGCCCGGAACGGCCACGCCGGAGAGCGTCCGGTTGCTCGGCGACGCCGGCGTGGACGAGGGAACGGCGGCCGCCGGGCTCGCGACGTCGACGCTCCTGCAGGTCGGCACGGCGCTCGCGCTGCCGGTGATCGCGATCCCCGGCATGCTCGCCGGGGCGCCCGTCGCGCACGGTCTGGTGACGGCGCTCGAGATCGCGATCGTCGCGCTCATCGCGCTCGTGATCCTCGGCGCCGTGATGCTCCAGACCGACGGATTGTTGAACGCCGTCGGCCGGGCGATCGAATGGACGCTCAACCACACGGTCCGCCGGCGGAACCCGGTCTCCGGCGTGTCCAAGGAGCTGCTCGACGATCGGAACGCGATCCGCTCGACGCTGCGGACACACTGGCGATCGGCGTTGCTCAGCGCGGCCGCGAACACCCTGTTCGACTTCGGCGCCCTGCTCGCGTCGTTGCGGGCCGTTCACGCCGACCCTCGGCCGTCGCTCGTCGTCCTTGCGTACACGGCGGCGGAGGTGCTGTCGCAGGTGCCGCTCACGCCCGGCGGGCTCGGCTTCGTCGAGGCCGGGTTGGCCGGAACGCTGACGCTCGCCGGCGTTCCGGCCGCACAGGCGGTCGCCGCGACGTTGCTGTTCCGGCTCGTTTCGTACTGGTTGCCGATCCCGGTCGGCGGCGTCGGATACGTCCTGTTCCGCCGCCGCTATCCGGCACGCGAATCGTCGGCCGATGGACCGGCGTGAACGCAGGTCAGGCCGCGAGCCGAGTCGCCCGCTTGACCGCGTCGTTGGTGAACGCGTAGGCGACCGTCAGCAGCGCGAGGAACGCGACGATCGAGCCGGGAACCGCGACGAGGCCGAGCGGTCCGGCGAGCGGCGAATACGGCATCGCACCGGTGACGACGGCGACGACCGCAGAGCTCGCGACCAGCGCGCGCCCCGGGTGGCTGCGCCAGAACGGCCTGTTCGAACGTAGGACGAGCATCACCACCAGCTCGGTCGCCGTCGATTCGAGGAACCACGCGCTGCGGAACAGCACCGGGCCCGCGTGGAACGCGGCGCGGAGCGTGACGAACGTCGCGATGTCGAACGCCGAGCTCAGCAGCCCGAAGATGATCATGAAGCGCCGGATCGACGCGATGTCCCACGAGCGCGGCCGCTCCAGCTGCTCGGGGTCGACGTCGTCCTGCGCGATCGTCGTGCCCGGGATGTCGGTCAGGAAGTTGAGCAGCAGGATCTGGCGAGGGAGCAGTGGCAGGAACGGAAGGAAGGCCGACGCCGCGGCCATCGACAGCATGTTGCCGAAGTTGGCGCTCGTCGTGACGCGGACGTACTTGAGCGTGTTCGCGAACGTCTTCCGGCCCAGGCGCACGCCGTGCGCAACGACGTCGAGGTCCTTCTCGAGGAGCACGATGGCCGCCGTCTGCTTGGCGACGTCGACCGCCGAGTCCACGGAGATGCCGACGTCGGCGTCGTGCAGCGCGGCCGCGTCGTTGATCCCGTCGCCGAGGAACCCGACCGTCTGCCCGGCGGCGCGGAGCGCGCGAACGATCCGCTGCTTGTCGAGCGGCTCGATCTCGGCGACGACCGCGACGTCGGCGACGCGAGCGGCGAGGGCCTCGTCGGACACGTCTCGGAGATCGGCGCCGGTCAGGACCTCGTCGGTCGGGATCCCGACGGCGCGCGCGACGTGACCGGCTGCGACGCGGTTGTCGCCCGTGATCAGCCGGATCGACACGCCGAGCGCGGCGAGCTGGCCGACGGCGTCGCCCGCGTCGGCCTTCGGTGGATCGGCGAACGACAGCAGGCCGCGGAAAGTCATGGTCGCCTCGTCCGCCACCGTGACGGTCCGTCGGGCGGGCATCTCGCGCGTCGCGACGGCGATCACGCGCGACCCGTCCGCGCACAGTCGATCGAACAGCCGAACGAGCTCGTCGGAGACGGTCTCGAGTACCACGCGGTCGTTCGACCACGCGGTGGTGCAGACCGACAGGACCTCGGCGAACGCGCCCTTGGTGACGAGCACCGGCGGTGATCCGTCGACCAGCACCGACACCCGTCGGCGGTCGAAGTCGTAGGGGATCTCGTCGAGGCGCGTGGCGTCGACCGTTCCGGCCTGCCGGACAAGCGCCTCGTCCAACGGGTTCGGATACGCGCGCTGGAGCGCCGCGTTCTCGCGTCCTAAGCGCAGGACCTCCGCGCTCGGCCGGCCGTCGAGACCGACCGCCTGCTCGAACGCCGGCGTCCCGGCCGTCAGCGTGCCCGTCTTGTCGGTGCACAGGACCGTCATCGCGCCGAAGTCCTCGATCGCGTCGAGCCGCTTGACGATGACCTTCTCGGCCGCCATCTCGCGCGCTCCGGTCGACAGGCTGATCGCCACGATCGCCGGCAGCAGCTGGGGCGTCAGGCCGACCGCGAGCGCCAGCGAGAACAGCAGCGAGTCGACGAGCGGCCGGTGCAGCACGAGGTTGACCACGAAGATGACCGTGACGAGGACGGCCATCGCGCGCACCAGCAGCAGCCCGAACTGCGTCAGGCCCCGCTCGAACCCGGTGGTGACGTCGTCTTCGTCGAGCGCGCCGGCCACGGATCCGTATTCGGTCGACCGGCCGGTCGCGACGACGAGGGTCGTTCCGGTGCCGCTGGCCACGTGGGTTCCGAGGAACACCGCGTTCGTCCGCTGCGCGAGCGGCGCGTCGGCGGCGACGACGCCGGGGCGCTTCTCGGCCGGAAACGCCTCTCCCGAGAGCGCCGATTCGTCCAGGGTGAGCGCGTCCGCCTCGAGAACGGCGGCATCGCCCGGCACGACGTCGCCGGCGCGGAGCACGACGACGTCGCCACGCACGATCTCGTCGAGCGGAACCTCGACCTCACGACCGTCGCGCAGCGCGTTCGACCGCACCTCGACGCGCGCGAGCAGCGCATCGACGGAGCGGCCCGCGTTGCGCTCCTGGATGAACCCGAGGAGACCGCTCGCCGCGACGATCAGCAGGATGATCACGCCGTCGGTGACGTCGCCGAGGACCATCGACAGCACCGTCGCGGCGAGCAGGATCGCGATGATCGGGCTCGTGAACTGCTCGAGCAACAACCGCCATCCGCGGTGTCGGCGCCTGGGTTGCAGTGCGTTGGGCCCCTGTTCGCGAAGGCGCCGCGCGGCCTCCTCCGACGACAGTCCGGCGGGCGTCGAATCGACGCGTCGGAACAGGTCCTCGACGGGTGTGGCCCAGAACGGATCGGCGGCCGAGCGGCCCGCCGCGTGGGCCTTGGGTCGATGCGCCGACGTCGAGGCCATGTGGTGAACCGTAACGCGATGTCCGGCGTGCATCGCACCGGCCGGAGTGCGTGGGCCCCCTGGGACTCGAACCCAGAACCTGCGGATTAAGAGTCCGTTGCTCTGCCAAATTGAGCTAGAGGCCCGTGCGACCGACTGTATCAAAGGCCGTCGGAGCGACCGAGGGTGACCGAGGGGACTTGAACCCCCAACCCCCAGGACCACAACCTGGTGCTCTAACCGATTGAGCTACGGCCACCGTGTCCGGGCGTCGCGCCCGAATCTCCGATTGTACCGGCCTGCCGGGACGGCCTTGACGGCCCCTCGGCCACGCTGGCACTATTTGAATGGCCGTTCAAATCGAGCGGTACCGTTGTTGTGGTGGTGGGAGGCGGAGCGGCATGGCCGTACGCGAGACCGTCGAGCTGGACCTCGAGCGCATCGACCGGCTGATCGAGGACGAGGAGGGCCGGCTCGAGCCGAGGCACCGCGCGTCGATCGAGTACAAGAAGGAGGTCGCGCGCACGGTCGCTGGCGGCGTCGCCTCGTCGTGGCAGGACTCGCCGCCGCACGCGATCTTCATCGACCGAGGCGCAGGCTCGCGGATCTGGGACATCGACGGCAACGAGTACGTCGACTTCCACCTCGGGTACGGCGCGATGGTCGCCGGACACGCGCATCCGAAGATCGTCGAGGCGATCCGGCGGCAGGCGGGGCGCGGGACGCACTTCGCGCAGCCGACCAAGGACCTCGACGTGGTCGGCGAGAACCTCGTCGACCGGTTCCACGTGCCGCTGTGGCGCTTCTGCAACTCCGGAACGGAGGCGACGCTCGAGGCGGTTCGCCTGATGCGCGCCGTGACGGGCCGCGACATCGTGCTGAAGATCGAGGGTAGCTACCACGGCCACCACGACTCGCTGATGTTCTCCGTCGTCCCGGACCCGTCGAAGATCGGGCCGCGCGAGCATCCGGTCACGCTTCCGCAGGTCCCCGGCATCCCCGAGCCGTTCGCCGCGCTCGTCCGCGTGGTGCCGTTCAACGACCTCGACGAGGTCCGCCGGGCGCTCGACGAGCACGACGGAAACGTCGCGGGGATGATCGTCGAGCCGGCGATGATGAACTGCGGCGTCATCATGCCGGACGACGGCTACCTCCAGGGACTCAAGGATCTGCTGCATGCGCGCGGCGCGTTCCTCGCGTTCGACGAGGTGAAGACCGGCGCGACGATCGCCTACGGCGGCGCCGTCGAGGCCTTCGGCGTCGACCCGGACATCGTGACGCTGGCCAAGGCGATCGGCGGCGGAGTGCCCTGCGGCGCGATCGGCGCGACCGAGGGGCTCTACGCCCCGGTCGTGAGCGGCGAGATGGACATGGCCGGCACGTTCAACGGCAACCCGCTCACGATCGCCGCGTCCAAGGCGACGCTCACGGAGGTCCTCACCAAGGACTCGTACGCCCACCTGAACGAGATCCACCGCGTCCTACACGAGGGGTGTGAGGCCGCGATCGAGCGTCACCGGCTGCCGGCGTACGTGACCGGCCTCGGCGCGAAGGGCTCCGTGATCTACAGCCCGACGCGCGTCCGCGAGTACCGCGACACCGTCGGCATCGACGAGCGGATCACGTACCTCGCGTGGCTGTTCCAGCAGAACCGCGGCGTGTTCAAGTCGCCGTGGTCCAAGCAGGAGACATGGACGACGTCGGTCCAGCACTCGGTCGACGACGCGAACCGCTACGTCGCGAACTTCGACGAGTTCGCGGCCGCGATCGGCGCCTGACGGCGGCGGCCGGATAGGCTCGCGCCATGAGCGAGATCCGGGTCGAAACCCCGGACGGTCGTGCGCTCCAGGTCTGGGTCGAGGGCCCCGACGGAGGCGACGTCGTGATCGGACACCACGGGACGCCGAGCTCCGGCCTGCCGTTCGAGCCGTCGGTCGCCGCCGCGGCCGAGCGCGGACTGCGGCACGTCACGTACTCGCGTCCCGGATACGGGTCGTCGTCACGCAAGGAGGGCCGGTCCGTCGCCGATTGCGCGGCGGACGTCGCCGCGATCGCGGACGCGATCGGTGTGGACACGTTCTTCGCCTACGGGGGATCGGGCGGTGGGCCGCACGCGCTGGCCTGCGGAGCGCTGCTGCCCGATCGCGTGTCGGCCGTCGCGTCGATCGCCGGCGTCGTGCCGTGGGGCGCCGATGGCGTGGACTTCCTCGACGGGATGGGCGAGGAGAACCACGTCGAGTTCGGCGCGGCGCTCGCCGGCCCGGACGCGCTCCGGGCGTGGATGGACCAGCACGCGCACGACACGGCGGAGGTCGGCTCGGCGGACGATCTGCTGAAGGCCTTCGGCGATCTCGTCTCGCCGGTCGACCGCGAGGCGCTCTCGGGCGAGTTCGCCGAGCACATGGTGGCGAACGAGAACCTCGCGCTCGCGGACGGCTACTGGGGCTGGTACGACGACGACCTCGCGTTCACGCGCGACTGGGGGTTCGATCCCCGCGCGGTCGCGGTGCCGGTCTCGATCTGGCAGGGCCGCCAGGACCGGTTCGTGCCGTTCGCGCACGGCGCGTGGCTCGCCGCGCGGGTACCCGGCGCGCGTGCGCATCTGTCCGACGAGCACGGGCACCTGTCGCTCGCGCTCGCGTCGTTCGGGACGATCCTGGACGATCTGATCGACTCCGCGCGCGACCGATCTCGATAGCCATCGCCGCACGGAGCCAGCCGATAGGAGGAACCGTATGCCCGCCAACGAGCACGTGGAGATCGATCTCGAGCTGATCGACCGGCTGACGAGGCGGGAGACCGAGGCGCTCGACCGCAAGCACGCCCGCTCGCTGTCGTACCGGGAGGAGGCGCGTCGACGTCTGCCGGGCGGCGTCTCGAGCTCGTGGCAGTCGTGGCCGCCCCACCCCATCTACGTGGACCGGGGACAGGGCTCGCGCGTCTGGGACATCGACGGCAACGAGTACGCCGACTATCACAACGGCTACGGCGTGATGGTGATGGGCCACGCGCATCCGAAGATCGTCGAGGCGGTCAGGCGGCGCGTCGCCCTCGGCACCCACTTCGCGCAGCCGACGGAGGACGCGCTCCCCGTCGCCGAGAACCTCGCCGAGCGCTACCGGCTTCCGTATTGGCGCTTCGGAAACTCCGGCACCGAGTCGACGCTCGACGCGTGCCGGATCATGCGCGCGCTGACCGGGCGGTCGACGCTCATCAAGATCGAGGGCACCTATCACGGGCATCACGACTCGCTCATGGTGAGCGTCTTTCCGGGGCCGGACGAGGCGGGACCGCGCGAGCATCCGCGCTCGGTTCCGCAGACGCTCGGGATGCCCGAGGGCATCGTCGATCAGATCGTGTGCGTGCCGTTCAACGACGCCGACGCGATGCGGCATGCGTTCGAGGAGCACCAGGGCCGGATTGCTGGCGTCGTGATCGAGCCGGCGATGTCGAACTGCGGCCTCGTCCTGCCCGATCCCGGCTACCTCCAGTCGGTGATCGACATCGCGCACGCCAACGACGCGCTGGTCGCGTTCGACGAGGTGAAGACCGGCTTCACGCTCGCGTGGGGCGGCGCGGTCGAGGCGTTCGACGTCGTGCCGGACCTCGTCTGCCTCGCCAAGTCGCTCGGCGCGGGGCTTCCGTGCGGGGCGATCGGCGGCAGCGAGGAGGCGATGTCGATGGTGATCGCCGGCTCGCTCGACCAGGTCGGCACGTTCAACGGCAACCCGCTCACGATGGCCGCGGCCAAGGTCAACCTGGAGGAGGTCCTCGTTCCCGAGGCGTACAAGGAGTTCGACCGGATCAACGGGATCCTCGGCCGGTGCGAGGACGTCATCGCGAAGTACCGGCTGCCCGCGTCGATGAAGCTGCTCGGCGCAAAGGGTTCGATCGACTGGTCGCCCGAGCCGATCCACGAGTACCGCGATCTGTGGGCGATCGACGACCGTGTCCCGCAACTCGCGTGGCTCTGGCAGCTCAACCGCGGCGTCTTCAAGTCACCCGGCTCGAAGTGGGAGAGCTGGACGACGTCGATCGTGCACACCGACGAGGACGCGCAGCGGTACGCGGACAACTTCGAGGAGCTCGCGGCCGCGATCACCGCGTGAGCGCGCCGCTCCGCCTGTCGAACGAGCACGCTCGCCGCCTCGCCGTCCTCGGCCAGCTGCTCGCGCGTCCGAGACCGGCGTCCGTCACGGACGTCGTCCGCGGCCTGTTCTTCGTGCAGATGGATCCGACGAGCAGCGTCGCTCGGACGGAGCACCTCGTCCTGTGGAGCCGGCTCGGCCCCCGGTACCGCGTCGCCGAGCTCGAGCGGCTGCTGTGGGAGGAGAGGGCGCTGTTCGAGTTCAACGCGTACATCGTCCCGTCGTCGGACTACGCGCTGCACCGTCCGGCGATGCGCGAGTACCTGCGCGGTGACGGCGGCCGCGAGCGATACGTCGCGTCGTGGCTGAAGGCGAACGCGCCGTTCCGGCGGTACGTCCTCGCCCGGCTTCGCCGAGACGGACCGCTCCGGACGCGCGACTTCGAGAACCGCGCCGCCGAGGGATGGCGCACCGGTGGCTGGAACGACGACAGCAACGACGTGGCGATGATGCTCGAGGTGCTCTGGCGTCGCGGCGAGGTGATGATCGTCGGGCGCGACGGCCAACAGCGTCTCTGGGATCTCGCGGAGCGGCGCCTTCCGGTTCACGAGCGGCGCCCGCAGGCGGCGATCGCCCGCGAGTTCCTCGAACGACGGCTCCGCGCGGCCGGCCTCGCGCAGCCGAGGACCTTCGCGCAGTTCGGCGGCCATCGGCCGGCCGGATGGGAGCGCGCGCTCGAGCGCCTGGAACGCGAGGGTGTCGCGGTCCCGGTCCGCGTCGAGGGGCTCCGCGGCACGTGGTACGCGCACGGCGAGCTGCTCGAGCAGCGCTTCCGCGGCCGCGCCGCGTTGCTCTCGCCGTTCGATCAGCTGATCCACGACAGGGCGCGCACCGAGGGGCTGTTCGGCTTCCGGTATCGCTTGGAGATCTACGTCCCGAAGGATCGGCGCGAGTACGGCTACTTCGTGCTGCCGATCCTGTTCGGCGATCGCCTCGTCGGCCGGCTGGACCCCACCTACGACCGGAAGGCGAACGTCCTCCGGGTTCGGGCCGCGTGGGCGGAGCCGGGAGCGCCCGCCGAGGCGGGGGAGGGCGTCGCGTCCGAGGTGTCCTCGCTCGCGCGATGGCTCGGCGCCGATCGGATCCAGGTCGGGCGCGTCCCGTCGATCTGGCGACCCGCGCTCGGCTCGCTGTAGGAGCGATTCCGAACCTGATCGACCGCTTCACTTCCAGCGGTTGTCAGATTCCATCGATCTATTACGATATATCGCGATGTACCGGAAAGGAGGCGAACCACACGATGCATGACCACGACACGCAGCAGGCGACCGGCGGCCATCGCGGCCACCGGCATCCGCATCACCACGACGCGGGATCGGGGCGTGGGTTCGGCGCGTTCGGCGCCGGGTTCGGGCGCGGCTGGGGCGGTCCGCGGCGTGCGCGCCGCGGCAACGTCCGCTTCGCGCTCCTTCGGATCCTCGCCGAGCGTCCGATGCACGGCTACGACCTGATCAAGGAGCTCGAGCAGCGCAGCGGCGGCATGTGGCGGCCGAGTCCGGGCTCGATCTATCCGACCCTGCAGCTCCTCGAGGACGAGGGGCTCATCAAGGGTGAGGAGCAGGACGGCAAGCGCGTCTACTCGATCACCGAGGCCGGCAAGGCCGAGCTCGAGGAGCGCAGCCGGCGCTCGGGCGAGGCGCCCTGGGACTTCGGCCCCGCGGCCGAGGGCCTCGGCGCGCTCCGCGACGCCGGCATGGGGCTCGTCGGGGCGGCGATGCAGGTCGCTCGGACCGGCTCGAAGGAGCAGCGCGAGCAGACGGCGGAGATCCTGGCCGACGCCCGGCGCAAGATCTACGCGCTCCTGGCCGAGTAAGACACACCACCATGAACGCCGATCGGCGGCCGGTCCGAACGCGGACGGGCCGTCGGTCGCGTTCGAACCTCCGTGACCTCGGGTCGACGCGCGTGGGCCCGCGGCCGGCGCACGGCACTATCCTCGCGTGACCTGCGGACGACGAGAGGTGCGCGATGGCCAGGGGGATCCTCGAACGGCTCGCCGAGGGCCGTGTGCTCGGCGACGGCGGCTACCTGCTCGAGCTCGAGAAGCGCGGATACGTGCAGGCGGGACCGTTCACTCCTGAGGTGGTGATCGAGCATCCCGACGCGCTCGCGCAGCTGCACCGCGAGTTCCTGCGCGCCGGCGCCGAGGTCCTGCAGACGATGACGTTCTACGCGAGCGACGACAAGCTCGCCACGGTCGGCCTCGAGGGGAAGGTCGACGACATCAACCGCGATGCCGTCCGGATCGCGCGTGAGGTCGCGAACGAGGGACACGCGCTCGTTGCGGGCAACCTGTCGATCACGTGGGCGTACGAGCCGGACGATCGAGCGTCGCACGATCACGTCCGGGCGCTCTTCGATCGACAGCTGAGCGACCAGATGGCCGCCGGCCCGCCCGACTTCTGGATCGGCGAGACCTTCTCGCACGTCGGCGAGGCGCTCCTGTTCGTCGAGCGCGCCAAGGCGACCGGGCTTCCCGTGATGGTGACGATGTGCTTCGAGCAGCCGGAACCGCGCTCGTACGAGGGAGACGCGCCCGGCGAGTGCGCCCGGCGCCTGGCCGACGCGGGCGCCGACATCGTCGGCGTGAACTGTCTGAACGGCCCGGAGCAGCAACTCCGCATCGCGACCGAGATGCGTTCGGCCGCGGACGGCGTGTTCGTCGCCAGCCAGCCGGTCGCGTACGCGACCACCGACGAGCGACCCGACTTCACGGCGTGGCCGAGCTTCCCGTACGAGCTCGACCCGATGCAGGTCTCGAGGAAGACCATGGCGGAGTTCGCGCGGGCCGCCGACGCCGCCGGCATCGACTACATCGGATCGTGTTGCGGTTCGGTCCACGACCACGTCCGCGCGATGGCCAAGGTCCTCGGCAAGGTTGCGACGGCGGAGCGCGAGTGGCGCTCGAGGACCGGCAAGCCGATGTCCGGCTACGAGTACCGCGAGCACACCGAGACCGAGGTCTGACCGCGTGAACGACCGCTACCGGGTCGTCGTGATCGGCGGCGGGATCGTCGGCGTGAGCGTCGCCTACCACCTGACCGTCCGCGGCATCGACGACGTGCTGCTGCTCGAGCGCAGCGAGCTCACGGCCGGCTCGACGTGGCACGCCGCCGGCGGCTTCCACGCGATCAACGCGGACACCCGCGTCGCCGCGCTCATGAAGTACACGATCTCCATGTGGCCGAAGGTCGAGGAGGAGAGCGGCCAGAGCGTCGGCCTGCACATGAGCGGCGGTCTCGAGCTCGCCGAGACCGAGGAACGCTGGCGGTGGCTGCGCTCCGAGCTCGCGTGGGTCCGGACGCAGGGGACCGACGCGCGGATCGTCACGCCCGAGGAGGCCGTCGACATGGTCCCGATCCTCGAGCCGCGCGGGCTCTACGGCGCGCTGTTCGATCCGGAGGAGGGCAACCTCGATCCGAACGGCGCGACCCAGGCGTACGCCATCGCCGCGCGCAAGCGCGGCGCCGACATCGTCGAGCACGATCGCGTGACGGGCCTTCGCCGAACGCCGAGCGGCGAGTGGCTCGTGGAGACCGAGCGCGGCGCGGTGACCGCCGAGCACGTCGTGAACGCCGGCGGGATGTGGGCCCGGCGCATCGCTCGGATGGCCGGGCTCGACCATCCGATCGCGGTGATCAAGCACCATTACCTCGTGACCGAGTCGATCCCGGAGATCGAGGCGATCGGCGGCGACATGGCCGCCGTGACGGACCTCGAGGGCTTCACGTACCTGCAGAAGGAGGGGAACGGCGTCCTGCTCGGCGTCTACGAGACGAACCCGAACGTGTGGACGACCGAGGGCGCGCCGTGGGACTACGGCCGAGACCTGTTCCCCGAGGACCTCGAGCGCATCCTGCCCGAGCTGACGATCGGGTTCGAGCGCTTCCCCCGGCTGAAGCAGGTCGGGATCAAGCGGTGGGTGCACGGCGGGTTCACGTTCACGCCCGACGGGAACCCGCTCGTCGGCCCGGTCGCGGGCGCGCCGAACTACTGGGCGGCGTGCGGCTGCATGGCCGGCTTCTCGCAGGGCGCGGGCATCGGCCTCGCCGTGGCCAACTGGATCGCGGACGGCGACCCCGGCTACGACGTGTTCGGCATGGACGTCGCGCGGTTCGGCGACTACGCCAACAACGAGCGCTATCTCCGCGACACGACGCGCCAGTTCTACGCGCGCCGGTTCGTGATGGCGTACCCGAACGAGGAGCTGCCGGCCGGACGTCCCCTGAAGACGACGCCGTGCTACGACGCCTTCCTCGCGCGGCACGCGCGCTTCACCGTCAACTGGGAGCTCGAGGTGCCGCTGTACTTCGCGCCGAGCTGGGACTTCGAGGAGGACGACACGCTCGGTCGCTCCAACGCCGAACCGATCGTCGCCGAGGAGGTCGAGGCCGTCCGCACGGCCGCCGGCGCGTACGAGATCGCGCAGTACGCGCGGTACGAGGTCGTCGGGCGCGGCGCCGAACGCTGGCTCGACCGGCTGCTCGCGGCGCGGATCCCCGACGCCGGTTCGATCCGCCTGGCACCGATGCTGAACCCGCACGGTCGCCTGATGGGCGACCTCACGGTCGCGCGTCTCGACGACGACCGGTTCTGGCTGACGGGTTCGTACTACCTCCAGGACTGGCACATGCGCTGGTTCCTCGGCCAGGTCGGGCCGGACGACGACGCCTCGATCCGGAACGTGACGGACGCGTGGATGGGGTTCTCGGTCTCCGGCCCGGCGTCGAGGCGCGTGCTCGAGCGGTTGACCGACGCCGACGTCTCGAACGACGCCTTTCCGTTCCTCGGCGTCCGATCGATCGACGTCGGGACGTCCGCCGCGGTGGTCAACCGCATCTCCCTCACCGGGGAGCTCGGGTACGAGATCGTCGTGCCGACCGTCCGGCACCGGACGCTGTTCCACGAGCTCCTCGACGCGGGGCTCGAGCACGGGCTCCGGCCGATCGGCGACCGCGCCGTGGACAGCCTGCGGCTCGAGAAGGGCTACGGCATCTGGGCGGCCGAGTACCGGCAGGAGTGCACCCCCGGCGAGTCCGGGCTCGACCGGTGGGTCGCGTTCGACAAGGGAGACTTCGTCGGGAGGGACGCCGCGCTGCGTGAACGCGAGACCGGACCCTCGCGCCGCCTGGTGCTGCTCGAGGTGGACGCGGCGGACGCAGACGCCTCGACCGACGAGGGCGTGTGGATCGGGGAGCGCCGCGTCGGGTTCGTGACATCGGGAGCGTTCGGCCACTCCGTCCGCACCAGCCTCGCGCTGGCGTACGTCGACCGTGACGTCGCCGACCCGGGGACCGAGCTCGCCGTCTACGTCGTCGGCGACCCGCGCCCCGCGACGATCCTGCCCGAGCCACCCTACGATCCCGCCGGCGCGCGGCTGCGCGACGGCGTCAGGGCGGCCGCGCCGGCGTACTGAGACCACGGCGGCGTCCCGGGCGCACGGGTCGCCGACTGTCCGCGCCGCCCTCTAAGGTGCGGCGAGACCGACGCGAGGCGCCGACACGGCGCGGGAAGGAGCGGGAGCATGGGTCAGCCCGTCGTGCACTTCGAGATCAACGGCAAGGACGCGGATGCGCTGTCGCGGTTCTACTCGGAGCTCTTCGGATGGAACGTCAACGCGGACAACGAGTACCACTACGGCGTGATCGCCCGCGAGGACAACCTGAACCCCGACGGCGTCGGGATCGGCGGCGGCATCGGCCCCGCGATGGACGGGGGCGACGGGTACGTCACCGTGTACGTGGAGGTCCCGGACGTCGAGGCGACGCTCGCCAAGGCCGAGAGCCTCGGCGCCAAGCGCCTGATGGGACCGGAGCAGATGACCGGAAGCGCCGGCGAGATGACGCTCGGCATGTTCGCCGACGCGGAGGGCCACGTCATGGGCGTCATCGGCTACACGTCGTAGTCGCGGCGACGGGGCACGCTCGCGAACGCCGGTCCTGTGCCGCCGCGCGCGAGCGAACGGCGCAGGGCTACGATGCGCGAGCGTGAACGACGACCTCCTCCCTGCCGAACGCAAGGTCCTCGAGACGCTCGGCGACCTTCCCGTCGACTTCCGGGCGATGGCGGCCGTGTCCAACCTCTTCCGGGCCTCGGCCGCCGTCCGCCGGCATATGGAGCGCAGGGTGCTCGCCGAGGATCGGCTCTCGTGGACGTCGTTCGTCGTGCTCTGGGTGCTCTGGGTGTGGGGGGACATGGAGGCGCGCGACCTGGCCTCGGCCGTCGGCATCAGCCGTCCGACCTCGACAGGGGTCGTCTCGACGCTCGAGCGCCGCGGGTTGGTTCGGCGTAGGCGGAACACCATGGACGGGCGGATGGTCCGCGTCTCGCTCACGCCCGAGGGACACACGAAGATCGAGACGCTGTTCCCGAGGTTCAACGAGGAGGAGGTCGCCGTCGCGGGGCGGCTCTCCGCGGGCCAGCAGGAGCTGCTCGCGTCCATGCTCCGGACGATGCTCCGAACCGTGACGACCGAGCCGCCCGCGGCCGACTGAGGAAGTCCTGCGCGCCGACGTCCTCATCCGAGCGGCGACACTCGGCGACGCCGAGGAAGTCGCGGACGTCTTCATCGCGTCGTTCGGGTCGCTGACGTTCCTTCCCAGGCTGCACACCGACGACGAGCACCGCCGGTTCATCGCGGACGTCGTCCTCCCGACGCGCGACGTCGTCGTGGCCGAGCACGGCGGCCGCGTCGCGGGCTTCATCGCGATGCACGACGATTTCGTCGAGCATCTGTACGTGCATCCCGAGCGCCAGCGCCGGGGGATCGGCACCGCGCTGCTCGACGAGGCGAAGCGGCGGATGTCTGGCGGGTTCCGGCTGTGGGTGTTCCAGCAGAACGAGACCGCCCGTCGGTTCTACGAGCGTCACGGACTCGGCCTCGTCGAGCTCACCGACGGATCGGGCAACGAGGAGAAGACGCCCGACGCGCTGTACGAATGGCGGCCGGTCAGCGCGCGCTGACGGCGCGCGCAAACACCACCACGTCGTCGACGTAGTGGCCGGTCGAGGACTCGAACGCGCCCCCGCACGTGATCAGCCGGAGCTCGGCGTCGCGGGTGGGGCCGTAGACCGTCGACGTGGGGAACGACGACTTCGCGTACTCGCGCACCGCGTAGACCGAGAACGCGACGGCGGTGCCGTCGGCGCGGCGGATCTCGACGCGCGCTCCCGGCGCCAGGTTCCGCAGTTGGAAGAACACTGCCGGCCCGGCCGTCGAGTCGACGTGTCCCGCGATCACGGCGGCACCGGGCGCCCCGGGGCGCGGCCCGAGCTCGTACCAGCCGGCGACGGAAAACGATTCGGGGACCTCGAGCGTCCCGTCCGTGTTGAGACCGAGTCGCACGAGCGGCGTCCCGACGCCGATCGAGGGGATCGACAGCGAGACGGGCGGCGCGACCACGCCGCTCGCTCGCGCCGCATCGGGCGGGCGTCCAGCGGCGTCGGGGCTCGACCGCGGGTCGACCATGCCGACGGCCTCGGCGCGCGGCAGGCCGGCGAGGTCGATCGCTCCGAGCG
>JBKPTC010000006.1:0-11179 GCA_046735355.1 bacterium
CCGGGATCGCCGACGTCACGATCGGCGAGACGCTCGCCGATCCCGACGACCCGCGGCCGCTTCCGGTCCCTCGGATCGACGAGCCGAGCCTGTCGATGACGGTCGGCATCAACGCCTCGCCGCTGTCGGGGCGCGACGGCGACAAGGTCACGGCGCGGCTGGTCAAGAACCGGCTCGACCAGGAGGTCGTCGGCAACGTCGCGATCCGCGTGCGGGACACCGAACGCCCCGACGTCTGGGAGGTGCAAGGCCGCGGCGAGCTCCAGCTCGCGGTGCTCGTCGAGATGATGCGGCGGGAGGGGTTCGAGCTCATCGTCGGCAAGCCGCAGGTCGTGACGCGGATCATCCGCGGGAAGCTCCACGAGCCGGTCGAGCGTCTGGCGATCGACGTGCCCGAGGAGTACCTCGGCGTGGTGTCGCAGCTGCTCGCGCTTCGGCGCGGACGCATGGAGCACATGGTCAATCACGGCACCGGCTGGGTGCGTCTCGACTACGTGGTTCCCGCCCGAGGGCTCATCGGGTTCCGCACCGAGTTCCTCACAGAGACGCGAGGAACGGGGCAGCTCCACCACGTCTTCGAGGGGTACGAGCCGTGGCACGGCGACCTCCGGACGCGGCCGACGGGCTCGCTGATCGCGGACCGGTCGGGCCAGACGACGACCTTCGCGCTGCTCAACCTCCAGGAGCGGGGCTCGCTGTTCGTGGGCCCCGGCGAGGAGGCCTACGAGGGGATGATCGTCGGCGAGAACGCGCGTGCCGACGACATGGACGTCAACCCGACCAAGGAGAAGCAGAAGACGAACATCCGGCAGTCGACGGCGGAGGAGCTCGTCCGGCTGATCCCGCCCCGAACGCTGTCGCTCGAGCAGGCCCTCGAGTTCATCCGTGAAGACGAGTGCGTCGAGGTCACGCCGAACCACGTTCGGCTGCGCAAGGTGCTGCTGTCGCAGCAGGCGCGTGTGAAGGCCGGCCGACGCGCGCGCTCGCGGGACGCCGCGACCTAGGCGTCGTCCTCGATCCGGACGTGCTCCAGGACCACGTCGGTCGTCGGCCGGTCCTGAGGGCCGGTCGTCGTACGCGAGATCGTCTCGACGACGTCGTAACCGTCGACGACCTCGCCGAAGATCGTGTGCTTGCCCGTCAGCCACGGCGTCGCCGCTACGGTCACGAAGAACTGCGAGCCGTTGGTGTCCGGGCCCGCGTTGGCCATCGCGAGGAGCCCCGGGCGATCGAACGACGGCCCGCCGTCGATCTCGTCCTCGAACATGTAGCCGGGCCCGCCGGTGCCGGTGCCCTTCGGATCGCCGCCCTGGATCATGAAGTCCGGGATGACGCGATGGAAGATCGTCCCGTCGTACAACGGGGCCGTCTTGCGCGCACCGTCTCGCGGATCGGTCCATGGCTTCCGCCCGGTCGCGAGCCCGACGAAGTTCTCGACCGTCCGCGGGGCGCCCTCGGGAAGCAGCCGGACGGTGAACGTGCCCATGGACGTCTCGAAGGTGGCCGTGGTCATCGAACGCTCCTCATGCGAAGGGAAGCGCTCAGTCTAGCGACGCGCCGCCCGCGCCGAGACCGCGCCGGCGCGGCTCAGCGCACGCGTCGGCGCGTCAGCGCACGCGTCGGCGCAGGATCGGCGGCGTGAACGTGCCCTCGGCGATCCGGTCCGACGACCACGGGGCGACCGGCGCCATCGTCAGCCGCGCGAGCCCGAGGAGCGGCGCGTCATAGTTGACGCGCCATCCCGCGAAGTCGAGCCACGCCCGTTCGCGGTCCGGCTTGATCGGGACGCCGGCGGCCGCCATGCGCTCGAGCGCTTCCTCGAACTCGTCGCGCGAGATCGAGATGGGATCGGTCGGATCGGGATCCGCGTCGTACGCGATCGAGAAGAACGCCGCGATGTGCCGCAGCGCGAGGTAGCCGGCGCGGATCATGAACTCCGGATCCGGCGTCCGCGGAACATCGACACTGGACACGTAGAGCGCGGCGCCGTCGAGCACCGCGCCCGCCGCCGTGATCCAGGACTGATCCGGATGCGGCGACCGGAAGAACGACAGCGCGGGGAACGACGTATGGCTCTCGTCGACCTGCACGAACCAGTCCTCCCAGTCGTTCCAGACGGTCTGCAGCCGCTCGAGCCCCGTCACGGTGTTGGCGAGCTCGATGAGGTACGTCCCCGTCGGCGGGTTGCCCGCGCGAACCTCGAGCTTGGCGACGCCCTGCTCGCGCCGCGCGAACGCCGAGTACAGGCTCGGCAGGTACGTGATCAGCAACGCGAGCAGGATCAGGCCGAGCCCGGCCTCGCTGAACCCGAGCAGCTGCTGCGGCAGTCCCTCGAGCCGTGCGAACCCGAGGGTGAACAGCGACGATCCCGAGTCCTCGATCGCGTGCGCCAGCGGACGGATCCCGAGACCCCAGAACATCGCGGTGTAGCCGACGAGGACGAGCGCGAGCCACACGACGAGCAGGGTGAGCAGCGCGACCGGCGCGTAGAACGCCAGCGTGCGGTCGCGCCGCTCGTATGACTGCCGGGCGCCGGCGCGAAGCCTGAAGACGGCCCGTACGGCGAGGAACACGATCCGGCCGAGCGTCGCCGGGATCGCGCGCGGCACGAGGAGCGTTCGCGACGCCGATCCGAGCGTGAGCGCGACGATCGCCGCGCCGAGGACGAACACGAGGACGTCGACCGCGATCACCGCGCGAGCTTACCGGCGGCTCAGGATCGCCCGGCGGGGATCGGCCGGTGCGGATCGGCCGGGGTCAGCAGGGGGGTCAGCAGGCGCGCTCGAGCTAGCGCTCGGGGCGGGGGACCGGACGGCGGGTCGAACCGCGCTCGGCGCCCGATCGCCCCGTACGCCGCAGCAGCTCCTCGACCCGGATGCGTGCGAGCTCGATGCCGATGTCCGGACGCATCACGCGGCCTCCTCGTTCGCGAACGCCTCGAAACAGCCGAGCGTGGCGACCCAGCCGCCTCCGTAGCTCTCGTACAGCTCCTGGCGCAGCTCGGTGAGCCGCTCCCAGCCCCGGTGCTCGAGGTCGACGCGCGTCCCGCCCTCGATCGCGGTGAACGTCACCTCGACCTCGGTCGGGGGCTCCGGCCGCGTGTTCGGGCGCCACGCCATCACGAACCGGCTCGGAGGCTCCCAGCCGACGACGTCGGCCCACGGGAGCGCGCGGCCGTCGGACATGTGCTCGAGCACCATGCCGCCGACGCGGCCCTGCACCTCGATCGACCGGACCGTCAGGCTCGGATCGTCGTCGAACTCCATCGCCGCGCGGGAGTGCGTGGCGTGCGGCCACCACGCCGTCATCTCCTCGGTGAAGACGCGGAAGGCGCGGTCGGGCGGAACGCGCACCGTCACGCTTCGGCGGATCGGTTCGATCCGCTGGGTCCGTTCCATCGCGTCGCTCATCGCTTCCTCCCCGCTTGACCGCCGTCGGCCGCCTCGGCGAACGCCGAGAGCGCCGCGTCCCAGTACCGCTCGAGGTACGCGCGGAGCGCCTCGAGCCCCTTCCCGTCGATCCGATACAGCCGCCGCGTTCCGTCCTCGCGATCGCGCACGAGCTCCGCCTTCTTCAGGACGCGGAGGTGCTGCGAGACCGCGGGCCGGCTGACCGGCAGGTGGGCCGCGATGTCGCCGACCGACCGCTCGCGGTCGCGCACGAGCTCGAGGACCGCTCGGCGGGTCGGGTCGCCGAGCGCGTCGAGCACGGCCGCCGTTCGGTTCGTGGACACTTACCGTAAGTTACGACTAACGGAAAACGCCGTCAAGGTCCGCAGCGGCGGATCGCGTTCGGAGCGAGGTGGTCAGGCGGCGAGCGCCTCGACCGCGTTCGGAACCGTCTGCTCGGGCTTGACGCCGTACCAGGCGCGCGCGACCCGGCCGTCCTCGTCGATCAGGAACGACGACCGCTGGATCCCGAGATACGTCTTGCCATACGCCGTCCGTTCGCCCCACGTGCCCCACGCCTCGGCGACGGCGTGATCCGTGTCCGCGAGGAGCGGGAACCCGAGCGAGTACTTGCGGTCGAAGGCGGCCTGCTCGTCGGGCGTGTCGGGCGAGATGCCGAGCACGTCGACGCCGAGCCCGCGCAGGTCCTGGCGGTGGTCGCGGATGTCGCACGACTGCCTCGTGCATCCGGGCGTGTCGGCCTCCGGATAGAAGTACACGAGGACCTTGCGGCCCCGGAGATCCGACAGCCTGACCGTCGCGCCGCTTTGATCGCTCAGCGCGAAGTCCGGCGCTGCGTCGCCCGGCTGCAGCCTCGTCATGCGAACCAGCCTACCGACGGAGCGTCGGAACGCGGACTCACGGCGCTCTCGATCCGTCGCGCTCGAGCTGCGCCGCGAGCGCGGCCGGCTCGGTGACGGGCAGGTTGCACGCGAAGCGCTCGCACACGTACGCCGCGGGACGCCGGTCGACGCTCGTGCGACCGGCCAGCAGCGGAACCACCTCGGCCGCCCGCTCGTCGCCCGGCGCGGCGACGGCGAGCACGTGGTTCGGCACGAAGCGCACGGTCGTGACCTCGGCGACCAGCGCGCGTGTCGCGCCGGACGACGGATCGCCGACCACGGCCACCTCGCGGAACGGTGACGTGAGCGCGTCGATCGCGCACAGCGCGTGCCCGAAGCCGGTCGGCGCCTGCGCCGCGGCGTCGCGCACCAGTGCCAGCGCCGAGACGGCGGCGTCCTCGTACCGCGACTCGCCGGTCAGCCGCGCCATGCGCACGAGCACGCCGGCCGCCGCCGAGTTGCCCGACGGCACAGCGTTGTCGAACAGCTCCTTCGGCCGGACGACCAGGTCGCCGGCGTCGGCCCGCGTCTGGAAGAAGCCGCCGCCGTCGCGGTCGAGGAACGACGCGAGGAGCTCGTCGCATCGCGCCCGCGCCTGCTCGAACCACCGCAGCTCGAACGTCGTCTCGAACAACGTCAGCAGCCCGTCGGCGAGCAGCGCGTGATCGTCCGCGAACGCGCGCGGACCTCGCCGTCCGCCGCGCCACGACCGGAGGAGACCTCCGTCGTCGTCCCCGAGATACTCGACGACGAAGCGAGCCGCGGCCGACGCCGCGTCGACGAGGTCCGAGCGGCCGAGCGCGCGGCCCGCCTCGGCGAGCGCGCCGATCGCCAGGCCGTTCCACGAGGCGAGCACCTTGTCGTCGACGGCCGGCTGCGGCCGTCGGTCGCGCTCGAGGAGCAGCACCGCGGGCGCCTCGTCGACGCTTCGACGGAGCGCCTCCTCGTCGATGTCGAGCTCGGCCGCGACGGCCTCGACCGGATGCGGGCGCCACAGCACGTTCGAGCCGCCCTCCATGTTGCCGGCCGGTGTCGCGCCGAGCGCCGCGGCGACGCCCGGACCGACGAGCGCCGTGACATCGTCGTACGACCAGACGTACGTGCCGCCCTCGACCCCGTCGGTATCCGCGTCCTGGGACGACGAGAACCCGCCGTCCGGCTGCCGGAGATCTCGGAGGAGATAGTCGGCGGTGGACGACGCGACGCGGCGGTAGCTCTCGCGACCGGTGACCTGCCACGCGCGCGTGTACAGCCGCAGCAGCTGCGCGTTGTCGTACAGCATCTTCTCGAAGTGGGGGACCTGCCATCGCTCGTCGACCGAGTACCGGTGGAACCCACCGCCGATCTGGTCGTGCACGCCGCCGGCCGCCATGCGGTCCAGCGTCGTCGTCAGCACGTCGAGCGATCCGGCGCGCCCGTGCAGATGCATCCGGAGGAGGAGCTCGAGCGTCATCGGTTGCGGGAACTTCGGCGCGCCGCCGAACCCGCCCCACCGCGCGTCGAACGCACGCTGGAGCGCGACGAAGGCGTCGTCGAGGACGTCGGCGCCGAGCGGCTCGGCGGACGCCGGGGGCGACGTTCTCGAGATCGCCTCGACCAGCCGGCGTCCCTGCGTCTCGACCTCGTCGCGGCGCTCGTTCCACGTCTCCGCGATCGCCGTCAGGATGCGGCGGAACGACGGCATCCCGTGCCGGTCCTCGCTCGGGAAGTACGTGCCGGCGTAGAACGGCTTGCCGTCGGGGGTGAGGAACGCAGTGAGCGGCCACCCGCCGTGCCCGGTCATGGCCTGCACGGCGTCCATGTACACCGCGTCGACGTCCGGCCGCTCCTCGCGGTCGACCTTGATCGAGACGAATCGCTCGTTCATGAGCGCCGCCGTCTCCGCGTCCTCGAACGACTCGCGCTCCATGACGTGACACCAGTGGCACGCGGCGTATCCGATCGACAGGAGCACCGGCTTGTCCTCGCGCCGCGCGCGCTCGAACGCCTCGTCGCCCCACGGATACCAGTCGACCGGGTTGTGCGCGTGCTGCAAGAGGTACGGGCTCGACTCGTCCGCGAGGCGGTTGGCCGGGCGATCCTCCGTCGAGGCTTCGGGGTCCATCTCCGTCCTGTACCCAGTCACGCCCCGCGCCGCGGGCTACGAGCTCAGGGCGGTCGCCCGCCCGACGAGGTCGTCGATCTCGCGCTCCAGCACGACGGCGCCGAGCTCGGCGAAGACCGCGCGGGCATCGGCCAGGCGGGTCAGCGCCTCCTCGGGCCGGACGTCGAGCAGGCAGCGGCCGAGGCCGAACAGCGAGTGCCCGCGCTCGAGCATCGAGCCGTACGCGAGCCAGCGATCGGCCGCGTCGCGCCAGAGCTCGGCGGCCTCGACGCGATCGCCGTGCGCCTCCGCCAGGATGGCCCGCACGCTCGCCAGGCAGTGCTGATGCCTGACCGACAGCGGATACAGCGGCTCGGGCACGAACGTCTCCGCGGCGTCCAGCTGACCGGTCGCCAGGAGCACGCCGAGCGCGTTCGGAAGGAAATGCAGCCGGTAGTTCGGCGCGTCCTGCGTGGCGTCGACGAACTCTTCGATGAGATCGATCGCGGTGCGCAGGTGCCCGCGCGCGTACTCGATCATCGCTCCGACGGTGAGCGCGGGCGCCAGGTACTCGGCGCGCTTCAGGATGCGCACGCGCGGAAGGAACTCCTCCGCGAGCGCCGTCGCGCGCCCGAGCTCGCCGCGGCGGACGAGGACCATCGCCCGGTAGACGTCGGCGAACGAGCCGAGCTGCGATCCGCCGCCCTCGCGGTCGAACGCCACCATCTCCTCGGCGATCTCGAGGAGCCGGTCCCACCGGCCGAGGTCGAACAGCACCTCGAGCTGCCCGGCCTGGCTCCACGCCGCCTGCGTCCGGAACCCTCGCACGTCCGAGAAGTCGACCGCCGCCGACCACACCTGCTGCGCGATCGCCGGTCCGTCGCGCAGCCACAGCTGGTAGGCGAGGTTGCCGTAGGTCACGACGACCTCCTCGCCGAGCCCGACGTCGAGTCCCTGTCGGAGCGCGGCCCACAGGTCGGCGAGCCCGCCCGCGTCGCCCATCTCGCAGCGCGCCGCGCCGAGGAACTGGCGCGCGCGCACGGCCTCGTCGTCCATGCCGAGCCGGTTGGCGAGGTCGAGCGCGCGCTCGGCGTCCTCCTTGCATTCGGCGTACGTGCTGAAGGACAGGTGCTGGCCGGCCATCCGCGTCCAGGCGCGGACGAGCTCGGGACCCGGCGGCTCCGCCTCGAGGATCTCGACGGCCTCCTCGAGCAGCCGGCGCCACCGGCGTGCGTCGCCGCCGCGGCCCTCGGCGCGCGCCTGGATCGCCAGGGCGTCACCGAGCGCCAGACGATCGTCGCCCGCGCGCAGGATCGCGACCGCCTCGTCGAACCGGACCTCCGCGTCGCGGAACCGTCCGGCCGACGACGCGGCGTCGCCGAGCCGCACGAGGAGCTCGGCGCGCTCGGCAGCGTCCGGCGGCAGCAGCTCGAGCGCGCGGGCGAAGAACGACTCCGCGCGCGCGAGATCGAACCGGATGGCACGGGCGCCGGCGGTCACGAGATGCCGCGCCGTGACACGTGCGAGCTCGTCCGCGTCGGCCGCGCCGGTGGCCCGCGCCATCTCGAGCGCCTGGCCGTAGTGGTAGGCGAGGAGCTCGGCCTGGTCGGTGACGCGATCGCCCGTGACGGCCTCGATCCACTCCGCGACCTGCCGGTGCTTGGCGCCGCGCTCCGCGCGGGGGATCTGCCCGTACGCGACGTCGCGGATGAGGATGTGCCAGAACGAGTACTCGATCTGGTCCTTCATCGACGACGTGCGGAGCGGCCGCACGAGCTCCTTGCGGACGACCTCGTGCAGCCGCGACCGGATCTGCGTCTCGTCGAGGCCGCTCGTCGCCGAGAGCGCGCCCGGCCAGAACATCTTCCCGACGACCGCCGCGTCGTGCAGGAGCGCCTTGCTCTCGGGCGGCAGCGTGTCCAGTCGGGCGGCGATCAGCGCCTGCACGGTGTCCGGCACCGCGACCGCCGCGTTCTCGATCAGCTCGCGCGACGCGCCGCGCCGCTCGAGGAGGCCGCGATCGGTCAGCATCCGGACGAACTCCTCGGCGAACAGCGGGTTGCCGCCCGCGCGCTCGAGCAGCGCCGCCTGGGTCTCGGCGGGCAGGATCGCTCGATCGAGCAGCCCCGAGATGAGCATCGAGGTCTCCGCCTCGGTGAGCGGCGGCAGCGAGATCGTCGTCGAATTCCGCTTTCCCCCGCCCCAGCCCGGCTGGCGGTCGAACAGCTCCGGGCGCGCGGCGCACACGAGCAGCAGCGGAAGACCCACTGCCCAGTCCCCGAGGTGCTGCACGAACGCGAGCATCGCGGGGTCCGCCCAGTGGAGGTCCTCGAACACCAGCACCGTCGCGTGCTGCGCGGCCATCGCCTCGAGGTACCGGCGCCAGGCCGTGAACGATTCCGTGCGGTCGACCGACTCGGACGCGTCCGCGACGCCGACGAGCGGCGCCAGCCGCGCGCGAAGCCAGTCGCGCTCGGACAGCTCCTCGACGAGCGCCTCGACCGAGGCGACGAGCTTGGCGCTCACCTCGGCGGGCGGATCGGTCTCGAGGATGCCGGCCTCGGCCTTCACGATCTCCGACAACGGCCAGAAGCTGACGCCGTCGCCGTACGGCAGACACCGTCCCTGCCGCCACCGGATGATCTGCGGCTCGTCGTCGAGGAAGTCGGCGAACGTCTGGATGAGCCTCGACTTGCCGACCCCCGGCTCGCCCGTCACTGTCACGAGCTGCACCGAGGGCTCGGACACCGCGCGGCGGAACGCGGCGCGGAGCATCGAGGACTCCTCCTCCCGGCCGATGAACGGCGTGTCCGCCGGGTCGCGGACGAGGCGGCTGCGACGCGACGTCGCTCGCCACAACGGAACGGTCTCCGCACCCGCTCGAGCGAGCGGCGGCAGCGGCTCGTACACGAACAGGTCCGACGTCGCGTGGTAGGTGCTCTCGGCGACGGCGATCCCGTCGACGGGGGCGACGTGCTGGATCTCGCCGGCGAGCGCGAGGACGTCGCCCGTCACGCGCTCGCCGACCTGCGGGCCCGGCCCGAGCGACACGAACGCCTCGCCCGTCGCGATGCCGATCCGCACCGAGAGGTCACCGCCGGCCATCTGTTCGTTGAGCGCGACCAGCTCCTCGAGGATCAGGATCGCCGCGTAGACCGCGCGCTCGGGGTCGTCCTCGTGGCTCACCGGCGCGCCGAACACGCCGACGGCGGCGTCGCCGATGAACTTGTCGAGCGTCCCTCCGGTCCTCGCGAACATCCGGTCGAGCATCGCGTGGTACGGCCGGAGCATCGCCTTGACGTCCTCGGGGTCGGCGCGGTCCGACCTCGCCGTGAACCCGACGAGGTCGCAGAACAGGACGGTGACGATCTTGCGCTCGGACTCGGCCGAGGCACCGGCGAGGGCCGTTCCGCACGCCAGACAGAAGCTCGCGCGATCCGGGTTGCTCTCGCCGCAGTTCGGGCAGGCCTGCACGCCGCGAGTCTACGGGTGGCTCCAGTCCTCGCTGCCCGCGGCCGATGTTGAGGGGGACATGCGCGAGCCCATCCGGGTCCTGGTCGTCGACGACCACGAGATGTTCGCCGAGGCGCTCGCTCTGCTGTTCTCCCAGCACCCGTCGTTCCAGCTGGTCGGGTGGGCGCCGGACGGGGAGCGCGCCGTAGAGCTGACGGTGCTCGAACGTCCCGACGTCGTGCTCATGGATCTCGAGCTTCCCGGCATGGACGGGCTGCAGGCGACGCGCAAGGTCAAGGCCGCCCGTCCCTCGACCAAGGTCGTCGCCGTCACGTCCTTCAGGGACCCGGCTGCCGCGACCGAGTTGCTCGCCGCGGGCGCGTGCGGCTACATCCACAAGACGCGCGCGGTCCAGGACGTGGTCGACCTCGTGCGTCGCGCGGCCGCGGGCGAGATCGTGATGCCCGACGACGACCTGGCGGAGGTGCTCGACCGCATCCAGACGGGCGCCGAGCGGCCGCCGGTCGCCGAGTTCGCGCTCCGCCGACTGACGGCGCGCGAGACCGAGATCCTCCAGGCGCTCGCGGACGGCGACTCGACGCCCGTCATCGCAGAGCGACTGGGGATCAGCCCGCTCACCGTGCAGAGCCACGTCAAGAGCATCCTGTCGAAGCTCGGCGTGCACTCGAAAATCGAGGCGGTGACGCTCGCGTGGCGGCACGGGCTCGCGCCGGCGAGCCGGCCCGTCTGACGACCGACCGGCGGAGGAGCGCGATGGCCGCGCGGGTGATGATCGTCGAGGGGCATCCCGTTCTCCGCGGTGTGATCCGGATCGCGTGCGAGGAGTCGCCCCTGCTCGAGGTTGTGGGAGAGGCCGCCGAGGGGCAGGACGCGATCCTGGCGTTCTCCGAGGCCCTGCCGGACATCGTCGTGATCGATCTCGACCTTCCCGACATGCCGTGGAACGACGTCGTCCGCACGCTCCGGCGTCGACGGCCCGCGCCGCGGTTCCTCGCCCTGACAGGCAAGACGGACGACGAGACGGTCTTCTCGGCGTTCCGCGCGGGCGTCGACGGCGTCGTCGAGAAGACCGGCGGCGTCGCGACGATCGTCGAGGCGGTCGAGCGGATCGCGCGCGGCGCGCGCGTCTTCACGGAGGAGCACGAGCAGCGCGCGATGCGCGAGCTGGGCCGGATGGCCCGCGGCGCCCGCGAGGCGACCCGCGTGGCCGCTCTGCTGACCACCCGCGAGGTCGAGGTGCTCCAGCTGCTCTCGGAGGGGATGACGCTCCATCAGGTCGCGCGGCGGCTGCGGATATCGCCGCGGACGGTCGAGACGCACGTCCGCAAGAC
>JBKPTC010000007.1:0-56204 GCA_046735355.1 bacterium
CGGCGGGCACGTTCTTCCACACGCCGGGGTTCCTCAAGCTGTACTGGGAGGAGTTCGGTGAGCGCGACGACCTGCTGTTCGCGTTCGGCGAGGAGGACGACGAGCAGGTGGCCGCCGTGGCGTTCGAGCGGGTGGGCGGAACGCTCCGGTTCCTCGGTGGCACGGAGGTCACCGACTATCTCGGACCGGTGGGACATCAGGAGACGGCGCCGTCGTTCGCCAAGGAGCTGTTCGCCGCGCTGGTCCGCCGGGACGACTGGCGCGAGGCCGACCTCCGCGGCCTGGCCGAGGACAAGGAGTGGCTCAGCCTGCTGGAGGAGGGCGCCCGCGCCGAGGGCTTCTTCACCGAGGTCCTCGACGACCAGAACGGCGTCGCGCCGTTCCTGCCGCTGCCCGGCTCGTACGAGGAGTACCTCGGCGGTCTGCCCGCCAAGCTGCGCCACGAGATCAAGCGCAAGGCGCGCAAGCTGGAGGCCGAGGCGGGCGCCTATTCCATCAGCGTGGCGCACGACGAGACACTCGTGCCGTACCTCGACCGGTTCGTCGAGCTGCACCGGACGAGCGAGGGTCCGAAGGGCGTGTTCATGCAGCCGGGGATGGAGATCTTCTTCCGTCGCCTCGGCGAGGCGTTCCTGTCGCGAGGGATCTTCAGCCTGGTGTTCATCGAGATCGGCGGACAGAAGGTCGCCGGGACGATCGGATTCCGGTTCGAGGGCACGTACTCGCTCTACAACTCGGCGTTCGATCGAGAGCTCCGGCATCTGTCGCCGGGCATGGTGCTCGTCGCCGAGGACATCCGCAT
Organism: bacterium; assembly: GCA_046735355.1. GTDB lineage: Bacteria > Actinomycetota > UBA4738 > UBA4738 > HRBIN12 > DATAEU01. The sequence goes on from JBKPTC010000007.1 coordinate 803, forward strand.
CGCGATCGAGGGCGGGTGCTCCGCGTTCGACCTGCTGAAGGGCGACTACGAGTACAAGTACCGCTTCGGGTCGTATCCGCGGGCGATCAAGCGGCTCGTCGTTCGGCGCTAGGCGCGCTGCACCCGCGCCGTCGCGATCACGCCGCCGCTCGCATCGGTGATCGTCACGCGTTCGAACGGCTGGAGGTTCGACGACGTCACGAGCCACGACGACGACTCGCCGCCGTCGGAGAACTCCAGCGGATGCATCTCGATCGTCTTCCCGGTCGTCGAGGACAGCTCGACGTCGGCCGTTCCGGAGAGGCCGGGGGCGCGAACCAGGATCAGCACCCAGGACTGCTCGACGTCGGAGTCGTAGAGGACCGCGCTGCCCTCGATCTGCTGTGCGCCGGTCCCGTGCACCTGTCCGACCCGAACGTTCTTGCCGCCGAGCACGTGCAGGAACGCGTCGTACTTCTGCGCGCTCGCCTCGTATCGGTCGGCGATGTGCGCCTGGGACACGCCCCAGCCGAGCGAGGCGACGACCGCCGCGGCAGCGCCGGCCCAGGCCACCCAGCGACGGACCGGCGTCGGCCTAGACGCCGTCGCGGGCGCCGCCGACCACTCCTCCGAGACCGCCGCGAAAACGCGGTCGCGAAGCTCCGGCGGCGGCTCGAGCTCGTGTGCCGCGTGCGAGAACGTCTCGATCCCCTCGGCCATCGAGGCCATCTCGCGCCGGCACGCGCCGCACGACCGCAGGTGGGAGCGGATCGCCGCGTCGGTCACCTCGTGGAGCGTTCCGAGGACGTGCTCGGCCAGGTGGTCGCGCACCTCTTCACACGTCACGATGCTCCTCCAACGCCTCGCGGAGCTTGAGCAGGGCCGTCCGGATCCGGGTCTTCGCCGTGCCGATCGGGATGCCCTCGAGCTCGGCGACCTCCGCGCTCGTCTTGCCCCCGAAGTACGCGAGCTCGAGCGCCGCGCGCTGCCCGTCCGAGAGCGACGCCATCGCCGCTCTCGCGCGTCCCGCCATGTCCTGCGTCTCCACGATCTCGTCGGGCCCGGCGTCGGTCGAGACCTCCCGATCGACCCCGACCTTCTCCATCGACCGGGCGTCGAGCACCCGGCGACGCAGCGCGTCGATCGCGAGGCTCCGCGCGACGAGCAGGACCCACGTCTCGAGCCGCCCGCGCCCGGCGTCGAACCGGTCCGCGCTCCGCCACAGCTTCACGAACGTGTCCTGCACGAGGTCCTGGGCCATCGCGTCGTTGCCGAGCATCACGACGCCGAGCCCGTACACGCGCGAGGCGAACCGCCGGTAGAGCTCCTCGGCAGCCGCCGGGTCGCGTCGTGCGAAGGCCCGCATCAGCGAGCCGTCGGGCACCGGTTCATTCGATCGCACACGCAGCACGGTATCTCGCAAGGAGTACGACCGGCGCGCCGGCGCGGTTTGGCGCGCCGGGTGGTCTACTCGACGTACGCGCGGATGTTTTGCAGGATCAAGGTGGCGAGGTCCTCGTCGCCGCCGAGCACGAGATTGCCGTCGTCGAGGAAGTACTCGGCGGCCAGGCGCCGAGCCGCGATCAGACAGAACGGATACGCGCGGCCCTCGATGAACGCGTCGGGCTTCTTGTCCTCGGCGGGGCTCTCGCCCGCCGTCAGACCCCAGTGCCACGAGCCGCCACCGACGCCCTCGAGGTCGATCTCCACGCTCGCCCCGGGGAACGACAGGCCGGCGACCCCCAGCGCGTACGGAAGCATCCGGATCCCGAGGTCGTTCGTGAGGTGGATCGGCCAGTGCTGGAGGTTCGGCTCGAGCCCGGCGCCGGCGCGGACGTCCTCACCGTGCGCCCACCATTCGACGATCCGCGATTGGATCAGGTACCGGACCCCGATGTTGCCCGCGATCCACGAGACCCTCCGGCTCGTCCAGTCGTCGTCCGTCAGGTCGGCGCACAGTTCGAGGAAGACGTCTGCGGCGCGGCCCCATGCGTTCACGACGTCGCGCGTCGGGACATCGCGACGGAGCTCCACGGCCCACTCGTTGAAGCCGTTCACCCAGAAGTCGCCGCCGTTGGCGGCTCGGAACGCGTCGAACTCCTCGGCCGCGCCGCCCGCCAGCAGCTGCGCGGCCGCCGTCTCCTGGGCGGCCAGATGCGCCATCACGTCGTGGTTGGTCCACCCCTCGCACGGGCTCGGCGCGTCCCACGCCGCGGGGGCGACGAACTGGATCGTTCTGCCGAGCCGTTGCCGCTCGGCGTGCGCGATCCCCACCAGCTGCGTGCGGTCCAATGCTCCTCCTGCGTGGCGCCGGACGAACGGTCGGGCGGAGGCCGCCGTCATGCCGCCGGCCGGCGCGAATCGTACCGTACGGCCGTGCGCGTCCTCGTCGCTCCGGACAAGTTCAAGGGGACGTTGACGGCGCCCGAGGCGGCGTCCGCGATCGCGTCCGGCTGGCGGCGATCCAGACCGGATGACGCCGTGGACGAGGTTCCGATGGGCGACGGCGGCGAGGGGACGCTCGACGCGCTGGTCGCCGCGCTCGGCGGAACGCGGCGCTCGGTCGACGTCACCGGCCCGCTCGGCGATCCCGTCCGCGCGCCGGTCGGTATCGTCGATCGCGACGGGCGTCGTGTGGCCGTCGTCGAATCGGCCGCCGCGTCGGGACTGCAACTGATCGGTACTCCACGGCGAGATCCGCTCAGGACGACGACGTTCGGGACCGGTGAGCTCATCGCGGCAGCGACGGCGGACGGCGTCGACGAGGTGATCGTCGGGGTCGGCGGAAGCGCGACGGTCGACGGCGGCGTCGGCATGGCGCAGGCGCTCGGCGTCGTCTTCCTCGACGCGCGAGGCCGCCCCGTGGGGCGCGGAGGAGCCGCGCTACTCGACGTCGCGACGGTCGATGTCCGGACGCTCGATCGGGCGGTCGCGCGGACGCGGGTCGTCGCGGCGGTCGACGTCGACAACCCGCTCGTCGGTCCGCGCGGCGCCGCCGCGGTGTTCGGTCCGCAGAAGGGCGCGGGGCCGGACGACGTGTCGCTGCTCGAGGGCGCCCTCGCCCACCTGGCGGCCGTGGTGGAGCGCGACCTCGGCATCGACGTGCGCGACCTGCCGGGAGCCGGCGCCGCGGGTGGGCTCGGCGCCGGCCTCGTCGCGTTCCTCGGCGCGCGACTGCACCGCGGCACCAGGATCGTGATGGAGGCGGTCGGGTTCGATCCGCGACTCGAGCAGGCGGACGTCGTCGTCACGGGAGAGGGGCGCCTCGACGCGTCGTCGCTGCGCGGAAAGGTGGTCGGCGCCGTCCTCGAGCGCGCGCGGATCGCCACCACGCCGACCGTCATCATCGCCGGATCGGCCGACGTCCGCCCCCGCGATGCGGTGGTCGAGACCCTCGTCGAGGCCGTCGGGTCCGAGCGCGCGGTCGACGATCCTCGGGCGGCCCTCGAGCGCGTCGCGGCCGACGTCGCCGCTCGGGTCGAGTTGCGATCCTCCGCGCGATGAGCGGTGCGGGCGTGCGGGCGCTCGAGGTGGCCCGCGCCTCGCCGCGACGCCGAGGCCCGGACATCCCAGGGAACCACGACGGCGGAGGACGTCGCGACCGCGATCGGATACGAGCCGGCGCAGATCGTGAAGTCGCTGGTGTTCCTCGCCGTGGGGCACCGTCATGGCGTGGAACCGGCAGCCGGGATGTGGCGTCGTTCCGTCGTGCGTCCCAATCGCTTGTCGACGACGCTCGCCCTCGGGTTGACGCTCTCGTGTGCGTTGGCCCAGCCGACGATGGCGCGTTCGCCGGGCAGGGGTTGCACGATCGGCGGCACGGACGGACCCGATCGTCCCCTCGGAGGGACGCCCGGAGCCGATGTCATCTGCGGTGGAAGCGGCGCCGACAAGATCCTGGGTCGAGGCGGGAACGACATCATCTACGGGGGCGACGGTCGAGACCTCATCTATGGCCACGCGGGAGACGACCGCATCTACGGAGGCGATGACGCGGATGAGATCCGCGACGGCCGTGGGGCCGACGAGATCCACGGCCAGCGCGGAGGCGACTTGGTGGCGCTTGCCGAGGCGTCCGACGAAGGGTGGGGCGGTCCGGGCAACGACGGGATCGCGGCGACGAAGGGGACCGACATCGTCCACGGCGGCCGCGGCAAGGACTTCCTGTGCGCCCGTGACGGCGTTCCCGACGACCTGCTGCTCGGCGGGCCGAATCGGGATCGGGTCCCCGCCGATGCCCTCGACACGGTCCGCTCGGTCGAACGCCGATTCGCGGTGCCCGCGTGCGGATAGGCGACGGTCCACCCCCGGGCGGGCGCGGCGATGAGCATCCGCCGACGGCCGGGCCCGAGGTGTGAACGGTTCACCCGCCGCGGCGGTCCGAGCCGCCGACGCCTGGAGGGATCTCGACTGGTCGCGGGTACAATCGGGAGGTCGGCCGAGGCGGGCGCTCCGCCGGATCGGCCGTTCGACCAGCATCGATGCGCCGCCCGCGGCGCGAGCCGAACCGGAGGGACGATGATCCAGCTGACGCAGACCGCCGCCGGAAAGGTCAAGGAGCTCGTCGACGAGGAGGGCCGGAGCGACATCGCGCTTCGCGTGGCGGTTCAGCCCGGCGGCTGCTCCGGGCTCCGGTACGCGATGTACCTCGACGACCAGTTGAGCGACAAGGACGTCGCCGCGGAGCAGTTCGGCGTCCGCGTCGTGATCGACAAGATGAGCGTCCCGTACCTCAGCGAGGCGACGATCGACTTCGTCGACACGCTCGAGCAATCCGGGTTCACGATCGACAACCCGGCCGCGCAGAGCTCCTGCGCCTGCGGGCACTCGTTCCACTAAGCGCCGGGTCCGCCGCCGGCCGGTCAGGCGACGTCGTCGAGCGCGGCCGCGATCCCGTGCCGCATCTCACCCATCGCGCCGTCGTCGATGACGAGCGCCGGCGAGATCTGCAGCCCGCCCGTCGCGAGCGCGCGCGTCAGGACCCCGTGCGCGCGGCAGGCGGCGACCACCCGCGGTGCCAGCGTCGCGTCGCCGGCCAGCAGGTCCGACCGGATCTGCACGGCGGCGAGCACGCCGGTGCCGGAGCGCACTTCGTCGACCATCGGATGCTCGGCGAGCGGCGCGAGCGCGTCCGCGAGCTCGGTCTCGAGCTGCAACGCGCGCTTCGGCAGACCCTCTCGTTCGAGGATGTCGAGGTTCGCGAGCGCGGCCGCCGCCACGGACGCGTGCCCGGAGTACGTGTACCCGTGCCGGAACATCCCGGCCTCGGGTGACCAGAACGGCTCGGTGACGATGGGTGCCGCGACGACGGCGCCCATCGGGAGGTAGCCGCTCGTGATGCCCTTCGCGCACGTGATCAGATCGGGCTCGAGATCCCACCGCGAGCTGGCGAACCAGTCGCCCACGCGGCCGAACCCGGTGACGACCTCGTCGGCCACGAACAGCACGCCGGCCTCGCGGCAGATCGACCGAACATCTCGCAGGTAGCCCTCGGGCGGCGCGAACACGCCACCGGCGCCCATCACCGGCTCGCAGAAGAACGCCGCGACGCGACCCGGGCCCGCCGCCGAGATCGCCTCGCGGAGCGCCTCGGCCGAGTCCCATTCGATCCGGACGACGCCGTCGACGAGCGTGCCGTAGCCGGTCGCGTTGGCCGGGATGCCGGCGAGGCTCGTCCCTGCGACGTGCATGCCGTGATACGCGCGTTCGCGGGTGACGAACACGGTTCGGTCGGGCTCGCCGACGAGCTGCCAGTACCGTCGCGCGATCTTGGCCGCCGTGTCGATCGAGTCCGAGCCTCCGCTCGTGAGGAACACCCGGCTGTCCGCGACGGGCGCGAGGCCGGCGACGCGCTCCGCGAGCTCGATCGCCGGGCGGTTCGAGTTGTCGCCGAACGTCGAGTACGCGGCGAGCTTGCGCATCTGCCCCGCGACCGCGTCGGCGATCTCCGCGCGGCCGTAGCCGACGTTGCAGTACCAAAGCGCCGCGGTCGCATCCAGGTAGCGGTTCCCCGCCTCGTCCCAGACGTACGCCCCCTCGCCGCGGTCGAGGACGAGCTCGCCGTTGTGCTCGACCGCGCTCATATCGGCGAACGAGTGCCAAAACCGGGTCATGCGGGCACGCTAGCAGAGCCGGCGAGGCGATTGAATGGCCGTTCAGGACGTCCGGTCAGGCGACGGCTCGACGTTCCGGAGCGGTCAGCGGGGCTCGTAGGCGAGGTTGGGCGAGAGCCATCGCTCGGCCTCGGCGACCTCGACGCCCTTGCGGCGAGCGTAGTCCTCGACCTGGTCGCGTCCGACCCGGCCGACGTTGAAGTACCGGGCCGCCGGATGGGCGAAGTACAGACCGCTCACCGACGCGGGCGGCGTCATCGCACACGTCTCGGTGAGCGCCAGCCCGATCGACGCCGCGTCCAGGACCTCGAACAGCGTGCGCTTCTCCGAGTGGTCTGGGCACGCCGGGTAGCCGAACGCCGGGCGGATCCCGCGGTAACGCTCCTCGCGGAGCTCGTCCTGCGACAGCTTCGGCCCGGTCTCGTACCACTCGTGCCGCGCGACCTCGTGCAGGTGCTCGGCGAACGCCTCGGCCAGCCGGTCGGCGAGCGCCTTGGTCATGATCGAGCGGTAGTCGTCGTGATCGGCCTCGAACCGCGCCGCGAGCTCGTCGGCGCCGATCCCCGCCGTCACGGCGAACGCGCCGATGTGGTCGGAAAGCCCGGTGTCCGCCGGCGCGACGTAGTCGGCGAGCGAGCGGTTCGGCCGGCCGTCGCCGTGGTCGACTTGCTGGCGCAGCAGATGGAACCGTGTGCCGTCCTCGAGCACGAGGTCGTCGCCCTCGGCGCCGGCCGGGAAGAACCCGTAGATGCCGCGCGGCGAGATCGACCCGTCGCGCTCGATCTCGTCGAGCAGCTCGTTGGCGTGCTCGAACAGCTCGCGCGCGGCGGCGCCGTGCTGCGGGTGGTCGAGGATCGCGGGGTAGCGGCCCTTCAGCTCCCACGCGGTGAAGAAGAAGGTCCAGTCGACGTACTCGCGCAGCTCCTTCACGGTGGGCTCGACCACCCGTGTGCCGAGGAACGGCGGCGCCGGCAGGTCCTGCGAATGCCAGACGATCGGGGTGCGGTTGGCGACCGCTCTGGCGTAGGGGAGCAGCGGGCTCTTGGCGCGCTCGAGGTGCCGCTGCCGCAGTCGCTCCTGGTCGTCGCGGTTGCGCTTGTCGAACCCCGGCCTGCGGTCGCGGTCGAGCAGGTTCGACACGACGTCGATCACGCGCGACGCGTCGATCACGTGCACGGTCGGGTTGGTGTACTCGGGCGCGATCCGCACCGCGGTGTGCTGCTTGGAGGTAGTCGCGCCGCCGATCAGCAGCGGCAGGTCCATGCCGCGGCGCTCCATCTCGCGCGCGACGTTGACCATCTCGTCGAGCGAGGGCGTGATCAGACCCGAGAGACCGACGATGTCGCACCCCTCCTCGAGCGCCGTGTCCAGGATCCGGTCGGCCGGGGCCATCACGCCGAGATCGATGACCTCGTAGTTGTTGCAGGCCAGGACGACGCCGACGATGTTCTTGCCGATGTCGTGAACGTCGCCCTTGACGGTGGCGGTCACGATCTTGCCCTGCGCGCGCCCGCCGGCCGGGCCGAGGCGCAGCTTCTCCTCCTCCATGTAGGGCTCGAGGTACGCGACGGCCTTCTTCATCGCCCGAGCGCTCTTGACGACCTGTGGGAGGAACATCTTCCCGGAGCCGAACAGGTCGCCCACGATCTGCATGCCGGCCATCAGCGGGCCCTCGATCACGTCCAGCGGACGCTCGTGCTTCTGGCGCGCCTCCTCGGTGTCGTGCTCGATGTAGTCGATGACGCCGTGGACGAGCGCGTGCTTCAGGCGCTCCTCGACGGACTGCTCGCGCCACGACAGGTCGATCTCGCGCTTGGTCGCCTCGCCCTTGACGCCCTCGGCGAACGACACGAGGCGCTCGGTGGCGTCGGGGCGGCGGTTGAAGATGACGTCCTCGACGTGCTCCAGGAGATCGGCCGGGATGTCCTCGTACAGCATCAGCTGGCCGGCGTTCACGATCGCCATGTCGAGCCCGGCCTGGATCGCGTGATACAGGAACGCCGAGTGCATCGCCTCGCGCACGGGCTCGTTGCCACGGAACGAGAACGAGAGGTTGGACACGCCGCCCGAGATGCGCGCGCCCGGGCACCGCTGCTTGAGGATCCGAGCCGACTCGATGAACGCCTTCGCGTACTCGTCGTGCTCCTCGATGCCGGTCGCGATCGCGAGGATGCACGGGTCGAAGATCACGTCCTCGGGCGCGAACCCGACCTCGTCGACCAGCAGCCGGTACGCGCGCTCGAGGATCTGGACCTTGCGTTCGACCGTGTCGGCCTGCCCGCGCTCGTCGAACGCCATCACGACGGCCGACGCGCCGTACTCGCGGACCGTGCGGGCCTTCGCCAGGAAGTCGTCCTCGCCCTCCTTGAGCGAGATCGAGTTGACGACGCCCTTGCCCTGCACGCACTTGAGGCCGGCCTCGATCACCGACCACTTGCTCGAGTCGATCATCACCGGGACGCGCGCGATCTCCGGTTCGGTCGCGACCAGGTTGAGGAACGTCGTCATCGCCTGCTCGCCGTCGAGCAGGTCGGCGTCCATGTTGACGTCGATCATGTTCGCGCCGCCGCGGACCTGCTCGAGCGCGACCTCGACGCCGCCCTGGAAGTCGCCCGATTCGATCAGCCGGCGGAAGCGCTTGGAGCCCGTGATGTTGGTGCGCTCGCCGATCATCACGAAGCCGGTCGTGTCGCGGATCCAGAACGGCTCGAGCCCGCTGAACCGTGGCACGCGCTCGGCCTCGGCGACGGCGCGCGGGCGGAGCCCGTCGACGGCGGCGCGGATGGCGCGGATGTGCTCCGGCGTCGTGCCGCAGCAGCCGCCCAGGATGTTCGCGAGCCCGGCCTCGGCGAACTCGCGGAGGTACTTGCTGGTGACGTCGGGCTGCTCGTCGTAGCCGCCGAACGCGTTCGGGAGGCCGGCGTTCGGATAGCACGAGACCGGAACGTCGGCGACGCGCGCGAGCGCCTCGAGATGCGGGCGGATCTCGGCCGCGCCGAGCGAGCAGTTGACGCCGACGATGGCGGGATCGGCGTGCTCGATCGACAGCCAGAACGCCTCGATCGTCTGACCCGAAAGCGTGCGGCCACTGCGGTCGACGATGGTCACCGACAGCCACCGCGGCACGTCCGGCGCGACCTCCTGCGCGGCGACGATCGCCGCCTTGGCGTTCAGCGTGTCGAAGATCGTCTCGATCAGGAGGAAGTCGACGCCGCCCTCGACGAGGCCGCGGATCTGCTCCTGGTACGCCTCGACGACCTGGTCGAACGTGACGGCGCGGTACGAGGCGTCCTCGACCTTCGGCGAGATCGACAGGGTGACGTTGAGCGGGCCGACCGAGCCGGCGACGAGCGCGCCGTGATCGTCCGCCGCCCGGCGCGCGAGCCGCGCACCCTCTAGGTTCATCTCGTACACGGCGTCCTGCAGGCCGTACTCGCCCTGGCCGATCGAGGTCGCGGTGAACGTGTTGGTGGACGTGATGTCGGCTCCCGCGTCGAGGTACGCGCGGTGCACCTCGTCGACGATCTCGGGATGCGTCAGGTTGAGCAAGTCGGGGTCGCCCCGGACGTCGCGCGGATGGTCGGCGAACCGCTCGCCGCGCCACTCCTCCTCGGTGATGCCGCGCCCCTGCAAGAGCACGCCCCACGCGCCATCGAGGATCGCGATCCGGCCGGACAGGATCTCGCCCAGGCGATCGCGTGCGGTGGAACGACCGGTGACCTGCGCCATCGACCAATCGTACCCGTCGGGCGTCGGCCGCTCGGACCGGCGCCGCGCGGCAACGCCTGCGGTAGGCTCGCCGCCCGATGGCCGGCGCGATCAACCTCTATCTGGTCTGGAAGCTCCTCCACATCCTGGGCGTCCTGGGATTCGTGATGTTCCACGGCGTCTCGGTGTGGGTCGCGCTCCGGCTGCGCGGGGAGCGCGATCGCGTCCGGATCGCCGAGCTGCTGCAGTTCTCGGGCTCGAGCGTGCAGGGGATGTACGTCTCGCTCGGGCTGCTGATCCTGTTCGGGGTGGTCGCCGGGTTCGCGGGCAACTGGTGGGGTCAGTGGTGGATCTGGATCGCGCTGCTGATCCTCGTCGGCATGATCGGCGAGATGAGCGCCGTGGCGGGCCCCTACTACCGGCGCGTGAAGGAGGCGGTCGAGGTCCGCCCCTCCGGCGTGCCTCGACGAAGCGACGAGGAGCTCGACGAGATCCTCCGGTCGCGCGTCGCGCTGATGAACGCGGTCCTCGGATTCGTCGCGCTCGCGGCGCTCGTCTGGTTGATGGTGTTCAAGCCGTTCTGACGCGAACCGGCTAGAGGTCGGTCGGCTCGAGCGGGCGAGCGGCCGGGCCGTTCACGACGTCGCCTGTGGGCGAGAAGCGCGAGCCGTGACACGGGCAGTCGAACGTCTTCTCGGTCGGGTTCCACTTCACCGTGCAGCCCATGTGCGTGCACTTCGCCGACATCGCGTGCGCGGCGCCCTTCGGATCGCGATAGACCGCAACTTTGTGATCGCCGGTCGTGACGATGCCGCCCTCGCCCGGTCCGATCTCGTCGAGGTTCTGCGCGATCGTGCGCGCGATGAGCACGTCGGCGCGGGCGTACTGCGCGACGGTCAGCGGGATCGAGCCGAGGAGCGCCGCGCGCGCACCCGTCATCCCGCGGTTCCCGACGATCACGAGGTCGTAGCCCTCCTCGTCCGCGGTTGCGATGATCGCCTGCGCGGGATCGCCGTCGCGGACGAAGGTCTTGGCGTCCATCCCGGTGTCGTCTGCGTTGGTGGCGACGGTGTCCTGCAGGATGAGCTCGCCGGTCTTCGGATGCCCGACGAACACGAGGCCGACCTCGGCGTCCAGGCGCTTCGCGAGCGCGAACCCCTTGCGAGAGGCCCGGTCGGCCGTCGCCGAGCCGTCGGTCGCGATGAGGATCCGCTGATACGGGGGCCCGTCGGTCGGCCGCTCCTCGCCGGGTCTGGCGCGAGTCAACAGGACGTCGCACGGCGCGTGCTGCGCGATCTTCTTCACGACGCTGCCGAAGACCTGCTCGTCGCGCAGGAGGCCGCGACTTCCGATGACGATGACGTCGACACCGCGCGTGTCCGCCTCGGTGAGCAGCGCCTCGGCCGGATCGTCCCCGGTCAGCACGACCTCGCGCTTGACGCCGGTCGCGTCGACGATGCCCTTCGCGCGCTCGACCGCCGTCTCGCCGCGTGACGGATCGGCGTACGCGTGGACGATGGTGATCCGGCCCTTCGTCGCGGTCGCGAGCGCCGCGGCGACGCGCTCGGGGGTCTCGGCAGACGGCGATCCGTCCGTCGCGAGCAGGATGCGCTTGTAGGCCATGCGGGAGCGGTTCCTTCCATCGAGCGGCGGATGCGATCCGGCTCAGCCGGCGAGCGGGCCCTCCGAGACTACCCGGTCGAGCTCGCGCAGGGCGTCCGCGTCCAGCACCAGGTCGCCCGCCGCCGCGTTGGAACGGACGTGTTCGGGATCGGTGCTGCCGACGATCGCCGCGGTCACGCCGGGCTGCGCGACGTTCCACGCGATCGCGACGTCGGCGACGGATGCGCCGAGGCGCTCGGCGATCGGGCGGATCCCGTCGACGACCGCCATCGTTCCCCCGATCGCGTCCGGCCGAAGGAACGTCTCCCAGACGTCGCCGCCCGGCGCGCGATGGTCACCCTCGTCGAACGTCGTCTCGTCCGACACGCGGCCGGTGAGGATGCCGTACGCGAGCGGGCCGTACGTGATCGTGCCGATCCCGCGCTCGCCGCACCAGGCGATCAGATCGCGGTTTTCCAGCTGCAGCATCGAGAACTCGGGTTGCAGCGAGTCGACGTGCCGGATGGCCTCGCACCGCTCGATCAGCGCGCGGTCGAAGTTCGAGACGCCGATGTGACGGACGAGTCCCTCCTCGACGAGGCGCACCATCGCGCCCCAGGTCTCCTCGACGGGCACGCCGGTCGAGTCGGGCCAGTGCAGTTGGTACAGGTCGATGTGCTCGATGCCGAGCCGGTCGAGGCTGCCGCGGCACGCCTTGGCGACGTCCTCGGGCCGGAATCCGGTGCCGTCGGGCGCCGGGCCGACCTTCGTGAACACCAGGACGTCGTCCCGCCGGCCGGCGATCGCCCGGCCGACCAGCTCCTCCGAACGGCCGGCGCCGTACACCTCGGCGGTGTCGATCCACGTGATGCCGGCGTCGAGCGCCGTGCGCACGGTGTCGACGACGTGCTCGTCGGGCTTCTGGGCGCCCCACTCGCTGCCGCCCCCCGCCTCCCAGGCGCCGTATCCGACCACCGAGATCTCGGGGCCGGCCGATCCGAGCCGTCGGGTCCGCATGGCTTGCATCCCTTCCGTCGTCTGGCTGTCGTCGTCGCTTTCGACGCCGGTACGCCGCCTCATCCTCGCCTGCATCGGCCGCCGCGCCGTGGCCGGCCGTTGACCGGCGGTTCAAACGAGCGGTTCCGGCTTCAGCACCGACCGAGCGTGACCGATGCTAGCGCGTGCCGCGACCGTTCCATCGCGGAGCAGGCGGTACATTGGATGTCGTCCCCGACGCAGCCACGAGATGCCGGGGAGCCGAACTCCCACGAAGGAGGCGGGTCGGGCCACGCCCGGACCAAACCGATGTCGAAAGCGGTCGAAGAGAAGGAACGCGTCGTCATCCGGTTCGCCGGTGACTCGGGTGATGGGATGCAGTTGACCGGCGACCGATTCACGAACGCGACGGCCGTCCTCGGAAACGACCTCGCCACGCTTCCGGACTTCCCGGCCGAGATCCGCGCCCCCGCCGGGACGGTGCACGGCGTGTCGGCCTTCCAGATCCAATTCGCCTCGCGGGACATCATGACGCCGGGCGACCATCCGAACGTGCTCGTCGCGATGAATCCGGCGGCGCTGAAGGCGGAGCTGCGCTCGGTGGAGCGGGGCGGAACCGTCATCGTCAACGAGGACGCGTTCGTGCAGCGGAACCTCGACAAGGCCGGGTACACCTCGGATCCGCTCGACGACGGCACGCTCGACGGCTACCAGGTCTACCGGGTTCCGATGACCTCGATCACCGTGCGCGCCGTCGAGGAGCTCGGTCTCACGCGCAAGGAGGCCGAGCGATCGAAGAACATGTTCGCGCTGGGGCTCCTGTCGTGGATGTACGGACGCCCCGTCGACGTGACGCTGAACTGGCTGCATAAGAAGTTCGGCGACAAGCCGCAGGTGTACGACGCCAACGTCGCAGCATTCAAGGCGGGTTACAACTTCGGCGAGACGACGGAGCTGTTCGCTCACTCGTACGTCGTCAAGCCCGCGCCGGCCACGCCGGGAACCTACCGGAACATCTCGGGCGCGACGGCGCTGGCGTGGGGGCTGGTCGCGGCGAGCGATCGGGCCGGGATCCCGCTGTTCTACGCCAGCTATCCGATCACCCCGGCGTCGGAGCTGCTGCACGAGCTCTCCCGCCTGAAGAACTTCGGCGTTCGCACGCTGCAGGCCGAGGACGAGATCGCGGCCGCCAACGTCGCGCTCGGCGCGTCGTTCGCGGGGCAGCTCGGCGTGACGGGGACGAGCGGCCCCGGGATGGACCTCAAGGCCGAGACGCTCGGGCTCGCGGTCATCCTCGAGCTGCCGATGGTCATCGTCGACGTGCAACGCGCCGGACCCTCGACCGGCATGCCGACCAAGACCGAGGCGGCGGACCTGCTCCTCGCGCTCTACGGGCGCCACGGCGAGTCTCCGATGCCGGTCGTCGCGGCCTATTCGTCGGGCAACTGCTTCGACGCGGCGCTCGAGGCCGTCCGGATCGCGATCACCTACCGGACGCCAGTGATCCTGCTGTCGGACACGTTCCTCGGAAACTCGTCGGAGCCCTGGCTGATCCCGTCCACGGATTCGCTGCCCGCCATCCATCCGAACTTCGCGACGGCCCCGAACGCCGGGCAGGAGTTCCTGCCGTACCTCCGCGACGACAAGCTGGCTCGGCCGTGGGCGATCCCCGGAACGCCGGGCCTGCGTCACCGCGTCGGCGGCCTGGAGAAAGATGAGACGGGCGCGATCAGCTACGACCCCGAGAACCACGAGCGGATGACGCACGTTCGCGCCGCGAAGGTCGAGCGGATCGCCGATGACATCCCGCCGCTCGGGGTCGACGATCCCGACGGGGACGCGGACATGCTGGTGCTCGGATGGGGCTCCTCGTACGGAACCATCCGGGCCGCCGCACGGCGCGTCCGGAGCCGCGGGAGAAAGGTCGCCACGGCGCACCTGTACCACCTCAACCCGTTCCCCAAGAACACCGGCGAGGTCGTTCGGCGGTTCCCCAGGGTGCTGATCCCCGAGATGAACACGGGGCAGCTCGCGATGCTGATCCGCGCGCGCTACCTCGTCGACGCCAAGAGCTTCTCGAAGGTCCAGGGCCAGCCGATCTTCGCCGAGGAGCTCGAGACCGCGATCCTGACCACCCTCGACGAGGACGATCGATGAGCGACATGACGAATGGAGCGACGGGCTCGACCACGCTCACCAAGAAGGATTTCACCAGCGACCAGGAGGTCCGCTGGTGCCCGGGTTGCGGCGACTACGCGATCCTGTCGACGGTGCAGTCGTTCATGCCGGAGCTCGGGATCGAGCCGGACAAGACGGTGTTCGTCTCGGGCATCGGCTGCTCGGGCCGGTTCACGTATTACATGGACACCTACGGCGTGCACGGGATCCACGGGCGCGCGCCCGCGATCGCGACGGGCATCGCCACCGCGAATCCCGAGCTGAACGTGTGGGTCGTGACCGGTGACGGCGACGGGCTGTCGATCGGCGGCAACCACCTGATCCACGCGCTGCGCCGGAACGTCAACATCAAGATCCTGCTGTTCAACAACCAGATCTACGGCCTGACCAAGGGCCAGTACTCGCCGACGTCGGAGGAGGGCAAGGTGACGAAGTCGACGCCGTTCGGCTCCGTCGACCACCCGTTCAACCCGATCTCGCTCGCGCTCGGCGCCGAGGGCACGTTCGTCGCCCGGACGCTCGACAACGACCGACAGCACCTGACGTCGGTGCTTCGCGCGGCCGCGGCGCACCGAGGGACGGCGTTCGTCGAGATTTATCAGAACTGCAACGTCTTCAACGACGGCGCCTTCGACCTCCTCCGGGAGAAACCGCAGGGCGTCCACAACCAGATCCGGCTCGAGCACGGCAAGCCGGTCGTGTTCGACGAGGGCAACCGGTGCGTCCGGGTGGGGGCCAACGGAGCGCTCGAGGTCGCCAACACCGCCGACTCGGACCCGTCGAGCATCGTCGTGCACGATGCGGGCGGGCGCCCGTCGCTCGCGTTCTCGCTCGCGAACCTGTCGCACGGGCCGGCCGAGCCGACCTGCATCGGCGTGTTCCGCGAGATCGACCGTCCGGTGTACGGCGACGCGATGGAGCGGCAGATCGAGACGGCGACCGAGCGGCTCGGCGCCGGCGACCTCGAGAAGCTGCTGCACTCGGGCGACACCTGGGTCATCGACCGCGCCGCCGGCTGACAGCGGTTACGCCCCGGCGGCGCGCGCCGGCTACTCGGGCACGCGAGGGCGGTCGCCGAACCGCGACATCGCCGCCTCGGTCCGGGTCTCCACCCGACGAAGATCGTCGACGAGCGGCGGCAAGACTTCGAGGAACCGTTCGATGTCGTGGGCGGTGGTGAAGCGTCCGGTGCCGATCCGGAACGACACCGTCGCCGGCAGACCCATCGCGTCAAGCACCGGCGAGGGCTCCGACGACGCGCCGGAGCAGTTGGAGCCGGCGGCGAGCCGAAAGCCGCGGTCGTCGAGCGCCATGGCGAGGATCTCCGGCTCGATGTGCCGCACCGAGAAGCACACGAGGTGCGGCACGCGCTGGGTCCGGTGGCCGTGCACGCGCACGCCGTCGATCTCGTCGAGCCCCTCGCGCAGCCGCGTCGTGAGCGCCCACTGCTCGGCGGCCCGATCCGCGAGCTCCTCGAGCGCCGCGTCGATCGCCGCCGCCATCGCCGCGACCCCGGGGACGTTCTCCATCCCGGACCGCCGCTTCCGCTCGCGGTCGTCGCCGCACGGATACGCCGCGAGCGGAACGCCGCGCCGCACGTAGAGCGCGCCGACGCCCGGCGGCCCGCCGAACTTGTGCGCCGAGAGCGACAGCAGGTCGACGCCGAGCGTCTCCACGTCCACGGGCACGCGGCCGACCGTCTGACAGGCGTCGGTGTGGAAGAGGACCCTGGCCTCGCGCGCGATCCGCGCCGCCTCGCCGATCGGTTGGATCGTGCCGACCTCGTGGTTGGCGTGCTGCATCGATCCGAACAGGGTCCCTGGCGTCCGGAGGTGCGATGCGAACGCGTCGAGGTCGACGCGCCCGTCGTGGTCCACGCCGACGAGAGCGGCTTCGAACCCATCGGTTTCCAGCGTGTGCAGCACCCCGCCCACGGCCGGATGCTCGACCTTCGTGGTGACGATCCGCGCTCCGATCTCGCGGACCGGGCGGACGCCGCCCCAGACGGCGAGCGCGACGGACTCGGTTCCGCCCGACGTGAACACGATCTCGTCCGGCTGCGCCCCGATCCCGGCCGCGATCTGCTCGCGCGCGTCGTCGAGGACGCGTCTGGCGGCGCGGCCGTTGGCATGCAGCCGCAGCGGATCGCCGAACGCGTCGAGCGCCCGCACGAAGGCGGTCTTGGCGCGTTCGTGCATCGGCGCCGCGGAGGCGTTGTCGAGATAGGTGTCGACCGTCGAGGCGTCCGCATCCATGCGCGCCATGCTACGAGCGCGTCGGCCTTCGGAGGCGGCGAGCTCGAGGAGCGTCCGGGTTCGTCCCGTCGTTCGGCGCGTCGACCCGAAGGAAGATCCACCAGCACGCGACCGCCCCGATCACCGCACCGGCGGTCGGGCCGATCCAGTAGACCCACCAGTTCGACCACGTGCCCGATGCGAGCTCCGGACCGAGCGCCCGCGCCGGGTTGAGCGCCGCGCCGCTCAGCGGCCATGCGACGAGCGTCGCCGCCGCGAGGACGAGGCCGAGCGTGAGTCCCGCCGGCCGACGGGCGCGCGGGCCGCCGTGGTCGTCGAACACCATCGCGAAGGCGACCGTCGTCAGCAGGAAGGTCAGGATCGCCTCGATGACGGCCGCCGGGCCCGCGCCGACGTCGCGCGGAAGGAGCGGCGCGCCGAGGGCCGATGGTCGCCACATCGCCTCGGGGATCGTCACGCGAAGCAGGAGCGCCGCCAGGATCGCGCCGACCAGCTGCGCCGCCACGTACACGCCGGCCCGCAGCGAGGTGAGACGTCCGCCGATCCAGAACGCGGCCGTGAGGGCGGGGTTCGCCGCGCCACCCGAAC
The DNA here is from genome assembly GCA_046735355.1 of bacterium. Lineage (GTDB taxonomy): Bacteria > Actinomycetota > UBA4738 > UBA4738 > HRBIN12 > DATAEU01. The sequence continues at coordinate 18,222 of JBKPTC010000007.1, forward strand.
GCTCCAGCGTCGTCGTGAGCGCCGCGGCGAACGCGAAGCCCGACGCGAGCGCGACGGCGACGACGCCGCCACCGCCGGTGCCGGCCGTCACGACGGATCCGGCCGAGACGAACACCACGAGGAACGACGCGAGGAGCTCCGCCGCCGCCGCCCGCTCGAGCGGCAGCGGCGGTCGAACGGCGCAGACCGAAGGCGCGTCCTGGCGCTCGTGCATCCCGCCGGCGGACGATAGTCGACCGGCGATCGCGCACACAAAGTGGGTCCGTACCCGCTGGTACGATTCGCCGCAGATGAAGGTCCTGCTCGTTTCGGCCGATCCGCGCGCCCGCGAGCTGATGAAGCTGGCGATCGCCGGCATCGAACGACGACTCGGAACGTCGATCCAGTTCCTCGAGGCGCGCAACGGCGAGGTCGGCCTCGGGCTCGCGTGGCGCGAGGCGCCCGACGCCGTGGTAGCCGACGAGATCGCATCGCGGATGGGCGCGTTCGCGATGGCGCGCGATCTGCGCGGCGCCGAGGCTCCGTACGACGGCGCGATCGTCGTGCTGCTCGACCGCAAGCAGGACGTCTGGCTCGCCGAGTGGTCGGGCGCCGACGCGTGGTTCGTCAAGCCGGTCGATCCGTTCCAGCTCGCGGACCGGCTGCTCGAGCTCGTCACGACCAAGGAGCCCGCGTGAAGATCAAGGGAACGTGCCTGCACTGCGGCCGGGAGCTGCTGGCCGAACAGGTCGTCGAGAACGGCGGACGCTGTCCCTGGGACGGCAAGCCGCTGCAGGCGGACTACGCGGCGGTGCTCGTCGATTCGCTCATCCAGGCCGAGGCGGCCGGTAACAACCTCGAGAATGCCCTCGAGAAGATCGCGGATATCGAGCCGGCCCTCGTGCTCGACCAGACCTCGGTGCTCGGCGTCATCCGCGAGCACCTCGAACGGCTGGAGCGCGCCGACGAGTACCACGCCTGACGCCGGCTCCGTTCCGAACGCGCATCGCGTCGAGGTACGGCAGTTCGACGGTCGGTGGACGGTCGTGATCGTCGACGCCGCCGGTCGAGAGGTGTCCTCGCGCGCGTGCCGGGACGAGACCGAGGCGTGGACGTACGCCTCGACCGTGCGACAGCACGCGTACTGGCTCTCGGACGAGAAGTTCCGCGAGTACTACCGCATCGACGCGCCGCAGCCGGAGCGCTGATGGGCTTCAACGCGATGCAGCCGGGCAAGATCAAGCGCGGGGACGTCGTCTTCCTCGTCTCGGCCATCGTCGTCATCGCGGCCCTCGTGCTCTGGGCGGTTCACTGATGGTGGACGGCGAGGATCCCGGCGAGCTCGACTACTGCTATCTGACGACGACCGGCCGGAACTCGGGCAACCCGCACACGATCGAGATCTGGTTCGCGCTGCACGACGGACGCGTGTATGTCCTCGCGGGCGGCGGCGAACAGAGCGATTGGGTTCGGAACATCCGCCACGAGCCGCGCGTCGGTCTGCGGCTCGGCGGCGACGACATGATCTGCCGCGCCCGCGTCGTGGACGATCCCGAGGAGGATGCGCTCGCGCGCCGGCTGCTGCTCGAGAAGTACGGAGCGCGCTCGTCCGACGACCTCAAGGACTGGTCGCGCGTCTCGCTGCCGGTCGTCGTCGACCTTCCGGGGCCGGCCGCGGCCGCGGAGGCGGACGCCTAGCCCTGGTCGAAGCCGATCGAGAACAGCCGGTCGAGATCGTGCTCGGAGAACACCTGGAAGGCGATCAACGTCTCGGTCCGGGCGACGCCGCGAACCCTCGCGATGCCGCCGGGGATCACCCGGGCGAGGTCCTCGTGCGCGGCGACACGCACGATCGCGACCAGATCGAACTCGCCCGCGACCGAGTACACCTCGCTGACGCCGTCGATGTCCGCGATCGACCGCGCGGCCTCCGGGATCTCGTCGATCTCGCACTGGACGAGCACGACCGCGTGAACGGCCACGCTCAGCTCCGCTCGAGGACGACGGCCAGGCCCTGGCCGCCGGAAATGCAAAGCGTCGCCAGGCCGAGCGACGCGCCGCGATCGCGCATCTGATACGCGAGCGTGAGGATCAGCCGCGCGCCGCTCATACCGATGGGATGTCCGAGCGAGATGCCCCCGCCGAGGACGTTCAGCCGGTCGCGGTCGAACTTCAGCTCGCGCTCGCACGCGATGACCTGTGCGGCGAACGCCTCGTTGATCTCGATGAGATCCATGTCCTGCAGCGAGAGCCCCGTCCGCTCGAGCACCTTGTGGGTCGCGGGAACCGGTCCGATGCCCATGATCGACGGATCGACGCCGGCCCACGACCACCCGATGATCCGAACGAGCGGCTCCCGTCCGTCGGCTCGAGCGCGCGACTCGCTGGTCACGACCATCGCCGCGGCGCCGTCCGTGATGCCCGACGTGTTGCCCGCGCTGACGGATCCGCCCTCCCGATAGATCGGAGGAAGCTTCGCGAGCTTCTCCCGGGAGGTGTCAGGCCGCGGATGCTCGTCCTCGGTCACGGTGACGGTGCCCCTCCCGGTCGGGTTCGGTGCCTCGACCGCGAACATCTCGGCGCCACGCGCGGCGCTGCCGGCGTCGGCCTTCTGCTGCGACTCGAGCGCGAACCGATCCTGCTCGTCGCGCGAGATGTCGTACATGTCGACGAGGTTCTCCGCCGTCTCGCCCATGATCAGGCCGGAGAGCGGATCGAGCAGCCCGTCCCGGTACATCGCGTCGTACACCGTCGCGTCCCCGAGCCGGTATCCCGTTCGCATCCGGTCGAGCAGGAAGGGCACGCGCGACATGTTCTCCATCCCGCCTGCCAGGACCATCTCCGAGTCGCCGAGCGCAACCTGCTGCGCGGCGAGCTGCACCGCCTTCATCCCCGAGCCGCACGCGATGTTGACGTTGTAGCCCGAGACCTCCTGCGGGACGCCGGCGCGAACGCTGACCTGGCGGCCGGTGTTCGGCCCGTTGCCGGCCTGGCGGGCGTGCCCGATGATCGTCTGGTCGATCTGATCCGGCTCGACGGCCGAACGGCGCATGGCCTCCTTCGCGGCGAGCGTGCCGAGCTCGACGGCGGGAACCTCGGACAGGCCGCCGAGGAACCGTCCGATCGGCGTCCGCGCGCCGTCGAGGATGACGGGGGTCTCCACGAATCCAGTCTAGCGAGCGATCGTCTCCGCCCGGCTCTGCCCGCCGCGCAGACGCGCGAGCAGCGCGTGCAGCCGCGCGCCGCCGTCGACCGGCTCGCTCGGAGGCCGTTCGACGTCCTCGAGCACGACGGGCGACGACGCCAGCCAGGACCGAACGGCCGCGAGCTCGTCCGCGCGCTCCCTGGGCGGGGGAGCGGGGATCGGTCCGGCGTCGTCGCCGCGCAGGAGCGAGCCGCCCACGATGCGGAGCGGCGCGCCCGCGGCGTCGCGGACGCGAAGCTCGCCCGCGTCGAGCAACCACCGGTGCGTGCGCTCGCGGTGCAGCGCCTCGGCGAGCGCTCGGATTCGGTCGCGCGCGAGCGCCGCCTCCTCGAACCGCTCCTGCCGCGCGAGGTCGTCCATCCGCTCCTCGAGCGCTCCGAGGAGCCCGGCCGGGGTCGAAAGGGAGGAGAGGAGGCCCCGGACGAGCTCTCCGTAGCGCTCGGGGTCGGTCCGGCCGTCGCACGGCGCCGCACACCGCCCGATGTCCGCGAGCGCGCACGGCGCGAACCGCGTCGTCAAGCGCATCGCCTTCGTACAACGACGGATCGGCACGGCGTCCTCGAGCGCATCCTTCGCGAGCCGCGCCTGGGACGTGGTGCCGAACGGACCGAGGAACGCGCCGTCGCCCTTCGGCTGCCGGACGACCTTGATCCTCGGATACGCCTCCGACGTGTCAATCCGAAGGTACGCGTATCGGCGCCACGTCCTGCCCCGGCGGTTGTACTTCGGCTCGTGCGCACGGATCAGCCGCGCCTCGACGACGAGCGCCTCCAGCTCCGAGCCGCAGACGACGCCGTCGACCCGGTGGGTCTCGGCGAGCAGGTCGTCGATCTTCTTGCGCCCGTCGCCGTAGAAGTAGCTCTTCACGCGCGAGCGCAGGTTCTTAGACTTCCCGACGTACAGGACGCGCCCGTCGCGCCCCTTGAACAGGTACACGCCCGGCGCGGTCGGCAGGTCGTCGGCCAGGCGAATCTTGCCGTAGTTCGGTCGTCCGCGCGCCGTGACGGCCAGGTAGAGGTCGCCGAGCGTCGAGATCCCGAGCCGGCCGCCGAGGTCCAGCAGTCCGTGCAGCACCTCGGCGCACGCCTCGGCGTCCGCGAGCGCGCGGTGGGTCGGGCGGACCGCGGTGCGGAAGTACTGCGCGAGCGTCTGCAGCCGGACGTTCGGGACGTCGGGCCACACGACGCGGCGCGCGAGCCTGGCCGTGCAGACGGGCGGCCCGGTAAGGGGCGCGTACCCGTGCGCATGCAGCTCGAGGTTCACGAACGAGAAGTCGAACCGCGCGTTGTGCGCGACGAAGACGCATCCGCGCGCGAACTCCTCGAGCGTCGGCAGCACCTCGCCGATCGACGGTGATCCGGCCACGGTCCCGTCGTCGATCCCGGTGAGATGCGTGATGAACGGCGGGATCGGGACGCCGGGATCGACGAGCGTCTGGAACGCGCCGAGGCGCTCGCCGGCGCGCACCTTGACGGCGCCGACCTCGGTGATGCGCGAATCGGCCGGCGAGCCTCCCGTCGTCTCGAGGTCGAGCACGCAGAACGTCACCTCGGACAGCGGGACCGCGTCCTCGAGCAGCGTGGTCTGTCCGACCCCGGCCGGCATCGCCGTCTCCCACCGGGGCCGCGGGGCGCCGACGATATCGAACAGGCGTTCGACCGTCAAGGAGGTCCGACGCGACCGCGACGCTCTGCGGCTACTCGAGCGGATACAGCGCGTCCTCGACGGCGAACGCGAGGGCGTGCTCGACCGCGAGGTGTGCCTCTTGCACGTGCGACGTGGCATCGCTCGGCACTCGCACGGCCACGTCGACGAGGTCCGCGAGCCCGCCGCCCGCGCGTCCGGTGAGCGCGATCGTCGCGATGCGCCGCTCGCGCGCTCGCTCGACGGCCAGGATCACGTCGCGTGAGTTGCCGCTCGTCGAGATGCCGATCAGCGCGTCGCCCTTTCGGCCGAGCGCCTCGACCTGCCGGGCGAACACGCTCTCGAACCCGAAGTCGTTCGCGATCGCGGTCAGGATCGAAGTGTCCGTCGTGAGTGCGATCGCGGGGATCGCCGGCCGCAGCCGGTCCTTCGTCAGCGTGCTCACGAACTCGGTCGCGAGCCCCTGCGCGTCGGCCGCGCTCCCGCCGTTGCCGCAGATGAGGATCTTCCCGCCCGCGCGAACGGCGTGGGCGAGCACCGCCGCCGCCTTGCCGACGTCCTCGGCGCCTCGGCCGGCGAGGTCGGCGAGCACCGTCGACGACTCGGCGAGGTACCGTCGCGTGGCGTCGGCGCTCACGAGCCGTCCTCGGCGAGCCGCGATTCGATGATCCGCGACGCACCGAGCAGGTCGTCGGCGACGTGGTCCGCGTACGGCGTCGCGTCGGCGCACTCCTCGGCGCCGTGCCCGGTGAGGACGAGGATCGTCGTCGCACCGACGGCGCGGCCCATCCGGACGTCGCCGGCGTGATCGCCGACCACGAACGCATCGGCCGGATCGAAGTCGAGCGACGCCGCGGCCCGCTCGATCATCTCGACGCCGGGCTTGCGGCACCGGCATCCGTCCTCGGGCACGTGCGGGCAGAACTCGATCGCGTCGACCGAGGCGCCGCCGTCGGCGAGGAGGTCCCGCAGCCGATCGTGGATGTCGGCGAGTCGGTCCCCGGTGAGCAGCCCCCGGCCCACCGGCGACTGATTGGTGACGACCACGATGCCGAGGCCGAGGTCTCGCAGCCGCCGGATCGCCTCGGCCGCACCGGGGATGAGGCGCATGTCGGCGGGATGCAGCACGTAGCCGACCTCCTCGTTGATCGTGCCGTCCCGATCGAGGATGGCGAACCGCCGCCTCATCGCGCCGGCTCCCACGGCCGCGCGCTGACGTGCGCCCGCACGCCCGACGGGTCGAACGCGAACGGCGTCAGCCGTCCACCCTCCGCCTCGAGCGCCGCGGCGACGTCGCGCTCCCGCTCCGGCCGGCATGCCAGCAGGAGATAGCCGCCGCCGCCGGCGCCGCAGATCTTGCCGCCGGACGCGCCGGCGTCGCGGGCGGCGGCGAACAACCGCTCGATGCGCGTGCCCTCGGTGATGTGCGGGTTCATCCGCTTCTTGCTCTCGTACGCCTGGTGCAGCAGCGGCCCGATCGAATCGACCTCGCCGCGCTCGAGCGCCTCGCGGAGCTCGTACGCGAGCGCTTGGAGCTGCTTCATGCCCTGGATCGTCTCCTCGCGACCCTCCGCGTGCAGCCGCACCTGGGTGTCGATGAGGCCGACGTCGGTTCGCACGTGGCCCGTGTAGCAGAGCAGGAGTTGTCGGCGGAGCGCGGCGAGCGCCCCGTCCGCCACGCGGATCGCCGACACGTGGACGCCGTCGGCGGAGAACTCGAGCAGGTTGAGGCCGCCGAACGCCGTCGCGTACTGATCCTGCCAGCCGCCGGCGATCCCAAGGTCGTCGCGCTCGATCGCGTAGCTCGTGCGCGCGAGCTCGTCGGCCGTCATCGGTCGCCCCTCGAGCGCCGCCAACGCGGCGACGACGGCCGTCACGAGCGCCGAGGATCCGCCGAGGCCACTGCCCGGAGGCGCGTCCGATCGCAGGTCGAGGTCGAGACCGCGGCGAACGCCGATCCGCTTGAGGGCGGCGCGCGGAAGCTCGAGGACGTCGTCGTTGGGCTCGGCGCCGACGTCGTACGCGACCAGATCTCCGAAGTCGAGCGACCGGATCGAGATCCGCTCGTCCGCGCGCGGTTGGAGCGTGACCTCGGCGTGGTGGTCGATGGTCGCCGAGACGACCGCGCCGCCGTGCTCGCGGAACCAATGGGGGAAGTCCGTTCCGCCGCCGACGAAGCTGATGCGCAGCGGGGCGCGGGCGATGACGGTGACGCCGGTCATGGGCCAGCCAGTATGGGCCAGTATGGGTGGGACCGCGACGACCGACCGGCGCGTCCGGCGCTCGTTGCTGCAGGCGCTCAGGCGACGAACCGCACGACGCGGCGGCGCTGCTGCTCGGTCAGGCCGCCCCACACGCCGTACCGCTCGCCGTTCTTGAGCGCCCAGGCCAGGCACGTGCCGCGGATCGCGCAGACGGAGCAGTACGCGAGCGCCGGGCCGGCCTCCTCCTCGGAGGTCGGGAAGAACACGTCGGGGTTGATGCCGAAGCACGCAGCCGCGTCCTGCCACATGTCGGGCGGGGACGGGTTGTTCGGGAGGTCGTGGACGTCGATGCCTCCGGCCCGCTCCCTCGTGGCAGCTGCTCCCATTCGCCGACCCCCTCGTGTCTGGTGTGCGCGCTGTGTTCGGCGGCGGACATAGCAGTACGCCCGGGCCGACGCGAAATGAAGTCTTGAAAACCGCCGAGGTGCGTAGTATCCGCCGCCCTCAGCGGCGTTCGAGCGCGGCGCCATCGGCCGTTCGGAGCGCGGCGTCCCTTGCGTCCCAACGCACCCGCGCGAGCAGGAGGCAGCCGGGCGTCTCAGCGCGCGTGGCGCTCGTGACGACGCCCACATCCACGCCCTCGCCGGTGCATACGCGGTCGCCCACGGCCACGACGCCGTCCGATCGAAGCGCCACGACGACACGGGTGGGATGACCGAGGTTGCGGACGCGCGCGACCGACTCTTGCCCGAGGAAGCATCCCTTGGCGGTGTCCGTGACGGGCGGTCCGTCGAGGCCGGCCTCGGCGGGAAGCGAGTCGGCGTCGAGGTCGACGGGAAATCGGGCGACGCCGAGCTCGATCCGCCATCGGTCGAACACGTCGGCGTCGACCTCGATCGCGCCGGGCGGCGGCGCGCGCCGGGCGCGCCAGCCGTCGCTCGCGGCAACCAGCACGGGCCGTTCGTCGACGGTCGTGAGCTCGACGGCGGACGACAGCACGTACGGAGCCAGGACTTCGTCGACGGCCTCGGGCTGGTCGGCGGTCTGGAGCAGGAGGAACGCCTCGTCGGTTCGAAGGATCTCGACGTCGGCACGGATCCGGCCGGTCGGGGACAGGACGAGCGAGCGAACGCTGTCGCCCGGCGTCAGCGCCTCGACGCCCGCGGTTACGAGGTCGTCGAGCCAGCGTCCGGCGTCCTGGCCGGCGACGCGGACGATGCGGGCGGACGGCCGGACGAACGCGTCGCCGCGCCTGGTGGCCGAGATCTGCTCGTCGATCGTCGTGTCCATCCTGCGAGGATAGGTCTCCGTGGACGTTCCGCGGACGCTTCTCGTCACCAACGACTTCCCGCCGCGTGTCGGCGGGATCCAGCGGACGCTCCACGCGCTGTGGCGGACGCTTCCCTCGGACCGCGTGTCGGTGCTCGCGCCGGCCTGGGACGGCTCGTCGGTCTTCGACGCCGGGGAGCCGTACCGGATCGACCGGTTCGAGGACGCGTTCGCGTGGCCGACGCCGGCCGTCCGGCGAAGGGTCGATCGCGCGATCGAGGAGACCGGCGCCGAGGTCGTGCTGTTCGGCGCCGCGTATCCGCTCGCGATCCTCGGACCCGGGATCGCCAGGCGCGGAACGTCGTACCTGGTGGCGGCGCACGGGTTCGAGTACTGGCTGTCGCTCGCGCCCGGTTCGCATCGGCTGATGCGGTACGCGACGTCCCGCGCGGCCAGGGTGCCGGTGATGTGCAGCGCCTTCATCGCGCGGGTGGTGCGGACCGCCGTGCCGAACCGCGTGCCGGTGTCCGTCATGTATCCCGGCGCCGACGTCGATGCCTTCTCGCCGGACCTCGACGTGCGCGAGATCCGGGCACGCCACGGCCTCGTCGATCGTCCGGTCGTCGTGTGCGTCAGCCGGCTCGTTCCGCGGAAGGGGCAGGACGTCCTGATCCGCGCGATGCGCGAGATCGTCCGGCGCGTGCCGGATGCCGCGCTGCTGATCGTCGGCGACGGCCCGTACCGGCCGACGCTCGAGCGCATGGCGTTCGACGCGCCGGCGCGCTCGGTGATCATGACCGGGCAGGTCGAGGAGGCGGATCTGCCTCGGTACTACGCGGCCGGCGACGTCTTCGCGATGCCGTGCCGAACCCGGAAGGGCGGCCTCGAGGTGGAGGGATGGGGCAACGTGTTCCTCGAGGCGGCCGCGTGCGCGCGGCCGGTGGTGGTCGGCGACTCGGGCGGCGCGCGCGAGGCGCTGATCGACGGTCTGACCGGCGCGCTCGTCGACGGCCGGGACATCGCGCGGGTCGCCGACGCCGTCGCGGGCCTGCTCGAGGATCCGGCGCGTGCGCGCGCGATGGGCCGCGCCGGCCGCGAGCGGGTCGAGCGCTCGTTCACGTGGGACCGCGCGGCCGAGCAGCTGGCCGGGTGGTTGCGCGAGGCGGCGGGCTGATCGACCCGAGGGTCGTAGGGCGGGTCTCGACGCGGCGGTAGCCTCGACGCATGTCCGGGCGTCGATGTCCGAGCTGCGACGCGCTGGTCGCGTCCGACGCCGAGTGGTGCGGCCAGTGCTACGCATCGCTGCGCGAACCGGTCGCGGCCCCCCGGCCCGGATCGACCGTCGCCCGGTCGCTGACGTCCGGCCCGTTCGCCCGGCCCGACGATCGGACGGGCGCGCCGACAGCGTGGCGGTGCCCCACGTGCGAGGCCGAGAACGATCTCGGCTCGGTCGCGTGCCGGGTGTGCGGAACGCCGTTCGGCCGGCTGTTCGACGACCCGGCGACGCGGCCGCCCGCCGTCTCGCCGGCGGCTGCGGCCGGTTGGTCGCTGTTGCTGCCCGGACTCGGTCACTGGATCGCCGGACGACGGGCCGACGCCATGGCGCGGATCGTGCTCGGCGTCTGGATCGGCGGCATGCTCGTGCTGCTCGTCGCGAGCCGAGGCTCGGACGGGTTCGGCTCCGTCGGTCCGCTCGTCGCGCTGTTCGCCGTCGCCGCGGCGGCGTTGTGGCTCGAGGCGTTCGTCGACGCTCGGCGCGCGGCGACCGGTATGCCGCCGGTCGTCTCGAGCCGGATGCTGCTGTGGGGATCCGTGGCCATGATCGGGCTTTCGATCGCGCTCTCGACGCTGATCGCGCTGACGGGCTTCCACGGCGGCGCGCCGGGCGCTTCGGTCCGGTAGGTACGATTCCGCGCCATGGGCGAGCACGCTGAGGGATCGATCGAGATCGACGCGCCGGCCGCCGACGTCATGGACGTCATCACGGACTACGAGTCGTATCCGGAGTGGGCCGAGGTGAAGTCCGCGGCGGTGCTGCAGCGCGGCGAGGGCGGCCTCGCGACCGAGGTCGCGTTCGAGGTCGAGGTCCCGCTGTTCGGGCGCGCCGCGTACGTGCTGTCGTACCGCTACGCGCCGGGCGACGCCGGGCTGTCGTGGGTCACCAAGGAGGCGCGCGGCGCCGTCAGCAACATCAGCGGCGAGTACCTGTTGAACGAGGTCGACGACCGAACCACGGTGACGTACCGGCTGAACGTCGAGCTCGGGGTCCTCGTTCCCGGGTTCGTCCGTACCCAGGGCTCGAAGCGTGTGATCGAGAACGCCCTCGAGCGCCTCAAAGCGCGCGTCGAGACAGTGGCGTAGCCGTCCGCGGTTCGCGTCGCGCGTGGCTACCATGCCGGGGTGCGGACGCTGCTGTTCACCGGCAAGGGCGGGGTCGGGAAGACCACCGTCGCGGCCGCCACGGCCGTGCGCGCCGCGCGGCAGGGCGCGCGCACGCTGGTGATGAGCACCGACGCGGCGCACTCGCTGGCCGACTCGTTCGACGTCGACGTGTTCGACGCCGCGACCGAGATCGCGCCGAACCTGTGGGCCGAGCAGATCGACGCGCAGTCTCGGCTCGAGTCCAACTGGCGCGAGATCCAGGAGTACTTCATCTCGGTGATGAACTGGGCCGGCGTCGAGACGCTCCAGGCCGAGGAGCTGTCGGTCATCCCCGGGCTCGACGAGATCTTCAGCCTCATCGACATCAAGCGGCACGCCGACGAGGCCCGGTGGGACCTGCTCGTCGTCGACTGTGCGCCGACGGCCGAGACGCTCCGCCTCCTGTCGTTGCCCGAGATCATGAACTGGTACATCGAGCGCATCTTCCCGGTGCAGCGACGGGTCACGAAGGCCGTTCGCCCGGTCGTCACGCGGATGACATCGATCCCGATCGCCGGCGACCGCTTCTACGGCGCCGTCGAGCGGCTGCATCGCAATCTCGAGTCGGTCCACCGGATCCTGACGGATGAGTCGTCGTCGTCCGTTCGCCTCGTCGTGAACCCGGAGAAGATGGTGATCGCCGAGGCTCGTCGCACCTACACGTATCTGGGGCTGTTCGGCTACCGCGTCGACGGCGTCGTCGTGAACCGGATCATCCCCGACGACGTGACGGATCCGTACTTCGGGAAGTGGAAGGACATCCAGGCGGAGCATCTCGACGCCGTCCGGCAGTCGTTCGAGCCGGTGCCGATCCTCACGTCGCGACTCTTCGACCGCGAGATCGTGGGCGTCGAGCTCCTCGACGACCTGGCCGGCGAGGTATACGGCGACGGCGATCCCGCCGAGGTGCTGTATCGCGACGACCCGATCCGGGTGCGCAAGCGGACGAAGGGGTACGTGCTCTCGATGCGACTGCCCTTCGTCTCGCGCGACGACATGGACATCCACCGGCACGGCGAGGAGCTCCTCGTCCGCGTCGGCTCGTACAAACGGAACCTCATCCTGCCGGCGACGCTGCAGCGACTCGAGGTGCGCGCCGCGCGCTTCGTCGGCGACCGGCTCGAGATCGCGTTCGGACAGGACGATGGGGACGACGTGGCGGCCGATGACGGCGGCCGCCGGAGAGGACGGCAACGTGGCTGACACGACAGGTTCGCGTCCGTCGACGCGCTCGGCCGCCTCGGCGCCGGGCGGCTCGCCGGGCGGCTCGTCGGGAAGGACCCGCGGGAGCGGCCCGCGCTCGTCAGCGTCCGGCTCGTCCGGAAGGAGCCGCTCGGGCGGCGCTGCGTCGTCCGCCTCCGACCGTGCGGAGGAGTCGGGCGCGCAGGCCGCGTCGGCCACCGGAGCGTCGCCGCACGGGTCCTCGCATGACACGGTGTGTTCGGTCGCGTTCTGTCCGATCTGCACGGCCGTCTCCGCCGTCAACCGGGTGAGCCCCGAGGTCGTCGAGCACCTGCTCCTCGCCGGCCAGCAGTTCCTCCTCGCGCTGCGAGCGGTGATCGACGCCCGCGCCGACGACATCGAGCGGCGGCCGTCCGACGACGCCGAGCCGTCCATGCAGCGGATCGACATCGGTTGACGCCGACGCCGCGCGACGGAGCCACCGGCGGCCGGCTCTAGACTCGGCTCCGTGGCGACGAGCGGCACGGCGATCGGCATCGACGTCGGCGGCACCAAGATCAACGCGTTCCGCGTCCGGCGTGACGGAACGATCGAGGAGCGCCGGACCGTGGCGACGCCGGTCGACGATCAGGACCTCGCGCTCGTGACCATGATCGAGCAGGCGCGTTCGCTCGCGGGCGCGGCCGCGATCGCGGTCGGCGTCGGCGTGGCGGGGCTGGTCGACGCCGCGAACGGGATCCTCCGGTTCTCGCCGAACGTCACCTGGCGCGAGATGCCGATCGCCGAGCGCCTGGCGGATGCGCTCGAGCTGCCGGTGCAGGTCGACAACGACGCGAACGTCGCCGCGTGGGGCGAGTGGCGGTTCGGCGCCGGCCGCGGATACCGCCACATGCTGCTCGTGACCGTCGGCACCGGCATCGGCGGCGGCATCGTGGCCGGCCGCCGGCTGTTCCGCGGCGCGCACGGCTTCGGCGGGGAGATCGGGCACGTGATCGTCGATCCGAGCGGCCCGCTCTGCGGATGCGGCAACCGCGGGTGCTGGGAGACCGTCGCGTCGGGCCAGGCGGTCGGGCGGCTCGGGCGCGAGGCCGCTCGCGAGCACCCGCACTCGCTCGTCGCCTCGCTCGCGGGCGGCGACGCCGACGCCGTCACCGGCGTGGTCGTGACCGAGGCCGCCCGCCGCGGCGACGCCATCGCGATCGAGGTCTTCCGCGAGGTCGGGCGCCGGCTCGGCGAGGGCATCGCGGGGCTCGTGAACACGCTCGACCCGCAGGTGGTGGTCGTCGGTGGGGGCGCCGTGACAGCGGGTGATCTCCTGCTCGAGCCCGCGCGCGCCGCGTGCGCCGGCGCGATCGAGGGCGCGAGCTACCGCCCGCAGGTCCCGATCGTGCCGGCCGAGCTTGGCAACGATGCGGGCGCGATCGGCGCCGCGTCGCTCGCGTTCGAGGAGCTGGGGGCGTAGGCGTGCGGCTCGGGTTGGTCTTGCCCATGTTCTCCGAGGACGCGCGCCGCGTCCTCGGATTCGCGCGGCGCGCCGAGGACCTCGGGTTCGACGGGGTGTTCGCCTTCGACCACCTGATGCCGCTCGGCGGGCCGGCGGACGGACCGGCGCTCGAGTGCTTCGCGACGCTCTCGGCGATCGCCGCGACGACGGAGCGCGTCGCGCTCGGAACGCTGGTTGCGCGCGCGTCGCTCCGGCCCGCGGGACTGCTCGCGAAGCAGGCCGCGTCGTTGCACGCGATGTCGCACGGCCGGTTGATCCTGACGGTCGGCACGGGCGATCGGCTCAGCAAACGGGAGCACGACGCGTTCGGCATCCCGTATCTCGGCCCGGAGGATCGGCGCCGGCATCTCGAGGAGACCGTCGCCGCGGTGCGCGCGCTGTTCGCCGGCGAGCGCTGGGGTGGTGGCGACGACGTTCCGGCGATCGCCGGGCCGCTGCTTCCGCCCGTCGTCTCGTCGCCACCGCCGGTGTGGATCGGCGGCACGAGCGAGGCGGCCGTCCGCTCGGCCGCGTCGCTCGCCGACGGGTGGAACGCGTGGGGGATCCCGATCGACACGTTCGCCGAGCGCGCGGGCCTGCTCGGCGACGCGACCCCGAACGGCACTCCCGTCGAGGCGACGTGGGGCGGCGTCGCCCTGGTCGGACGCGATCGCGGCGAGCTCGGTGCCCTGGTCGAACGTCGGACCGCGGCGGGAAAGGCGCCGCCGCCCGACGCCTGGGTGGTCGATGCGGACGGTCTCGTCGAGCGATTGCGGCGGCTGCGCGATGCCGGCGCGTCGTGGGCGATCCTGCTGCCGGCCGGGCCGACCGACCGGATCGACGTGATCGCCGAGGTCGCCCTGCCGGCCCTCCGGCGAACGTGACGACGTGACGGCGTCGCACGAGCTCAAGCGGCTGAAGCGAGCCGTTCGCACCCGGGTGCGGGCGCTTCGCGACGCGCTCGAGGCCGCGGAGCGCGCGCTCGCCTCGCGCTCGATCGCCGACGCCGTGCTCGATCTCCCGGAGGTCGGCGCGGTCTCCACGGCCATGGTGTTCGCGTCGTTCGGATCGGAGGTCGACACGATGCCGATCGTCGAACGGCTCCTCGAGCGCGGCGTGCGCGTCGCCCTGCCGCGCGTCGAGGGCGGCGACCTGGTTCCGGTGGCGTACCGGACGGGCGATCCGCTCGTCGAGGCGGCCTTCGGGATGCCGGAGCCCGCGGGCGGCGTGCGCATCGCGCCCGTCGAGATCGACCTCGCGGTCACGCCGGGGCTCGCGTTCGACCGGACGGGCCACCGCGTCGGCTACGGAGGCGGGTTCTACGATCGGTTCTTCGCCTCGGGGCGGCCCGACCTCGTGAAGGTGGCCGTCTGCTTCGCCGTGCAGCTGGTCGACGAGGTTCCGCACGGCGGCCAGGACGTCCCCGTGGACGTCGTCGTCACCGAGCGCGAGGTGCTTCGACCAGGTCGACGCGCCGACGATGCGCTCGACGGATGACGCCGCCGAAACTTGAACGGCGAGTCAGCGCGGCGGTATAACGCGCTCCGGACGCGCCGGCACCCGGCGCACGGTTGCTCTCGAACGGAGGGACGTCATGTCGGAGGTCCAGAACGAGGAGCGTCACTACTCGCCGCTGCATGCATGGCACGAGGCGCACGGCGCCGAGTACCTGTGGGAGGACGGCTGGCCCTGGACGATGCACGAGGGCGCCGACCCGATGACCGAGTACGAGGCGATCCGCACGGGCGCCGGGATCTGGGACCTGTTCGCGACGTGCAAGTACGAGGTGACGGGACCCGACGCGGCGCGGTTCGTGCAGCGGCGGTTCACCAACCGCGTCGAGGACATGCAGCCGGGGCACGTCAGGTACGGCGCTTTCGTCGATCCGAGCGGGCTCATGGTCGACGACGGCAACGTGTACCGGTACGCCGACGACCGGTTCGTCCTCATGATCAACACGCCGACGCTCGCCGACTGGTTCCGCGAGACGGGCAGCGACCTGAACGCGCAGGTCGCGCATCGCACCGAGGACTTCGGCATGATCGCGGTCCAGGGACCGAAGGCCGAGCAGACGCTCCAGCCGCTCACCGACCGCAACCTCGGCGAGCTGAGGTATTTCCGCTTCTGGCCCCAGCAGACGACCGTGGCGGGAGTCGACGCCTGGGTGCAGCGCACCGGGTTCTCCGGCGAGAAGGGCTACGAGCTCCTGACCGCGCCCCGCGACGCGCAGAGGGTGTGGGACACCTTGCTCGATGCCGGAGCGACGCCGTTCGGTCTCACCGCGGTCGACCTCGCGAGGACGGAGGTGGGCCTGATCATCATCGCCGTCGACTACAACCCGGGCGAGATCTCGCCGTACGACCTATCGATGGATCGCTTCGTCAAGACCGACACCGACAACGTCGGAGCCAAGGCGCTCGCCGAGTACGGCGCGAACCCGCCCAAGCGGTTCAAGACGCTCCGGATCGAGTCGGAGACGGCGCCGGAGTACGGCGCCGCCGTGACGATGGACGGCAGGCAGGTCGGGACCGTGACGTCGCCGGCCATCAGCCCTCGGGTCGGAACGATCGGGCTCGCGATCCTCGACGCCGACGCCGCGACGGACGGAACCAAGGTCGAGGTCGCGGTCGGGCAGGACACTGCGCCGGCCACCGTGGACGTGCTCTCGGTGCTCGATCCGAACAAGGAGCGGCCTCGGGCGTAGGCGCTCGCAAGCGCCTCAAACGGATCCGCCGCCCTTGCGTCTCGACGGCGGATCCGTCCGCTATCCTCCGAATCACACGCGTGTGATTTGAAGTCGAGCACGCAGATCGGAGGATCGGATGCACACGTGCGCGCCGCCGAGGGACGCCGACGTCAAGCCGCAGACCTTGTGGACCTGCCCGCAGTGCGGGGCGGTCTGGGAGGCGGCGCCGGACGGCCCCGGGATCTTCGACTTCGAGCGGAACGAGGCGGTGACGCGGGCGGAGTGGATCCTCGTCGACGCGGCCGTCGTCCGGTTCGGCGTCGCCTAGGACGGCCGAGCGTGCAGGGCACCGCGCGCGGCTGCTCGCTGTTCGTGCCGCCCTCGATGCGGTTCCTCGGGCGGCCGATGCCCTGGAGCCAGCGCCGACGCTCGGGCCGGCGGGTCAGAACAGCCCGACGGTTCGGCCGTGCTCGTCGATGTCCACGCCCGTGAAGTTCGGCGTCTTGCCGAGTCCGGGCATCCGCTGCATGTCGCCGCACAGCACGACCACGAACCCGGCGCCGGCGCTCGGAACGACGGCGCGCACGGGAAGCCGGAACCCGCGCGGACGGTTCAGCAGCGTCGGATCGTGGCTGATCGACAGGTGCGTCTTGGCCATGCACACGGGCGCGTCGCCCATTCCGAGCGCCCGCATCCGCGCCAGGTCCTTGAGCGCCTGCGGCAGATAGTCGACGCCCTCCGCTCCGTACAGCCGGGTCGCGATCGCCTCGATCTGATCCTCGATCGACGTTCCGGGCGGCGAGAGGAAGCGGAAGTCGTTCGGCTTCTCGCACGCCTCGACGACGGCCTCGGCCAGCTCGCGGGCGCCGTCGCCGCCCCGCGCGAACCCCTCGTTGAGCACGACGCGCTCGGCGCCGACCTTGGTCGCGAGCTCGTCCACGAGCTCGAGCTCGGCGTCGGTGTCGCTCGGGAAGCGGTTGATCGCGACGACACACGGCAGGCCGTACGCCTTCACGATGTCGATGTGCGCGGCCAGGTTCTCCGACCCGAGCCGAAGCGCGTCGAGGTCCTCGGTTCCGAGGTCTCCGAACGCCATCCCACCGTGCGACTTGAGCGCGCGAACCGTGGTGACCAGAACGGTCGCGCTCGGCGCGAATCCGCCCACCCGGCAGACGATGTCGCAGAACTTCTGGAAGCCCAGGTCCGACGCGAACCCCGCTTCCGTGACGACGTAGTCCGCGAGCTTGAGCGCGATCCGGTCCTCGATGATCGAATTGTTCGCGTGCGCGATGTTGCCGAACGGCCCGGCGTGCACGAGGACCGGCTGGCCCTCGAGCGTCTGGACGAGGTTCGGTCGGATCGCGTCCTTCATCACGACCGTCATCGCACCGGCGACCTGGAGGTCCTCGGCGGTCACGGGGCCGCCGGTGCGATTCTCGGCGACCACGATGCGACCGAGCCGCCGGCGAAGGTCCTGCAGGTCGCTCGCGAGCGCGAGGACCGCCATGATCTCGGACGCCGCCGTGATGACGAACGCGCTCTCGCGCGGATAGCCATGCGCCCTTCCGCCGAGGCCGATCACCGTGTACCGCAGCTCGCGGTCGTTGACGTCGAGCGCCCGGGGCCACGTGATGGTCTGCGGATCGACGTCGAGCGGATTGCCGTGGTACACGGACGCGTCGAGCGCGGCCGCGAGCAGGTTGTTGGCGGCGGTGACGGCGTGGAAGTCGCCGTTGAGATGGAGGTTGATCTCCTCCATCGGCACGATCTGGGCGTAACCGCCGCCGTTGCCGCCGCCCTTGATGCCGAACACCGGACCCATCGACGGCTCGCGCAGGCAGAGGATCACGTCCTTGCCGATGGCACCGAGCCCCTCCGTCAGCGAGACCGAGGTCGTGGTCTTGCCCTCGCCCGCCTTCGTGGGCGTGATGGCCGTCGTGATGACGAGCTTGCCGTCCGGGCGCCCCGCGAGGCGCTCGAGGACCGCCGGGTCGACCTTGGCGCGATACCTGCCGTAGGGCTCGAGCTCGCCCTCCTCGATCCCGGCCGCGGTCGCGACGTCCGCGATTGGCCGAAGCTCGGCTTCCTGGGCAATCTCGAGTCCGCTCTTCATCGACGTTCTGCCTCCCGAGAGGTGTTCGGCGCGGTCGGTGTCGCCGCCGCTCCGCGTACGGTGACCCGCGGTTCGACGAGCGCGGGCAAGGATATCGCCGGGCTCCGAACCCAGGCGTTGACCACGGGTCACGCGCGACGACCGGCCGCTCGCGCCCGGCCCGGCGGATAATCGACCGATGGTCGAGACCGTGCGATCGGGCGAGCCGCTCCGCCGGAACGTGACGCCGGCGCGGGTCACGGCGCTCGGCGGCGGCCGCGCGCACGAGCGCGCCGACCGCCTCGCCACCGAGGAGCCGATGGAGATCCGCGCGGCCGGGCCGGGTCAGTCGCCCGTCTCGGTCGCGGTCACGATGCGGACGCCCGGCGGGGACTTCGAGCTCGCCGCCGGCTTCCTGTTCACCGAGGGACTGATCGCCGGTCGCGACGACGTCCGCCGCGTCAGCTACTGCGAGGACCTCGAGCCCGACGAGCAGCACTACAACGTCGTCACGGTCGACCTCGTTGTCCCGTTCGATCCGGGCGCGCTGCACCGCAACTTCTTCGCGACGTCGTCGTGCGGCGTCTGCGGCAAGGCGACGCTCGAGCACGTCGAGGTCGCCTGCGCGCGGGTAGCGCCCGGACCGCGGGTCGCCGCCGACGCGATCGGCGCGATGCCGGCGGCGCTCCGGCGCGCGCAGCGCGTCTTCGAGCAGACGGGCGGTCTGCACGCGGCCGGGCTGTTCGACGCGAGCGGCCGCCTGCTATCGCTGCGAGAGGACGTCGGCCGGCACAACGCGGTCGACAAGCTGATCGGCGAGACGCTCTTGGCAGGCGACCTCCCGCTGTCGCAGCGGGTCCTGTTCGTCTCCGGGCGGTCGTCGTTCGAGATCGTCCAGAAGGCCGGCGTCGCCGGCGTTCCGATCGTCGCCTCCGTCTCGGCGCCGTCGAGCCTGGCGGTCGCGGTGGGCGAGCGCCTCGGCATGACGGTCGTCGGCTTCGTCCGCGACGGGCGATGCAACGTGTACACGCACCCGGAGCGCCTCACGGAGTAGCGCCCCGTCGCGCCGCGGCTGAGAGCCGGTCACGTCGGGCGTCTGGGACCGCTCGAGTGCGTGGGATACCATCGGTGCCCGATCCGAACGGCAAGGGAGGCCGCAGCGTGACGCAGCAGACCCGACTCACCGAGCCGATGGTTCGCGACGACGGCGTGCTCCGCGTCGCCACGTGGGACGAGGCCCTCGACCGGGCCGCCGCGGGGCTCCGAGCCGCCGTCGAGCGGAACGGCGGCGACGGCGTCGGCCTGTTCAGCTGCTCCAAGGCCAGCAACGAGATGAACTTCGCGTCGCAGAAGTTCATGCGGCAGGCCCTGGGCAGCAACAACGTCGACAGCTGCAACCGCACCTGACACGCTCCGAGCGTGGTCGGTCTGGCCACGGTGTTCGGAGCGGGTGGGGGAACGAGTTCGTACGAGGAGGTCGCGAACACCGACCTCATCGTGCTGTGGGGATCGAATGCGCGCGAGACGCATCCGATCTTCTTCCACCACGTCCTGCGCGGGATCCACAACGGGGCGCGCCTGTACGTCGTGGATCCTCGGCGCACGTCCAGCGCGCAGTGGGCCGACGTGTGGTTGGGCCTCGACGTCGGCTCGGACGTCGCGCTGTCCAACACGATCGCGCGGGAGATCATCGACAAGCGGCTGTACAACACGGCGTTCGTCGACAACGCCACGGTCGGGTTCGACGAGTACGCCGCGTCGGTGCAGGAGTGGACGCTCGAGCGCGGTGAACGGGTCACCGGCGTGCCGGCCGGGGCGATCCGCGACCTCGCGCACGCGTACGCCACCGCGGACCGCGCGATCCTGTGCTGGACGCTCGGGATCACCGAGCACCACAACGCCGTCGACAACGTGCTGGCGTTGAT
Organism: bacterium; assembly: GCA_046735355.1. Taxonomy (GTDB): domain Bacteria; phylum Actinomycetota; class UBA4738; order UBA4738; family HRBIN12; genus DATAEU01. The sequence goes on from JBKPTC010000007.1 coordinate 38,312, forward strand.
CAACCTCGGGCTGCTCTGCGGGCACGTCGGCCGGTACGGCAGCGGCCTCAATCCGCTCAGGGGCCAGAACAACGTCCAGGGCGGCGGCGACATGGGCGCGATCCCCAACAAGCTGCCCGGGTTCCAGGACGTCGAGCACGACGACGAGGCGCGCGCGCGGTTCGAGGCTGCGTGGGACTGCTCCCTCCCGCCGAGGTACGGCAAGCACCTGTCGGCGATGTTCGAGGCGATGGAGCGCAAGGAGCTGACCGCCGTCTACGTGATCGGCGAGAACCCGGCGCAGTCCGAGGCCGACGCGACGCGCGCGCGCGAGCTCCTCGGCGGTCTCGACACGCTCATCGTGCAGGACATCTTCATGACCGCGACGGCCGAGCTCGCCGACGTCGTACTGCCCGCGGCCTCGTCGTGGGCCGAGTCCGAGGGAACGGTCACGAACAGCGAGCGCCGCGTCCAGCTGATGCGCAAGGCGCTCGAGCCGCCCGGCAACGCGCGCGACGACATCTGGATCATCGCGCAGATGGCGGCGCGCCTCGGCCGGAACTGGGGCGACCCGACCCCGGAGCAGATGTGGGACGAGCTGCGAGCGCTCTCGCCGATGCACGCCGGCATGTCGTACGAGCGTCTCGAGCAGCTCGGCGGCATCCAGTGGCCCTGCCCCGACGAGTCGCATCCGGGAACGCCGTTCCTGCACGCCCGCCTCTGGGAGCGCGACCCGGACGTGCGGGGGTCGGCCGCGCCGTTCAGCGTCGTGCCGTTCGAGCCACCGGTCGACGAGCTCACCGAGGAGTTCCCGATCCGGCTCACGACCGGGCGCCGGCTGGACTCGTACAACACGGGTGTGCAGTCCGGCCGATACCGTTCGCCGATGCGCAAGCGCGAGGCGCTGTGTCTGTCGCCCGAGGACGCCGAGCGCTACGGGGTCTCGGACGGCCAGCGCGTGCTCGTCTCGTCGCGGCGCGGCACGGTGCAGGCGCCCGTGCGCGTCGATCCGACGCTCCGGCCCGGGCTGGCCTTCATGACGCTGCACTTCCCCGACGAGGTCGACACGAACGTGCTCACGATCGACGCGACGGACCCGAAGTCCGGCACGGCCGAGTTCAAGGCGAGCGCGATCCGCATCGACCCACTCGAGTCCGGCGCGGAGGCGCCGGCCGGAGCGATCTCGGGCGGAAGCGAGTAGTCGTGGATCTGCACCTGATGCCCGCCGACGCGACGGAGGCCGAGCGTTCCGCCGTGGACGAGCTCCTCGGACCTCCGGCGTCGGGTTGGGACGGCGGCGACCGGCGCGAGCTCGACGGCCACGTCGGGTTCGGCGGCCACGAGGCGCGCGAGCAGCGGCATCTGCTGCTGCCCGTGCTGCACGCGCTCCAGGGACGCGCCGGATGGATCTCGCCCGGCGGGCTGAACTACGCGGCGCGCCGGCTCGACGTCCCGCCCGCCGAGGCGTACGGCGTCGCGAGCTTCTACGGGATGTTCTCGACCGAGCCGCGTCCGAGAACCGTGACCCACGTGTGCGACGACATCGCGTGCCGGATGTCGGGCACCGAGGGGGTCGCGGCGTCGTTCGAGCGGGCGTTCGGCCCGGCCGGGGATCGGTGGATGCGCTCGAACTGTCTCGGCCTGTGCGAGCGCGCCCCGGCGCTCCTGCACCAATCGGCGGGCGAGGAGCCGCACGACTGGGCGATCGCGCCGGCCGGTGAGCCGGACGTGGCTGCGTTGACCACCGGGGGACCGATCGCCGTGAGCGATCACCGGGGCGACGGCGCACCGCAAACGAAGCGTCCGTCGACGCGCGAGCGCCTGCGCTTGCTCCGGCGGGTCGGCACCGTCGATCCGACGTCGCTCGACGACTACCGGGCGCACGGCGGCTACGAAGCGCTTCGAACGGCGGTGCGCCTCGGTCCGGCCGGCGTGATCCGCGAGCTGAAGGACGCCAAGCTCCTGGGTCGCGGCGGCGCCGCGTTCCCGACCGGCGTCAAGTGGGAGGCCGTCGCCACCCAGCCCGTTCGGCCCCATTACTTCGTCTGCAACGCCGACGAGTCCGAGCCGGGAACGTTCAAGGACCGCGTCGTGATGGAGAACGATCCGTTCGCGGTGATCGAGGCGCTCACGATCGCGGGCTACGCGACCGGGTCGGAGAAGGGCTTCATCTACATCCGCGGCGAGTATCCGCTCGCCACCGAGCGGCTGACGCACGCGATCGCGCAGGCGACCTCTCGAGGGTTCCTCGGCGAGGACGTGATGGGCGAGGGGTTCCGGTTCGAGATCGAGCTCCGCCGCGGCGCGGGGGCGTACATCTGCGGCGAGGAGACGGCGCTGTTCAACTCGATCGAGGGTCGTCGAGGCGAGCCGCGCAACAAGCCGCCGTTTCCGGTGACGCACGGCGTGTTCGGCAAGCCGACCGGCATCAACAACGTCGAGACGCTCGTCAACGTGCTCGAGATCCTGCGGATCGGCGGGCCCGCGTACGCGGAGATCGGAACGCCCGATTCGACGGGCACCCGGCTGTTCTGCCTGTCCGGCGCGATCGAGGTTCCGGGCGTCTACGAGGTCGAGTCCGGCACCACGCTCCGCGCGCTGCTGGAGCTCGCCGGCGGCGTCCGCGGAGGCGGCGAGCCGAAGGCCGTTCTGCTCGGCGGAGCGGCGGGTGCGTTCGCAACGGCGGACGACCTCGATCTGCCGCTCACGTTCGAGGACGCGCGCGCGGCCGGCCTGACGCTCGGGTCCGGCGTCGTGATGGTGTTCGACGAGCGGGCCGACCTCGCCGACACGCTGCTCCGGATCGCGGCGTTCTTCCGCGACGAGTCGTGCGGGCAGTGCGTTCCGTGCCGGGTCGGCACGGTTCGGCAGGAGGAGGCGCTGCACCGGCTCGTCGAAGGACCCCGCAACGGCGATCGCCGCAGCGAGCTCGCGCTGCTCGGCGAGATCGCGCAGGTCATGCGTGACGCGTCGATCTGCGGCCTCGGTCAGACGGCGGCGAGCGCGGTGCAGTCGGCCATCTCGCGTCTCGGAGCGTTCTCGGACGGGGGAGCGGCGTGAGCGCGATCCCGGTCGGCATGCCGCGGCGGATCGTCGAGCTCGAAGTCGACGGCCGCGCGGTGCGCGTGCCCGAGGGATCGACGATCCTCGAGGCGCTCCGGGGCGAGGGCGTCGACACGCCGACGCTCTGCTACCTCGAGAACCTGACCCCGGTGAACGTCTGCCGCGTCTGCGTCGTCGAGGTCGAGGGATCGCGCGCGCTCGTCCCCTCGTGCTCGCGGATCGCCGAGGCGGGGATGAAGGTCAGCACCGACTCCGAGCGCGTCCGGCACTCGCGACGCATGGTCCTCGAGTTCCTCGGGTCGTCGGTCGACCTGTCGCTCGCGGGCGACGACGTGGCCCGGTGGCAGGCCGAGTACGGCGTCGAGCCGGACCGGTACGGCGACGAGCGCGCGACGGTGGCCCAGCCGGTCAAGGTCGACAACGATCTCTACGTCCGCGACTACTCGCGGTGCATCCTCTGCTACAAGTGCGTCGAGGCGTGCGGCGTCGACGCCCAGAACACGTTCGCGATCGCCACGGCCGGGCGCGGCTTCGAGGCGCGCATCTCCACCGAGTTCGACACGCCGCTGCCGGAGTCGGCGTGCGTGTACTGCGGCAACTGCATCGGCGTGTGTCCGACCGGCGCCCTCATGTTCAAGAGCGAGCACGACATGCGCGAGGCAGGGGCGTGGGACGAGTCCGCGCAGACCGTCACGGAGTCGATCTGCCCGTATTGCGGCGTGGGGTGCAGCCTCGAGCTGCACGTGCAGGACAACGAGATCGTCAAGGTCACGTCGCCGCTCGACAGCTCGGTCACGAGCGGTCACCTGTGCATCAAGGGCCGGTTCGGCTTCGCCTTCGTCCAGCAGCGTGGCTCGGTGCCCGAGGCGCAGAACGCGAGCGTCGACGGGGTGAACTAGTCTGGCTCAGACCAGCGGCTCGACCGGCGTGATCCTGGCCGGCGGTCGCTCCTCCCGGTTCGGTCGCGACAAGCTTCGAGAGCCGTACCACGGCGCTCCGCTGCTCCACCACGCGATCCTGGCCGTCGCCGCGGTCACGGGCGAGGTCCTCGTCGTCGCCGCGCCGGGACGGGCGCCCGATCTGCCGGCCGGCGTCCCGCTGCTCCTGCAGGAGGACGCCGCGGAGGGCGAAGGGCCGCTCGTCGCGCTGTCGAACGCGCTCGCCAACGTGCGAACGCCGCTCGCGCTCGTCGCGGGCGGGGACATGCCCGAGCTCGCCCGGCCGGTGCTGCTCGAGATGCTGCGCGTCGCCGGGGAGGCCGACGTCGACGCCGTGGCGCTGCAGGAGGCGGGCGGGTTCCGGCCCCTTCCCGTCGTGCTTCGCCTCCGGCGCGCGCGGCCCGTCGCGGCGGGGCTCGTCCGGACGGGGGAGCGGCGTCTGCGGACGCTGCTCGGCGCGCTTCGGGTGGCGGCGATCGACGAGCCCACGTGGCGAGGCCTGGACCCGTCGGGGCGCACGCTGTTCGACGTCGACACCCCCGAGGACCTCGGCGCGTTCCCCGACGGCGGGGGGCGCCCGTCCATGCCGTGACGCCCGGCTCTCGGGTACCCTTCGGCTCGAAGAGCGGCTCCGGCGCAGCGGTGGTTCGCCCCGGAGATCCCGCGGATCAAACCCTCCCGAGCGGAAAGGACCGGTCCATGCCGCGTCGTGTTCTGATCATGGGCGCCGCCGGGCGCGACTTCCACAACTTCAACGTCGTCTACCGCGACAACCCCGACTACGACGTCGTCGCGTTCACGGCCACGCAGATCCCCTTCATCGACGACCGGACGTACCCGCGGGAGCTGGCCGGCTCCAGATATCCGAACGGCATCAGGATCTTCGACGAGTCCGAGCTCGACCGGCTGATCCGGGACGAGCGCGTGGACGACGTGATCTTCGCGTACTCCGACGTGAGTCACGAATACGTCATGCACAAGGGCAGCCAGGTGCTCGCGGCCGGAGCCAACTACGAGCTCCTCGGTCCGAACGCCACGATGATCGAGGCCAAGGTCCCGGTGGTCGCGGTGTGCGCGGTTCGGACGGGCTCCGGCAAGAGCCAGACGACGCGCGCCGTCGCCGCGACGCTGCGCGCGGCAGGCAAGCGGGTGGTGGCCGTTCGTCATCCGATGCCGTACGGCGACCTCAACGCGCAGCGCGTGCAGCGGTTCGAGACGCTCGGGGACCTCGATTCCAACGACGTCACGATCGAGGAGCGCGAGGAGTACGAGCCGCATCTGAACGCCGGCACCGTCGTCTACGCCGGCGTTGACTACGGCGAGATCCTCGAGCGCGCGCAGAAGGAGTGCGACGTGCTGTTGTGGGACGGCGGGAACAACGACCTCCCGTTCTACCGGCCGACCCTGCACATCGTCGTCGCCGATCCGCTCCGTGCCGGCCACGAGACGTCCTACCACCCGGGCGAGGCGAACCTCCGGATGGCCGACGTCATCGTGATCAACAAGATGGACAGCGCCGAGCCCGACCAGGTCGCCGAGCTGGAGGCGACGATCGCCCGCCTCAATCCGCGCGCCACCGTCATCAGGGCGAACAGCCCGGTCACGCTCGAGGACCCGTCGGCGATCGCGGGCAAGCGGGTGCTCGTGGTCGAGGACGGCCCCACGCTCACGCACGGCGAGATGAAGTACGGCGCGGGCGTCGTCGCGGCGCGGCGGAACGGCGCGGGTGAGATCGTCGATCCGCGGCCGTGGGCGGTCGGCACGATCGAGGAGACCTTCCGCAAGTACGACGTCGGCCCGGTCCTGCCCGCGATGGGCTACTCCGACGAACAGCTCGCCGAGATGGAGAAGATCATCGACCAGGCCGACGTCGACGTCGTCGTGATCGCCTCGCCGATCGATCTGCGCCACGTGATCGACGTGCGCAAGCCTGCCGTCCGCGTCCGCTACGACCTCGAGACGCTGCCGGACTCGCCGACGCTCGCCGACGTGCTCGAGCCCGTCCTGTCCTGACGGGCGGACGGCGTGGGGGCGTCCGGGATGGAGCGCGTCGTCGTCGCGTTGGGCGGCAACGCGCTGCTCCGGCGCGGCGACGACGACACGTTCGAGAACATGTACGCCTCGGCGCGCAGGGCGGCCGAGCGCGTCGTCGACGTCGCGGACGCCGGCTGGGAGATCGTCGTCACGCACGGCAACGGTCCGCAGGTCGGCCGGATCCTGCTGCAGCAGGAGGCCGCCCGCGGCTGGGTGCATCCGCTGCCGCTGGACGTCTGCGGCGCCGAGAGCCAGGGCCAGATCGGCTATCTGCTCCAGGTCACGATCGGCGACGTGTTCTTCGAACGCGGCACCGAGCGCCCGGTGGCGACCGTCCTCACGCTCACGAGGGTGCGGCCGGACGATCCCGCGTTCGGCGAGCCGACCAAGCCGGTCGGACCGTTCTACGAGGAGAACGAGGCCAACAAGCTCGCCGACGAGCGTCGGTACGTGATGAAGCCCGATCCGCACGGCGGTTGGCGGCGCGTCGTGCCGTCGCCGGCTCCGTACTCGATCGTCGAGGCGCCGGTGATCGACCGTCTCGTGGCGGACGGCGTCATCGTGATCGCCGCCGGGGGCGGCGGCGTTCCCGTGGTCGAGGACGGGCCCCGGCTGATCGGCGTCGAGGGCGTCGTCGACAAGGACCTCGCGGCCTCGATCCTGGCGCGAGACGTCGACGCGTCGGTGCTGCTGATCCTGACCGACGTCGACCGCGTGATGCGGGGGTTCGGAACCGACGCCGCCGAGCCGATCGACCGCATGACCGTCGCCGACGCTGAGACGCTGCTGCGGGCGGGAGAGTTCGGCGCCGGCTCGATGGGCCCGAAGGTTCGGGCGGCCGTCGACTTCGTGCGGGCCGGCGGAGGCCGGACGCGCGCGATGATCGGCGAGCTGGAGTCCGCGGTGGCGATCCTCGAGGGCCGCGCCGGCACGCAGATCGTCTTCGAGTGACGCCGTCGGCGCCCGTTGCGGCGCCGAACTACGCTGCATCCGATGCGGGTTCGCGTCGTGTCCTACAACGTCCGTGGCTTCCGCGACGGCCTCGCCCGCGTCGCCGCCGTGGTCGCGACGCTCGAGCCGGACGTGCTGGTGCTGAACGAGACCGGCGGACGGCTCGCGCTGCGCCGGTTCGCGCGCGCCGTCGACATGGGGCTCGCGGCGGATCCGTGGTCGCCGTTCCGGCGGCGCGTCAAGGACGCCGTGCTGGTGCGCGCGCCGTGGCGCATCGAGTCGAGCTTCCAGCGACGGTTCCCGACGGACCGCCGGCTCTATCCGCGCGGGGCGCTCGTCGCCGATCTCCGGCGCAGCGGAGCCAGGCTGCACGCCGTCGCGACGCATCTGTCGCTGAAGCCCGCGGAGCGTCTTCGCCACGCGGAGCTGCTCTCCGAGCTCGTCCGCGCGGCCCGAACGCCGGCCGTCGTCGCCGGCGACCTCAACGAGCTGCCCGACGGTAAGGCGGTCGCACTGCTTCGAGCGCGGTTCGTCGACGCGTGGGCGAGCGCCGTGGACGGCGCCGGATTCACGTTCCCGGCCGACGTGCCGACCGCGCGCATCGACTACGTGTTCGTGACCGAGGGCATCGGCGTCGAGGACGCCGCGGTACCCGAGGGCGCCGACGTCCGCGAGGCGTCGGACCATCGCCCCGTCGTCGCGGTCGTCGACGTTCCCGAGATCTGACCGCCCGCACGCTTGAGCTCGTTGCCGTACGCTCGGCCGCCATGGGCCGCGCATGCGTCTTCTGCTCGATCGTTGCCGGCGACGAGCCATGCAGGAGGGTCGCCGAGACAGACCGGTCCTTGGCCATCCTCGACATCAATCCCGCCACGGACGGGCACACCCTCGTGTTGCCGAAGGCTCACGCGCGCGATCTGCTGACGCTGGCGGACGCCGATGCCGACGATGTCTGGCGGCTCACGGGACTCGTTGCTCGCCGACTCCACGACCGACTCTCGCCTGAAGGGCTGACGCTGTTCCAGGCGAACGGTCGAGCGGGATGGCAGGACGTCTTCCACTTCCACCTCCACGTCGTGCCGAGGTGGAGCGGTGATCCGCTCGTCCGGCCATGGGAGCCGAGCGCCGGCGATCCGAAACGGCTCGACCACATCGCGGCACGGATCCGAAACGACCGCGTCGAGTCCGGCTAGGGTCAGCGAGCCGGCGCCTCGATGCCGGTCACGGAGCGGAAGAACTCCAGACTGCGTTCGCAGACCATCGGCGCATCAGGATCCAGCGGCAGCGCGTGGTACGAGTCCGGGCACTCAATCCGTTCGATCCGCGTCGACGACACGCGTGACGCGATCCGGTCGCCGCTTCCCGGCGGGATCTCGTGGTCGACGGTCGACGTGAACAACGCGATCGGCGCTCGCACGTCGCCGAGCTCGCGATCGACGCGCTTGAGGAACGCCCGCAGCGTCACGATCGCGGACACCGGCCGGCGGTCGTATCGGCCGGGATCGCGCGCGCCGCTCGCGCTGTCGGTGTGACCGGCCGCGGTGGTCCGCAGGAACAGCCGTCCGACCGGCACGAGCTTCAGCCGCCGGTCGCGAAGGTACGGGTTCGCCAGCGCGAGCGCAGCGACGTCGTCGGGGCGCGTCGCGGCCAGGTGCAGCGCGAGCGCGGCGCCCATCGAATGCCCGACGACCCCGACGGCGCGGCACCCCTCGAGCAGCCCGTCGAGCGCGGCGTTCGCTTCCTCGACCCACGCCGGCCACCGGGTCGCCGCCATGTCCTCGAGGCTCGTGCCGTGGCCCGGAAGCCTCGGCAGGCGCACCGAGACGCCGCGGCCCTCGAACCACTGCGCCATGGCGCGGAGCGACCCCGGCGACCCGCCGAAGCCGTGCAGCAAGAGGATTCCGAGCGGCCCCGCATCGGCCTCGTACGGCTCGGCCCCGGGCAGGACCGGAGCGTTCACGGCGGCGTCACAGCCGGCGGGGGCGCCGACCGGGGTTGCGGAAGAGCTGGACGATCAGGAACACAAAGAACAGGCCGACGAGGAGGACGAGGAACCCGAGGAGGCCCGCGAAGAAGAACTCGAGGAGGCCCCAGTGCGCTGCGAGCATGCCGGCCACTCTAACGGCCGACCGTCCGGGCGGCGGGTTCGAGCGGCCGGCCTCGTCAGCCGGGGATGCCGCTTCTCGGGACGAGGACGTCGGCCGTCACGTACGACACGCCGACGCCGAGGTACTGCGCGGCCGCCATCGACAGGTCGAGGACCCGGTCGTCGACGTACGGGCCGCGATCGTTGACGAGCACGATCGCGCACCTGCCGCCGAAGTGCACCTTCAGGAAGGTGCCGAACGGAAGCCATCGGTTCGCGGCGGTGAACAGACGAGGATCGAAGATCGCCCCGTCGGCGGTCGACTGCCCCGCGAAGTCCCATCCGTACCAGCTGGCGTTGCCGGAGAAGCTCTCGCCCGTGTCGACGAGCCCCGCCGGCGTCGTGCACGTCCGACCGCCCGTCGGACCGAGCAGGGCCAGCAGCGCCGTCTGGTCGGCGCCGGTCGCGCCGACGCCGAGCGCGTCGAGCCCGGTCTGCGCGGCCGCGGCCTCGTCGATCGCACGCTGCTGCTCCTCGAGCCGCTGCACGATCAGACCGAACCTGTCCGCGATGCGCCGAGCCCGGTTCAGCGTCCCGCGCATGTCGTCGAGCAGCGAGCGGAGGTTGCGCCGCTGCGCGCCGAGCCGAGCGTCGGCGCGCTCGGCGGCGTCCTGCCGCTCGAGGAGCGCAGCCTCGGCAGCGCCGAGCGCGTCGACCACCGTGGCGTCGTAGGCGAGCGTGTGGGACGTGTACTCGTGGGCGACCGACAGGTCGGCGAACGTCTCGGCCGAGAGATACGCCTGGAGCATCGAGCCGGGACCGAGCTCGTACGTGGTGCGGACCCGCTGCCGCATCCGTTCGCGCGCCGCGGCGGCGGCGTCACCGGCCGCCTCGACCGCGCGCGAGCGGTCCAGCAGGCGGATCGCCGCGTGTCCGGCCTTGGCCTGGATCCGCTCGAAGCGCTCGAGGAGGACGTCGAACGCGTCTTCCAGCCGCTCGACGCGGGCGAGCGCGGCGCTGCGCTCGGCGCGGGCCTCCTCGAGCCTCTGCTCGAGGTCTGCGCGCGCCGGCGGCGCCGCCAGGACGACGGCGGCGAGCAGCGCCAGGACGAGGGCCGTTGCCGTGCTTCGCATGTCGAGAAGGGTCGTGCGTGCACGGGAGCGCGCAGGCTCCCACGTAGAATCCCCTCGACGAACCGGCCGGCGAACTTGAGGAGCCGTCCGTGTCGTCGGGATCGATGCCAACGAGCCCTCGGGGGGCCGGGCCAAGGAGCTCCGTGCGCAAGATCGGCATCTTCACGGGCGGCGGCGACTGCCCCGGCCTGAACGCGGCGATCCGCGCCGTGGTGCGGCGCGCCTCCGGCGAGGGGATCCAGGTCCTCGGCTTCCGCGACGGGTGGCGCGGCGTGATGGACGGCGACGTCCGCGAGCTCGGCGTCGAGGCCGTCGCCGGCATCCTGCCGCGCGGCGGAACCATCCTCGGCAGCTCGGGTGCCAATCCGTACCACGAGGACGGGATCGGTCGGGTTCGCTCGACGGTCCAGGATCTCGGGCTCGACGCGCTCGTCGCGATCGGCGGCGAGGGGACGCTCGGCGCCGCGGCCAAGCTCGCGGACGAGGGCGTCCGCATCGTCGGCATCCCGAAGACGATCGACAACGATCTACAGGGGACCGACTTCTGCATCGGCTTCCATACCGCCGTGCAGGTCGCGACCGATGCGATCGACCGGCTGCACAGCACCGCCGAGAGCCACGGCCGGCTGATGCTCGTCGAGGTGATGGGCCGGAGCGCCGGATGGATCGCGCTGAACGCCGGCGTCGCGGGGGGAGCGGACGTCATCCTGATCCCCGAGCGCGCGTTCGACATCGACGACATCGCCCTGCACGTTCGGCGCCGGCGGATGCGCGGCCACACGTTCTCGATCGTCGTGGTCGCCGAGGGGGCGATGCCGGAACCCGGAACGCTCGAGCTGCCCGAATATCCGCTCGACGAGCGCGGGTTCCCGCGGTTCGGCGGCATCGCGCAGGTTCTGGCACCTCGGCTCGAGGAGGCGACGGGCGACGAGACGCGCGTCACGGTGCTCGGCCACGTGCAGCGCGGCGGGTCTCCGAACGCGGACGATCGGCTGCTGGCGACGCGCTTCGGCGTCGCCGCCGTCGACCTCGCGCAGGCGTACGGATGGGGCAGGATGGTCGCCGTGAGCGGCAACGCGATCACCGACGTCGCGCTCTCGGAGGCGGCGAACGTGCGCCCGGTGCCCGAGGAGCAGTACCGGATCGCCGAGGTGTTCTTCGAGGAATGAGCGCGCCGAACGCCCTCGCGGAGTTGCGCGGCGCGCGTCGCGACGCGCAACCGATGGTGCCGATCCCAGGCTCGAACACTGGCCCGATCAGAGGCCCGATCACAGGGAGGTCACGATGAGGGTCGGCATCCTGACGGGCGGGGGCGACGTCCCGGGTTTGAACGCGAGCATCAAGGCGGCGACGCTCCGTGCCGTCCAGGAAGGACACGACGTCGTCGGCATCCGCCGGGGATGGGCGGGCCTGCTCGAGACCGATCCGGACGACCCCGACTCGATCGCCCGGAACATCGTCCGGCTCGATCCGAACGTGGTGCGCACGATCGATCGCAGCGGCGGCACGTTCCTGCACACGTCACGGACGAACCCGGCGAAGGTGAAGCCCGCGGACGAGCCGGCGTTCCTCCGCGGCACGGCCGACGGGGCCGGAGGCGACCAGCCGCGCGATCACACTCGGCACACGATCAAGACCCTGGAGCGGCTCGGCATCGACGCGATGCTGCCGATCGGCGGCGACGACACGCTGTCGTTCGCGCTCCGGCTCCACGACGAGGGCTATCCCGTGATCGCGATCCCCAAGACCATGGACAACGACGTCCACGGCACCGATTACTGCATCGGTTTCTCGACGGCCATCACGCGCACCGTCAACTTCATCCATCAGCTCCGCACGAGCGCCGGATCGCACGAGCGGCTTGCGGTGGTCGAGGTGTTCGGGCGGTACAGCGGCGAGACGTCGCTGATCTCGGCGTACCTGGCCGGCGTCGAGCGGGCCGTGATCTCGGAGGTGCCGTTCGACGTCGAGCGGCTGGCGGGATTCCTGGTGAGCGATCGGGCGTCGAATCCGAGCCGCTACGCGATGATGACGATCTCCGAGGGCGCGACGATGGTCGGCGGCGAGATGGTCCAGGCCGGCGCCGAGGACGCGTACGGCCACAAGAAGCTCGGCGGCGTCGGACAGGTGACCGGCGAGCTGCTGAAGGAGATCACCGGCGAGGGGATCATCTACCAACAGCTCGGCTATCTGATGCGGTCCGGGTCGCCCGATTCGCTCGATCTGATGGTTGCGATCAACTACGCGGTCATGGCGGCGGACCTGATGATCGAGCAGCAGTTCGGGCGTCTCGTGGCGCTTCGGAACGGCAACTACGTGAACGTGCCGCTTCCCGTCCTGCGGCAAGGGGTCAAGCGCGTGGACGTCGGGGCGCTCTACGACGTCGACAACTACCGGCCGAAGATCCGGCACGTCGACGGCAAGCCCATGTTCCTCTACTAGTGGCGGTGCGCGTGGCCGCGGCGGCCGGACCGCGCCCACGGGTGGCCGTGTCCTCGCGGTCGTCGGCGGATCCGATGGCGTGTGACGGATCTCACGGAACGGAGGCCCGACGTTCGGTACCGTCGGCGGCCGTGGACACCCTGCGATCGGCGATCGAAGAGCTCGCCGCCGAGGACCTCCGGTTCGCGTCCGACCCGGACGTGGAGCGCGAGCTCGAGGAGGTCGAGCGTGCGGGCCGGTCGCTCGAGGCGGAGCGGCTGCGGCGGATCGCCGAGCTCGACGCGCGCGGGGCGTTCGCGCGCGACGGATATCTCTCGATGTCGGCGTGGCTCGTGCACCGGCTGCGGATCGCGTGGTCGGTAGCCGGACAACAGGTTCGCCTGGCTCGGTCGCTCCGGCGGATGCCCGTCACCCGGCGTGCGCTCTCGACCGGTCAGGTCTCGGCGGTGTCGGCGTCCATGCTGGCGTCGGCGCGCGAGGCGAGTCCGCCGGAGTTCGCGCGCGTCGAGGAGACGCTCGTCTCGGCCGCGACGTCGCTGCCGGTGCGCGAGCTTCACGCGGCGCTGACGTACTGGCGCGAGGCCGTCGACCGCCGTGGGGCCGTTGAGGACGCGGACCGCAGGCGCGACGCGCGCCGGCTGCACGTCTCGCCCGCGCTCGACGGGATGGTTCGGGTCGACGGTGACCTCGATCCCGAGACGGGGCAAGTCGTCCTGACCGCGCTCCGCACCGTCGCCGCCGCCTCGCGGAGCGCGGCCGACCGTCGGACGGCACCGCAGCGCCGAGCCGACGCCCTCGGCGAGATCTGCCATCAGTGGATGGACGGCGCCAACCGGGCGTCGATCGCGGGCGAGCGCCCCCACCTGACGGTCACGGTCGACCTCGAGACGCTCGAGGCGCGCGCCGGGCGGCGATGCGACCTCGACGACGCGGGCCGGCTCGTCGCCGACGACGCGCGGCGGATCGCCTGCGACGCGTCGGTCAATCGCGTCATCGTCGCGGGCGGCTCCGCGCCGGTCGAAATGGGACGCCGGACGCCCGTGGTGCCGGCGGCGATGCGAAGGGCCGTCGTCGTTCGAGACCGCGGCTGCCGCTTCCCGGGGTGCGACCGGCCGCCTGGATGGTGCGACGCCCACCACGTCGTCCATTGGGCCGACGGGGGACCGACGGCGCTCGAGAACCTGGTGCTGCTCTGCCGGCCACATCACCGGATGGTGCACGGGCGGTTCGGGCTGCGGATCGAGCGCGGACGGCCCGCGTTCACGAGGCCGGACGGGAGCGCGCTCGACGATCGGGGCCCGCCGGTTGCGACGGCGGTCTGAACGCCCCCCGGCTCCACGATCCTCACGATCGAAGCGGACCCCCCGACGTCGCGGCCCATCCGACGCGCTACGGTTCCTATACTTGCGGGCCGATGAGCCGCTTCCGCGTCGATCTCCGCTCGGACACCGTCACGACGCCCTCGCCCGCGATGCGCCGCGCGATGGCCGAGGCCGACGTCGGCGACGACTGGTACGGCGACGATCCCACCGTCAACCGGCTCCAAGAACGCGCGGCCGAGATCACCGGCAAGGACGCCGCCCTCTACGTTCCGACCGGAACGATGGCCAATCAGATCGGGCTCCGGCTGCACTTTCGAGGAACCGGCCATCTCGTCGTCGCGGAGGCCAACGCGCACGTCGCGACGACCGAGGTGATGACGTCGGCGGTGCTGTCCGGCATCGCGTACCGGACGATGCACGGCGATGCGCGCGGCCAGGTGACGCACGAGCAGGTCGCGGCCGCGCTCGAGCCGGACGAGTACTACGACGTCGAGATGATCGACCTGCTGGCCGTCGAGAACACGCACGGCGCCACGGGTGGACACGTGATGGCGATCGACGACCTTCGCGCGTACCGGAAGCTCGCGCAGGAGAGCGGGATCCCGATGCACCTCGACGGCGCGCGGATCTTCAACGCCGCGGCCGCGACGGGGACGCAGGTGGTCGACTACTGCGCCGAGGTGGACACGATGATGTTCTGCGTCTCCAAGGGGCTCGGCGCCCCGATCGGCTCGCTGCTGTGCGGCTCGGCAGAGCTGATGCCGGAGGCGCGGCGGATCAAGATCCTGATCGGCGGCGCGTGGCGACAGGCCGGCATCATGGCGGCCGCCGGCCTGATCGCGCTCGACCAGGGCCCGGCGCGTCTCCATGAGGACCACGAGCGGGCGCGGCGGCTCGCCGAGGGCGTGGCCGAGATCGTTCCCGGCTCGCTCGATCCGGCGTCCGTTGAAACGAACATGGTGCTCGTCGACACCGAACCGGCGGGGATGTCGACGCTCGAGGCCGTCCGGCGGCTCGCCTCGCTCGGGATCGGTTCGACGATCCAGGGCGGTCGCCTGCGGATGGTGACGCACGTCGACGTCTCCGACGAGGACGTCGAGACGGCCCTCGGCGCGTGGCGGAAAATCGTCGCGGCGGCCTGAGGCGCGGAGCGGGGAGGAGTCGATGAGGTTGTTCGGCCAGCGGTATCCGGAGGAGGTCGCCAAGCGCGTTCCGCCGGGTCAGCGGCTCGTGAAGTCGTGGCCGGTGCTGCACTACGGCCCGATCCCGGTGTTCGACGAGTCCGAGTGGGACTTCGAGGTGTCGGGCCTCGTCGAGAATCCGTTCCGCCTCACGTACCAGGAGCTCAAGGATCTCGGGCCGGTCGATCTCACGGCCGACATGCACTGCGTCACCGGCTGGTCCACGCTCGACAACACGTGGACCGGCGTGCCCTTCAAGACGATCATCGAGCGGGCCAAGCCGACGGCCGACGCCAAATACGTCATCACGCACTGCGACTACGGCTACGCCTCGGACCTGTCGCTTCGCGCGATGGAAGACGACGACGTCCTGCTCGCGTGGGCGCACGACGGCGAGGACCTCACGCCCGAGCACGGGTTTCCGCTGCGGCTCGTCGTTCCCAAGCGGTACGCGTGGAAGAGCGCCAAGTGGCTCCGCGGGCTCGAGTTCGCCGCGCACAACAAGCGCGGGTTCTGGGAGGTGCGCGGGTATCACATCCACGCCGACCCGTGGCGCGAGGAACGCTACTCGTACCAGGAGGGTCCGGGCGCCGAGATGGAACCGTAGCGCCAGCGGTACCGAGCCCGTCGGGTCGCGTTCACGGGGCCACGGAGCGGAGCCGTTCGATGTCGCGCCGGTGCGCCTCGCCGCCGTGCGGCGTCTCCACGACCACGCTGATGTCCGCGACCTCGGGCTGACGCAGGATCGCGCCGAACCCGTCGAGACCGATCTCGCCGTCGCCCACGTTCTCGTGCCGATCGCGCCGGGAGCCGCGCGGGAACTTCGCGTCGTTCGCGTGGATCAGCTCGAGCCGGTCGGCGAGGCCGGCGGAGCGGAGCTCGCCGAAGCACGCGTCGACGCCGTCGGGCGTGTCGAGCGCGTAGCCCGTCACGAACAGGTGGCAGGTGTCGCCGCAGAGCCGCAGCCGCGCGTCGCCGACGAGCTCGAACAGCGTGGCGGCCTCGGGCCAGGTCGACGCGACCGCCCCCGCGGTGTCGGCCATGAGCTCGACGATCAGGTTGGTGCCCTCGGTCTCTTCGAGGATCAGGCGAAGCGCCGCGGCCGCGCGCTCGACCGCGTCGCGTCGCTCGCCGGGCCCGCCCGATCCCGCGTGCACGACGAACCCCTCCGCTCCGGCGATCGCGCACGCGACCACGGAGCGCCGGCAGAGCTCCAGGGACTTGGCCACGAACTCCGGGTTCGGCGACGCGATGTTGACGAGATACGGGGCGTGGACGAAGAGCGGGCCCACGGCGCCCTCGCGCCACTGCGCTCCGAACGTCTCGGCCGTCTCCGGGCGAGGGCCCGCCCACGCGCGTGGGTTGGAGATGAACAACTGCGCGGCGTCGGCCCCGACCGCTCGGGCGCTCGCGACGGCCGTCCGAAGCCCTCCGGGCGTTCGGATGTGCGCGCCGATCCTCACGCGACGTACAGCGTGACCGTCTGCCCGTAGCGAACGGTGGTTCCGGCGGTCGGCAGCGTGCTCACCACGCCGTCACCGTTCCCGCCGGGGATCGGTACCACGCCGACCCGGAGGCCGAGCTCGCGTAACTGCGCGATGGCGGCGTCCTTGGCCATCCCGACGACGTCCGGCATCGCGAAGTTCTGCGGCCCGAGCGAGACGACGACCGTGACGGTTTGCCCCGGCTGGACCTCGGTCCCCGCCTTGGGCTGTGTCGAGATCACGTGGTCGCGCGGGACCGTCTCGGAGAACTTCTGCACGACCGTGACGTTCCAGGCATCGAGCAGCCGGTGCGCCTCGTCGATGCTCTTGCCGACGACCTTCGGCACCGGAACCGGCTTCGGGCCCTTGCTCACCCAGACGTCGACCGCCGAGCCCCACGGCTCGCGCGCGTCGGCGTCGACGCGTGCGATGCGGCCGTCGTCGAACCGGGCGCTGAACCGCGGGGTGACGTCGCCGAGCTTCAGATGCGCGTCGGCCAGCAGCGCGCGGGCCTGATCGACCGTCTTCCCGAGCAGATCGGGGACCTCGACGGGCGGCGGTCCGAGCGAGGGCACGAGCGTGACGGTCGCGTGCTCGTCGACGTCGGTGGCCGCCGCGGGTTGCGTTCGTAGCACGTGCCCGGCCGGGATCGCCTTCGAGTAATGGCCCTTCGCGGTGCGCACGGCCAACCCGAGGTCCGACAGGCGGTGCTCGGCCGCCGTCATGTCGGTTCCGACCAGGAGCGGGACCGCGACCGTGTGCGGCACGAGGTACGTCCACGCGCCCCACGCGCCGGCGGCGAGCCCGGCCACGAGCAGGAGCACGACGACGATCGTGCGGCCCCGCCGACGGGAGCGCCGCGACTCGACGCGCGAGATCGTGATGGTGTCGGCGCCGGCGAACGACGGCACCGCGCCCTGGTCATCGGCGGGCTCGGCCGGAACGGTGACGAGCTCGGCGAGCGGCGCCGACGGCGGAAGCGAAGGGACCTCGGACAGGAGATCGCGGCGAGCCTCCGACGCGGACTCGGGACGAAGCTCGCGGTCCTTCTCGGTCATCGACGCCACCCAGGCGTCGAGGCCCTGGGGCACGGCGGGGTTCCTCGCCGAGACGCGCGGCACGCGATCGCGCAGGTGCCGGTACGCGATCGCCATCTGCGTCTCGCCGTCGAACGGCACGCGGCCCGTCAGCAGCTCGTAGCCGACGACGCCGAGGGAGTACAGGTCCGTCCGCGGGTCGGCGGGTTCGCCCTGGAGCTGTTCCGGCGCGAGGTACTGCAC
>JBKPTC010000008.1:0-5687 GCA_046735355.1 bacterium
TCACGGGGCCGAGCGCCTGGGCGCCGTTCGGCGCCACGCGCCCGGGGCCGCCGACGGCCGGCCGAACCGGCGTCGAGGCCGACGCCGAGCGCCACGTCGCCGCGAATAGGGCCCAACAGACCAGCGAGCCGAGGCCCAGGACGAGCGCCGCGAGCGTCAGCATGCGGCCCTGCGTGCCGACGACCGGTCCGACGGGCTGATCCAGCTCCGCCACCGCCACCGTGCCGCCTGGCTGACGCCAGATCGGCGTGAACGTCTTGAGCGACCCGGCCTCGACCTTCGTCTGCGCGGTGCCGTTCGCGACGTCGTACACGAAGTCCCTGATGTAGGTCGGCCGTGTTCCGACGAGATCCTCGTCGTCGGCGTAGATCACGCGGCCGATCTCCGACCACACGATCACGCGGTCGATGTCGGTGGTGTCCTCGACCGATCGCTTGACCGCCTGGGCGACGCTGTCGTACCGGTTCCGGACGATCGGGCTCGACAGGTCGGCCTCGTCGAACAGCGGTGCGAGGCTCGTCTGGGCCACGACACGGGCGTCGGCGGCGGCGTCGCCGATCGCGGTCGCACGGACGGTTTCGGCGCGAACGATCGAAAAGGCGGCGGCGCCGGCGAGCACGACCCCCAGGGCCGCCCGCTTGCCCCGCGGCCCTCTCCGAGCCGCCGACCCGACGCTACGCACGCTTGCCCCCCGGAGCTCGATCGCCTTCCGCGTCTATCGGCAGAATCGGCCCGAAGGTGGAGTCCGGCACCGAGCGCGTGTGCGCGATGTCGACGCCGCTCCACGAGCCGCCGCGATGCCCCACGCACGTTCTTGGGCGTGTCCGAGGGCGCCGGTATCCTGCGGCGGTGCTGGTGCTGCGCGCCGACCCCTGGACGCCGGACCACGGGATGGGGTTCGAGGCGGTGCTCGACGAGCCGCCCGCCCGGGCCGAGCCCTTCGTCGAGACGCAGGATTGGGAGCACCCGATCCACCCGGATCCCGCCCCCGACGGGCCCGTCTGGTTCGTCGACGGCGTCCGACGCGTCGAGCAGCGTCTCATCGCGACCGAGGGCGACCGTCGCGGGCATGCGATGTTCGGAACGTACGCCGCGGGAACCGTCAGGACGGACGGACGGGCGGCGTTCGGTCGGTACGTGGTCCGGCGCGCGCTCGTCCTCGGGTCGCGGCTCGAGCGCGAGGACGTGCGCGTCCACGCGGGCTCGACCGAGCTCGTGTACCGGGCCGTCACGGACCCGGGCGCCGAGCCGGACGATCCGCTGCACCGCCTGCAGAAGGAGATGCAGACGGCCGAGTCGCAGCTCGCGATCGAGGCCGCGGCCGAGCCCGGCGAGCTCGTGCTCGCCGACGGCCGGTGGACGTCGCAGCAGCCGACCGAGAGCCCCGTCGTCGGGGTGGTCAAGCGATGGGCTCGCGCGTACCTCGTTCCCGAGCAGGAGGTGCTTGTCGCACGACTGTCGGCGGGTGAGCGGACGCCCTTGTTCGGCCTCGCGAAGCCCGATGAGCCGCTCGGCCGGTTCGCGTGGTACGCACGGCTGTGCGCCGTCCGCCCGGAGTGGCACGACCACGCCGGCGTCGTCCGTTGCGAGGTTCGCGTCGGCATCGGGCTCGAACAGGCGCGCGCGCTCGCCGACCGCGTGACGGCGCTACTGCCCCGGTTCGCCGGCCGGACCACCGATCCCCGATATCCGCAGAACCTCGCGCCGGTCGGAGCGCTCGAGACCTACCTGCAACACCGGATGGGACACCGGGCGCTCGTGCGCCGCGCGCTCGTCGGGTGGCTGACCAGCCAATCGGCGCCCGTGCCGGCCGCCTCCCGTAGGGTGGCCGCTCGGTGAGCGTCGTGGACCCCGCGAGCGAGCACGTCGGCATGGTCCTCGGGACCGAGGACTCGACGCCGCTCACGTTCTGGGTCGGCGTCTCGGCGGACGCGTACCTCCAGCTCGACGACGCCGTCGTCGTCGACACCGACGTGCCGGGACGCGGAAGCGTCCGCATCGCGGGCATCGTCCAGGACGTCCGCGCGCGGCACGAGGGGGCGCAGTTCGACAGCGACGTCTTCCTGATCGACCGCGGCGTCCTGCCCGCCGACACCGCCGTGGCGGCGGAGGTGGTGGCCACGCGGTTCGAGCCGGAGATCTTCGTGCCGCCGATGCCCGGGCTCGCCGCGTTCCGCGCCCACGGCCTGGACCGCGATCAGGCGCTGTACTTCGATCAGATGGAGCGTCGCCTGGCCGCCGGGGTGACGCGCGACGGCGAGCCGGTGTTCCTGGACCTGGACTTCCTCGACGGCTCGCGCGGCGCGCACGTCAACATCAGCGGTATCTCGGGCGTCGCGACCAAGACGACGTACGCGTTGTTCCTCCTCTACTCGCTGTTCCACTCCGACGCGCTCGGTCCGTACGCGGCCAACACCAAGGCGATCGTCTTCAACGTCAAGGGCGAGGATCTGCTGTGGCTCGACACGCCGAACGCGCGGCTGACGGAGGAGGACCGAGAGGAGTACGCGCGTCTCGGGCTGCCCGCCGGCGCGTTCGAGAGCGTCGGGCTGTGGGCACCGGTCCGCGCCGACGCGAACGGCGAGGCGATCCCGCAGGTCGAGGGCCGGTCCGAGGGCGCCACGGCGTACTACTGGACGATCCGCGAGTTCGTCCGCGAGAGGTTCCTGCGGTTCATGTTCGCCGAGGCCGAGGACGAACGCTCGCAGATCGCCGACCTGGTCGCGCGCGTCGAGTCCTCGCTCGACCGCGAGTGCGAGGACGATCCGGACTCGGATGCGACCGTGCTGTTCTCCGGCTATCCCGTCAACGACTTCGCGCAGCTGTGCGAGATCATCGCGACCGAGGTCGACGCCGACGGCTCGCCGTGGCGCGGACGGGTGAGCGACGCGACCGTCGCGGCCTTCCTGCGGCGGCTCGACGCCGCGCGGTTCCGGATGGGCCATCTGATCTGGGGGCGGCAGGCGCAGCATCCCGAGCGCCACCGGATCGACTGGGACGCCAACCAGGTGACCGTCATCGACATCCACAACCTGCACGACCGCGCCAAGCGGTTCGTGACCGGCGTCGTCATCAAGCGCTTGTTCGAGCACAAGGAGCGGATGGGACGCCGCGAGCCGCTCGCGTTCCTCGTCGTCGACGAGCTCAACCGGTACGCGCCGCGCGAGGGATGGAGCCCCATCAAGGAGGTGCTGCTCGACGTCGCCGAGCGCGGCCGCTCGCTCGGGATGGTCCTGATCGGCGCCGAGCAGACGGCCAGCGAGGTGGAGCGCCGGATCATCGCGAACAGCGCCTTCCGTGTGGTGGGCAGGCTCGACACCGCCGAGGCCAACCGCAGCGAGTACGGGTTCTTGCCCGCCGTCACCCGCGCTCGGGCGTCGATCCTGAAGCCCGGCTCGATGATCCTCCAGCAGCCCCACATCCCGGTGCCGCTGCAGATCCGCTTCCCCTTCCCGTCGTGGGCGACGCGCGCCGACGAGGCGACGCCTCGCGCGGAGGCCGGCGCGGTGTTCGAGCGGTTCGAGGGGGACTAGCGGGCCCGTGCGCTTCCTGCACACCGGCGACTGGCACGTCGGCAAGGCGATCCGTGGGCGCTCCCGCATGGACGAGCACGCGGCGGCGCTCGAGCACGTCGTCGCGATCGCGGTCGATCGAGGCGTCGACGCCGTCCTCGTGGCGGGCGACGTGTACGAGCATCGAGCGCCCTCACCCGAGGCCGACGCCGCGGTGTTCGACGCGTTGCTGCGGCTGAGCGAGGCCGGTATCCGGGTCGTGGTCATCCCCGGCAACCACGACTCGGCGGCGCGGCTCGACGCGTTCGGCCGGCTCCTGCGCCCGCTCGGCATCGACGCCGTCGCCCGCGTCATGCCGCCCGATGCCGGAGGGATCCGCGTCGTGCCGTCGCGGGACGGCTCCGAGCTCGCCGAGGTCGCGTGCGTTCCGTTCGTTCCGGAACGGCGGTTCGGCGACGCCGCCGCGTTGTTCGAGTCGACGGCGACGTGGTTCCAGTCGTACGCGGAGGGGATGGGCGAGCTCCTGTCGGCGATGGCCGCCGGCTTCACGCCGGGACGCGCATCCGTCGTGCTCGGCCATCTGTTCACCGACGGCGCGCTCGTCACGCCCGGAGGCGGCGAGCGGGAAATCACGATCGGGATGGCGTACGCGGTGCCGCCGTCTCGGCTGCCCGGACACGTCTCCTACATCGCGCTCGGACACGTGCATCTGGCCCAACCCGTGAAGGGATCGCCGGCGCCGGCGCGCTTCGCCGGGTCGCTGCTCCAACTGGACTTCGGCGAGGCGGGGCAACGGAAGTCGGTCGCCGTCGTGGACGTCGTCGCGGGAAAGCCCGCGAAGGTCGAGGAGGTTCCGATCACGGCGGGCAGGAACCTCCGGGACGTGCATGGTCCGCTCGACGACGTCCTGCGGATGGGCGCGGAGCTCGGCGACGATTTCCTCCGCGTGTTCGTGCAGACCGACGGACCGGTTCCCGGGATCGCCGACCGCATCCGCGACGAGCTTCCGAACGTGCTCGACGTGCACCTGGTCTACGACCGCGACGACGCGGCGGACGACTCGCCGCCGGTGTCGTCGCTGCACCCACGTGAGCAGTTCGTCGCGTACTACCGCGCGCAGCACGCGGCCGAGCCGCCGGACGAGCTCCTCGGCGTGTTCGACGAGGTGCTCGAGCTCGAGACGGAGGCGGCGGGATGAGGCCGCTCCGGCTCGAGCTGGAGGGGTTCACGGCCTATCGCGAGAAGCAGGTGATCGACTTCACCTCGCTCGATCTGTTCGCGATCGCGGGGCCGACCGGATCCGGGAAGACGTCGATCCTCGACGCGATGACGTACGCGCTGTTCGGGACGATCGACCGGGTGGGCAGGCAGGCCGGGCAGTTCATCAGCCAAGGTCAGCCGCGGCTGTCGGTGCTGTTGGAGTTCGAGGTCGGCGACGACCGCTTCCGCGTCACCCGTTCGGCGCTCGCGCGTGGCCAGACGCGGATCCTGCTCGAGACGTGGGATGGCGCGGACTGGCAGCAGGCGGGCGACGGCGCCGATCGCGTGCGCGACGTCGACGCGCGCATCGCCCAGGCGATCGGGCTCGACTACGACGCGTTCACGCGGACCGTGCTGCTGCCGCAGGGCAGGTTCGCCGAGTTCCTCGTCGGCGATGCGCGCAAGCGCCGGGAGATCCTCACGGAGCTGCTCGGCCTCGACCTGTTCGGCCGGCTCGCGCGACGCGCCGGCGACATCCGGCGTGAGGCGCAGCTCGAGGCCGACACCCGTGCGCGGCTGCTCGAGCGCGAGTACGCGGGGGTGACGCCGGACGCGGTCGCCGAGGCCGAGCGCGTCGCGAAGGAGGCCGCCGAGGCCGACGCGCGCGCGGCCGACATCGAGACGAACATCCGCGCGCTGGCCGAGCGCTGGTCCGAGACGGAGCGCTCCATCGCGGAGCTCCGCGCCGCCGCCGCGGAGATCTCGGGTATCGCCGAAGGCCTGTCCGACGCGGCGGCGGTCCTCGTCGACGTCGGCGCGGACCTCGCCGAAGCCGAGGCGGTTCGGTCGGCGCGCATCGAGGCCGCCGCCGAGGTGACTCGACGGTGCGACGAGGCGACCGCCGCGCTTCGCGCCGCGCGCGAGCGATGGGGAACGGCGGCCGAGCTCGGCGCGCTCCTCACGCGGGCGGCGTCG
>JBKPTC010000009.1:0-22510 GCA_046735355.1 bacterium
CGGCCGACGCTGACCGAGAACGGCTACGTCGGCGTCGCGCTCAGTACCGTGGCGCGCGTCTGCGGCGTCGGGCACGGAGGACAGGTCGTCGTGTCCGGCGCGACCAAGAACGCGCTCGGGTCGTCGACGCCCGAGGGCGTCAGGCTCAGGAGCCTCGGCCGGCGCCGGTTGTCCGGGCTCAGCGAGCCGGTTCCGCTGTTCCAGGTCGTCGCCGAGGGCCTTCGCGCCTCGTTCCCGCCGCTGCGCGAGCGCTGAGAACGGGCCGAGGCCGACGATCGGCCGCCCGCGCGGCCGAGCCGCGAGGCCGGCGCGCGCCGTAGTCCACGAGACGGATGGTCGCGGCCGCCCGGGGGTGCCGCCGAAGGTCCGGCCGAGAGGCGAAACGGTCTTCGGATCGATGCGCCGGCCGTCGGCGCGCGCCGATGCAACACAGGTGGGGGAAGACCGCTTCGTCGTCCTCGCCGGCGACGTTCTCGATCTCGCCAACGACCCCGACCTCCAGGTGATAGACCGCCTGGAGGTCGTGCTGCTGCTTCGGACCACGCCGGAGCGCTCGAGCGAGCTGTCGTCGCGCCCGGGCGTCGTCGTCAGCGTCTACGCGACCGAGGAGCTCGCCCGGATCGCGTTCGACCTGTTCCGCTCGTAGCTCCACCGACCCGAGGCACTCCTCCTTCGTCTCGGAACGGCGTTCGGCACGTCCTGCCGGTCCGGCTCACTCGGCCGGACGTCGTCGGCGTTCGGTTCACGTTCCGGGCACGGTGAGCAGGATCAGCTGTCCGCCCTCGCCTCTCGCGCTGTCGGGCACGAGCGACCGGCCCGGCACGTGCATGTGGGTGTAGTGCGCCTGCACGTCGAGCAGCCAGGTCCCCGCCCCGAACGCGTCCTCGGCGCTGACGATCCCGCTCGTCTCCCACGCGCCGGGCCCGTGATCCTCGACGATCCCCTCCGTCGGATCGGCGCGCGCGACCGGCGTCAGCGTGCCGCTCGCGAGGTCGTAGGCCAGCACACGGTTGTAGCCCGAGTGCTTCCAGTTGCGGTCTTCCTGGATCATCAGCGTCGAGGACGAGGCCCCGAGGTTGTCCGGGCTGACGATGTCGTCCCCGGTGCGCGAGTCGAGCAGGATCGACAGCGTCGCGTGGGTCGGACGATCGGGATCCACCTGCAGTCGATAGATCCGACCGTGCGGCGCGTAGGCGTGTGCCCGGCCGGTCTCCGAGAAGTACATCCGTCCGGCGTGCGTCGGGTCCTCGATCTGGTCCTCGACCCGGTCGAAGTCCCACGCGCCGAGCGCCTGGACGCGGTTCTCGAGGACGTGAGGTCGGAGCTCCTGCGCATGTCGGACGACGACGAAGTGGCCGCGGACGGTGTCGCCCGGCCGGATGTCGTTCGACGAGGGATCCCCGTCGGGAACGGAGTGGTTCGGCACCCACACGCGGAGCGCCCCGCCGTTGCCGGAGAACGCCTTCCCGAATGACCGCGCGACGTACGCGAAGTACTGCGAGTCCTCCCTGAAGCCGTCCTCGGACAGCCCGACGAACGCCTTCGCGACGTCCTTCACCGGCACGACGTTCTCGTGACCGAAGTGGCCGAACCACGGCATGGTCCGAACCCGCCCCGTCGTCGCCTTGATCCCGAACGCGACACCCAGCCTCGACGAGTGCTTCGACTCCTCCCCGGCCGTGTACCAGGGCCCCGAGCCGATCATCGTCAGCGTCGCCGAGCAGAACCACTCGAAGCCCTCGGTGCCGTCGATGACGTACTCGGCCGCCGTCACGCCGCCGCCGGCGTCCACCGTCAGGTGCGACACGCGTGCGCCGGAGGGGTCGAACGCCGCGTTCAGCTCGTGGTTCATGTAGACCTCGAACGCGCCCGGTGCGGAGGCGTACCAGCCGAGGCCGTCCGGAACGCCGGACATCTGATACGCACGCCGGCCGGTGCCGATCGTATCGCCGGTCGTCAGGATCGGCTGCACCGCGACGCCGGGCTGCAGCGCGACGAGGAGCGCGCGGTGAGCGGTGACGAACCCGCCGCCGCCGGCGGTCGCCGTTCCGGCAGGTGTCAGCGCCCACGCGAGCGCGATCACGAACGTCGCGGACGTCACGAACCTGCGTCCACGCATCGAGTCCCCTCCTCTCGTGCGACTGGTTCCGCGAGCTCTCGGACGCTAGCCCGGGGACGACGATGTGTCGAACCGGTGTCGCGGCCGGGTTCGGGGGCCCGAGTGCTAGCGTCGAGCGATGCGGTTCCCCCGGGTCGCCGCCGTGGTCGCGCTCGTTCTCGTCGCATCCACGGGGTGCACCTCGTCGGGCGACACCGACCCGGCGACGCGCGCGGCGGGATCGCCGGGCGCGACGCAGTCGAGCGGGTCGCCGTCGCCGCGCGCGTCAACGACGATCCGCGTGATCGCCCCGCACCGCGGCGGATCGCTCCTGGTGCGAGGCTCGTATCCGCACATCGACTCGAGCTGCAAGCGGTTCCATCAGCCGCACCTGCAGGCGCGGTATCCCGGCCTGCTCACGATCAAGCGCGCGAGCGACGGCACGCTGTCGCTGACCGTGACGCTGCCGTTCGAGCAGTACCTCGAGGGCATCGCCGAGATGCCGCCGTCGTGGCCGATGGCGGCGCTGCAGGCGCAGGTCGTCGCGGCCCGGAGCTACGCGCTCGCGAGCACGAGCTGGAGGGGCCAGGAGGGGGAGCGGCTCGACACGCCGATCTGCGCTACGTCGTCGTGCCAGGTCTACGGCGGGCTGCCGGTCGGCGCCGTCGGCGACGTCCGACGCTGGTGGCGCGCGGTGCGGAGCACCCGGGGGCAGGTCCTGCTGTTCGACGGACGGCCGGCCGACACCGTGTACTTCTCGACCTCGAACGGGCACACGTACGGCAACGAGGACGTGTTCGGCAGCGCGCCGCTGCCGTACCTGCGTCCGGTCCTCGAGCGCGACGACGGCGCCTCGAGTGTCTCGCGCTGGAGCGTGACGATCCCGTACGACGACCTCGCGACGTTCCTCGCCGCGGCGGGCGACTGGCCCGCGGGTGTGCCGATCGCCCGAGTGCTCGCGCGGAACGGCTCGCTGTCCGTCGCCGGCGGAGGCCGGTCGCGCTCGATCTCGGTCGGGGAGTTCCGCGACGCGATCAACGCGCAGGCGCCGTGCCGACAGCCCGGCCGTTATCCGGGGTCGCTTCCGTCCACGATCCCGTCGATCTGGCTGTCCGTGTCCTCCGGTCGCGGCGGCGTGACGGTCACCGGCCGCGGCTGGGGACACGGCGTCGGGATGGTGCAGTGGGGTGCGTACGGCAAGGCGAAGCTCGGCTGGGGCGCGGACCGGATCCTTGCGTACTACTACGGCGGCCTGCAGCCGCAGCCGTATCCCGAGCCCGGTCTGATCCACGTGCAGGTCGCCGACGGGCTCTCCAGGCTGAAGCTCATCCCGTCCAAGCCGGGCGCGAAGGTCAACGGCCGGCGCGTCGGGACGGGCCCGATCGTGATCGGCCAGGGCGAGCTGCTCGGCGGCGCGTGACGGGCTCGGCGTCCGCGAGCTGTCGCGCGAGGTCCCGGCACGCGGTCATCGTCGGCATCGCGTGGTCGAGCGTGTACGCCTCCGGCCAGGTCGAGAACTTCGCGATCACCACGTCGGTCGGGCCGTCGACGAACACGAGCTGCCCGTTGATCCCGACGCCGTAGTAGTTCGGCCGCGTGGCGCTCGCGACCCACCACTGATCGCGGTAGTAGCCGCCCGGAAGCTCGCGCGCGGACTCCTCATCCGCCAGCAACGCGGACTCGCTGTCGGGATCGGGCGTGAGGACGTCGCGGATCCAGGCCTCGGGGACGATCCGATCGCGCCCGCGGCGGCCGCCGCGCGCCATCAGCAGCCCGAACCGAGCGAGGTCCCGAAGCGTGCAGCACATGCCGCCGTCGGCCATCGCGTTGCCGTGCGCGTCGACGGTGATCTCGGCGTCGAACTCGGCGCCCATCGGCCGCCAGAGCTCGCGCTCGATCAGCTCGGGCAGGCGCGCGCCGCCGGCGCGCTCGGCCACCCAGCCGAGGACGTCCGTCAGCACCGAGCGGTACTCGAACGGACCGCCGTGCTCGCGAGCGTTCGACAACGTCGCGAAGTACGAGGTGGCGTCCGCCGGAAGGTCGTGACGCGTCCGCGGCCGCCACAGATAGACCTGTTCGTACACCCGAACGTCCGCGTCGAGGTTCTCGTAGTCCTCGTCGAACCGCGTTCCCGCGCGCATGTCGAGCAGGTGGCGCACCGTGCAGCCGTCGAACGAGGTTCCGGCCAGCTCCGGGACGTGGTCCGTCACGAGGTCCGACGGTGCCAACGCGCCCCGGCCGGCGAGGATCCCGACCACGGTCGAGGTGACCGACTTCGACACGGACATCAGCAGGTGCGTGGTGTCCGGCGTCATCCCGTTGGAGTACCGCTCGAACACGATCCGACCGCGATGCAGCACGATGAACGCGTCGGTGTACGTCTGATCGAGCAGGGTGTCGAGGCGCACACGCCGGCGCTCGGCCCGAACCGTCATCCCCGACAGGTCGCGTTCGTCGCGCGGGAGCCGCCACACCGGTCCGTCGCCGCGCCCGATCCGCACGGTGGGGATCAGGTCGCGGACGTGCTGGAAGCCCCAGCGGTTGAACGGCGGATCCTGCCAGTTATCGAGCGTGACCAGCCGGTCCGGCGGAAACGGCGGGGTCCCGCGCATGAGGCCGAGCTCGGCCGCGGTGGCGGAACGTCGGGTCGGCACGGCCGCAGCCTAGCGCGTCGTCGGTCGCGAGTATCCTTGCCGCGATGGCGAGCTACGAGTACGTGTGTCTCGCGTGCGAGCGACGCTTCGAGGAGCGGCGTCCGATGGCCTCGGACGTCGCCACCGCGGTGGCGTGTCCCTCGTGCGGATCGGATCGGATCCGCCGCAGATTCTCGTTCCTCACCACGCGGCCGGCGGCCGACGCCGGATCGCCGGGCGGATGCGGGTGCGGCGGGGCGTGCGGCTGCGGCTGAGCGTCCGCCGACCGGTCCGCTCCCGACCCGCTCAGGCGCCCTCGCCGCCCTCCTTGCTCATCCGCCGGACGAGCGCGTCGAGATCCGGTTCGACCGTGTGCGTCTCGAACTCCTCCGCCGACAGCGTCGCCGGGCCGAACTCCATCGCGCGGAGGACCTCCGCGTGCCCCTTGTCCGTGAGGAAGCGAGCCACGAGGGCGCCGTCCTCGGTGACGAACTCGGCCACGTAGTGGCCCGGAACGGGCGCGCGGTCGTCGTCCTGCACGAACGTCGGTTCGGCCTCGATCCGGTACGTCGCCATCGCATGCTCCCGTCGGTCGGACGTGCGCCGGAGCCTGCGGCGCCGGCCGGGTGGACACCGCTTGCGAAGATACCGGCATGGCCGAACTCCTCGCCGAGGAACCGTCGCGCGGTCTGTTCGGCCGCGGCATGCGGTTGGTGGTGTCCCACATCCGGGCGCACCCGAGACCGTTCTTCATCTCGGTGGCGGGCGCGTTCGTCTTCGCGGTCGGCTCGATCTCGGTGACGGTCGCGCTCGGCCGCGTCACCGACGAGGTGATCCGGCCGGCGTTCCGGGGCGGCGTTCCGGCGTCCCGCGTCTGGCTCGCCGCCGGCGTGATCATCGCGCTCGCGGCGGTGCGCGCGGCCGGCATCGGCATCCGCCGGTACTTCAGCGGCGTGTTCGGATCGGCGGTCGGGGCGTCGCTGCGAGACCGCGTCTCGGACCGGTACCGCGACCTCGCGCTGGCGTACCACCGCGCCACGCCGACCGGCGAGCTCCTCGCGCACATGGAGGCGGACGTCGAGGCCTCGATCGACGTCCTCTATCCGGTGCCGTTCGCGGTCGGCGTCGTCTTCCTCGTCGCGTTCGCGCTGGTCGTGCTTGGCGTCGCGGACCCGTACCTGTTCTTCCTCGGGCTGCTCGTGTTTCCGGCGCTGGCGTTGATGAACCGCTCGTTCGCGCGCCGAATGCAGCAGCCGGCCCAGCGCGCGCAGGAGCGGATCGGCGAGGTCTCCGCCGTCGCGCACGAGTCGATCGACGGCGCGCTGGTCGTCAAGACGCTCGGCCGCGAGGACGCGGAGACCGAGCGGCTGCGCGAGCGCGCGGAGGCCCTCCGGACGGAGCGCGTCCGCGCCGGACAGATCCGCGCGGGATTCGAGCCGGCGCTCGAGACGTTGCCCTCGCTCACGGCGGTGGCGCTCGTCGCCGTCGGCGCGTGGCGCGTGTCGACCGGCGCGATCACGCTCGGAACGCTGGTCATGGTGGTCACGCTGTTCGACCTGCTGTCGTGGCCCATGCGGTTCGTCGGGTGGATCCTGTCCGAGCTGCCGCGCGCCGTCGTCGGCCACGGGCGGATCGCCGGCGTGCTCGAGCAGCCGATCACGCTCGAGCGGGCGCGCGAGCCGGTGGGGCTGCCCGACGGCCCACTGGCGGTTCGGGCCGCCGCGGTGGTGTACGCCTTCGAGGGCATCCGCGTCCTGGACGAGGTCAGCTTCGAGGTCCACCCCAACGAGTCCGTCGCCGTCGTGGGCCAGACAGGCGTCGGCAAGTCGACGCTCGCGCAGCTGCTCGTCCGCCTCGACGATCCGACGTCGGGCGAGATCCTGCTCGGCGGCGCGAACCTCAGGCATCTCGACGCGGAGTCGCTGCGCCGCTCGGCGGCGATCGTGTTCCAGGAGAGCTTCCTGTTCGCGCGCTCGGTGACCGAGAACATCGCGCTCGATTCCGGCGCCGACGTCGAGGAGGTCCGCCGCGCCGCGCGCATCGCCCGCGCCGACGGCTTCGTCGACGCGCTTCCGAACGGGTTCGACACCGTGGTCGGCGAGCGCGGATACACGCTGTCGGGCGGAGAGCGTCAGCGCGTGGCGCTCGCGCGCGCGTTGGTGCGGCGCCCGCGCCTGCTGATCCTGGACGATGCGACGAGCGCCGTCGATCCGACGATCGAGGCGGAGATCCTCGGGCGCCTCCGCGACGAGCTCGACACGACGCTCGTGGTGGTCGCCTACCGCCTGTCCACGATCCGGCTCGCCGACCGCGTGCTCTATCTCGAGGGCGGTCGCATCGTCGCGACCGGGTCGCACGACGAGCTCCTCGCCTCGGAGCCCGGTTACGCGGCGATGGCGCGCGCGTACGAGCGGAGCGTGCGGTGAGCGTCGCCACGCAGGAACCCACCGCGGCGACCGCCGAGGAGGAGAACCTTCCGATCCCGCCGCACCTGCGCGGCGCGTTCGCCGTGCTGGTGGAGGGCCTTCGCGCGAGTCCGGCGCTGCGCCGCGGGCTCGGGTTCACCGTGATCATCTCACTCGGGCAGACGGTCGTCGTGCTCCTGGTGCCGATCCTGGTCCAGCAGATCTTCGACCACGGGTTCGACGGCGGCTTCCGACCTCGGTTCGTCTATGCGCTGTGCGCGGTCGCCGGCGCGCTCGTGATCGGGGCGTACGTCGCCGCGCGCGCGGCCGCGGTCCGGCTCGTCCGGGCGTCGGAGACGGCGTTGACCGAGCTCCGGGTCCGCGGGTTCCGGCACATCCACGAGCTGTCGATCGCGACGCAGTCGCAGGAGAAGCGCGGCGTGTTCGTGGCCCGGGTGACGGCGGACGTCGACACGCTGTCGCAGTTCACCGAGTGGGGCGGGATCGCGTGGATCGTGTCGTTCGCGCAGATCATCGGCGCGCTCGTCCTCATGCTGTTCTATTCATGGCAGCTGACGATCCCGGTCATCCTGCTCGTCGCGCCGCTGCTGCTCGTGGTCTGGCGGCTCCAGGCCTCGCTGTCCGCGGCGTTCGACCTCGTCCGGGCGCGCGTCGGGCAGATGCTGTCGGAGGTCTCCGAGAGCGTCATGGGCGCCGCCGTCGTCCGCGCGTACGGCCTGGAGGACCCCGTCGACAACCGGGTCAAGCGCTCGATCCGCGAGCGGTACGACGCGCAGATCGTCGCGCACCGGCGGACCGCGATGCTGTATCCGATCTCGACCATCTTCTGGGGGCTCGAGCTCGCCGTCGTCGTGCTCGTCGGCGCGATCTTCGGGCCGGGATGGGGCCTCACGTTCGGCCGCGTCTCGGCCTTCCTATTCCTGGCCGACCTGTTCCTGCATCCGTTCACGGACCTGCCGGAGATCTACGCGGAGACGCAGACCGCGATCGCGGGGTGGCGGAAGATCCTCGCCCTGCTCGCGCTGCCCGTCGAGGTCGTCGAGCCCGTTCCGGGCGCCGGCCTGCCGAATGGCGCCCTGGAGGTCCGCGCCGAGGGCGTCGACTTCCGGTACGGCGACGGCCCGCTCGTGCTGCACGACGTCGACGTCTACGTGGCGCCGGGCGCCCACGTCGCGATCGTCGGCGAGACCGGCTCGGGCAAGTCGACCTTTGTGCGGCTGCTGGCGCGCCTGGCCGATCCCGTGGCCGGGCGGCTCGAGATCGGCGGCGTCGACCTTCGCGAGATCGCATCCGACGTGCGCCGGCGGCGCATCCGCATCGTGCCGCAGGACGGGTTCCTGTTCGACATGTCGATCCTCGACAACGTGCGGGCCGGTCGCGCGGGCGCGAGCGACCGCGACGTCGAGGTCGCCTTCGAGGAGCTCGGGCTCGGTGCGTGGATCGGGTCGCTGCCGGCCGGGCTCGCGACGCGCGTCGGCGAGCGCGGCGAGGCGCTGTCGGTGGGCGAGCGCCAGCTCGTCTCCCTCGCCCGCGCGCAGATCGGAGATCCCGGGGTCCTCGTCCTCGACGAGGCGACGAGCGCGGTGGACCCGGCGACGGAGCGGCGGATCTCGGAGGCGCTGCGGCGCGTCTCGGCGGGCCGGACCACGATCACGATCGCCCACCGGCTCTCGACCGCCGAGACGGCGGACGAGATCTTCGTGTTCGATCGCGGTCGCATCCTCGAGCGGGGAACGCACGACCAGCTCGTCCGCGGGAGCGGACGGTACGCGTCGCTCTACGCGAGCTGGCTCGGCAACGTCCGAGCCGCCGGCTGAGCCAGCCGTCGCCGTCGAAGCGTCACCGCTCGTCGGCGCGCCGGCCGACCTCGACGCCGTGGCGCTCGGCCCACGTCCTGGCGTCCTCGCGGTCGGCGGCCGCCCGGAGCGCGAGCTCCTTCGCGCTCTCGGCGCGCGTCTGCCGCTTGCCGCCGCTCGCGCGGAGCGACGCGTACGCGAGCGCGCCTGCCGGGATCGGCAGCCAGACGTTGACGAGGCGGTACGCGACCACGCCGACCACCGCGATCGACCTCGGCACGCCGAACCCGACGAGTGAGGCCGTGAGGATCGCCTCGACGACGCCCAGCCCGCCGGGCGTGATCGGGATCGCCGCGACGATGTACGCGAGACCGTACGCGACGAGCAGGGACACGGGATCGACGCGCGCTCCGAACGCCGCGAGGAAGATCCACAGGCACAACGCGTCGAACAGCCAGTTCGCGGCTGCCCATCCGATGGCGCGGAACAGCAGCCGGCGGTCCGAGAGCAGCATCCGCAGCCGGCCGGCCACCTGATGGATCGCACGATGCACCTTGTCCTCGTTGAAGAACGGGACCCGGCGCGCGATCGAGCGGACGATCCGCGTGGTGCGCGCCTCGCCGCGCGTCAACCCGATCACGATCGCGAAGAAGACGCCGAGCACGATCACGCCGGCGATCGCCGCCGTGAGGTACAGCGGGTTGTAGCCCTGGATCGGGATCGACACGACGAGCGCGATCCAGAGCATCACGTTCAGCACGGCCGCGGAGCCGAGGCTCTGGATCGCGATCGCGAACCCGGCGTCCTCGGAGGACACGCCCTCGTCGGTCAGGAGCTTCAGGCCGAGGCCTGACCCGGCGGCGGCACCGCCCGGCACGAGATGGCTCACCGCCAGCGTGGCGAGCTGGATCTCGGTGGTTCGAAGGAGTGACGGCGGGTTCGCGCCCGCGAGGACCGACCGCGTCAGCTGGGCGTACGACAGGACGGACGCGACCTCGGCGAGCAGCGCCGCGAGGAGCAGCAGCACGTCGACGCTCGCGAGCGTCGAGAGCGCCCGGCGAGCCTCGGCGAGCTGCGGGATGACGAGGTACTCGACGATGAACAGGAACGCCAGTAACAGCAGGGACCGCCGCGCGGTCGACGCTATCGACGGTTTGCGTTCCGTGCTCATCGGCCGCGGATACCCTCGGGGGCGTGCATCCGACACACTCCATGACCACCGAGCGGCTCGAGCTGCGGCCGTTCGAGGAGCGGGATGCGGAACCGATGCTCGCGGTCTTCGGCGACGCCGGTGCCTTGAGGTATTGGGGACCCCCGCTCGATCTGAACGGCGTACGAGCGCGCATCGAGCGCGCCCGCGAGGCGCTCGCACGCGACGGATTCACGCGGTGGGCGATCGTGCTTCGAGACACGGACGAGCTGATCGGCGACGCCGGCTTGTCGCGAACGGACGTCGCCGGGGTCGACGAGGTCGAGCTCGGTTGGGTGATCAGGCCCGATCGACAGGGCTACGGATACGCGACCGAGGCGGCGTCCGCGTGGGTGGGTCGCGCGTTCGGCGCCCTCGGCCTGGAGCGGATCGTCTCGATGATCCGGCCGGAGAACGTCCCTTCCCGCCGCGTCGCCGAGAAGCTCGGGATGACCGTACATGGAACGGCGTTTTGGAACGACGCGCCTCACCTGCGGTACGTCCTCGAACGCCGTTCCGGCATCCCGGCATCGTACGCGCGGGTACCCTTCGCGACGT
Organism: bacterium; assembly: GCA_046735355.1. GTDB lineage: Bacteria > Actinomycetota > UBA4738 > UBA4738 > HRBIN12 > DATAEU01. The sequence continues at coordinate 10,701 of JBKPTC010000009.1, forward strand.
GAGGACCGATACCGGGTTCGAGCCGATCACGACGGAGCGATTGGTGCTGCGGCGCTCGGTGCCCTCCGACGCCGAGCGGATCGCCGCGTATCGGAGCGATCCCGACGTCCATCGCTTCCAGGGGTGGGAGCGGACGGATCCCGACGGGGTCCGCGCCGAGATCGAGGCGATGGCACGGCGCGTCCCCGGCGACCCCGGATGGGTGCAGCTCTCGGTCGAGGACCGCGAGACCGGCGAGCTCGTCGGCGACGTCGGCATCAGTCCGGCGGCCGGCGAGCCGGGCGTCATCAAGCTCGGATACACGATCGCGCCGGAGTTCCAGCGGCGCGGCTTCGCGTCCGAGGCCGTTCGAGCGCTCGTCGAGTACGCCTTCGAGGTGCTCGGTGCGGACGTGGTCCGCGCGTACGCCGACGGCGACAACGTCGGATCGCACCGGGTCGCGGAGAACGCGGGACTCCGGCTCGTCGAGCGCTTCCGCGGCGAGTCGGACGGCGACGTCTGGTACGGCGTGCGGTACGAGCTGGCCCGCGCCGACCGAGGGCGTTAGCGGCGCGCGGCCGGCTCCTCGGCCCAACGCTCGGCCCACGCGCGCAGCTCGTCGAGCGATGGCGCAAGGTCGCGCCCCCGATCCGTGAGGCCGTACTCGATCCGGACCGGCGTGCACGGCGTCACCTGACGGGTCACGATGCCCTCGGCCTCGAGCTCCTTGAGTCGCTCGGACAGCAGCCGGTCGCTGATGCCGGGGATCGCGTTGCGCAGATCCGTGTACCGGGCGACGCCGTCGAGCAGCGCCCCGATGATGAGCGGGTTCCAGCGGCGGGCGACCAGCTCGACGGCGCGCTGGAAATGCTCGCAGACGCGCGGTTCCGGCTGGTCTGCGGTGACTCGTTGCTGGGTGTCCATCGGCGCTTCGGCTTCCTTCGTCGGCAGATCCGGCGGCGACCGTACCGCCTTCCAGGGCCTGTAACCAGCGCAGACGCCGGTTTGATTCCCGAACAGAAGTCACCCGGGAATAGGAAGTCGCTATCGAATCGTTAGGGACATCGTATCGGCCGCGGCGGAGGGTCGGGGCCAGGAGCCTGAGGAGGAAAACGCCATGGCGCAAGCCGAGGAGACCAACGAGCGGATCTACGAGGGCGTGTCCCTGCCGCCCGTGGGCGAGTACACGATCGACCCCGGCCATTCGAGCCTCGAGTTCGTGGCCCGCCACATGCTGACCAAGGTCCGCGGCCGGTTCACGGACTTCCACGGCGACGTGACCGTCGGCGAGAACCCCGAGGACTCGCGCGTCGACGTCGAGGTCGACACCGCCAGCGTGACGACCGACAACGAGCAGCGCGACCAGCACCTGCTCTCGAGCGACTTCTTCGAGACCGAGCAGCACCCGAAGATGACGTTCTCCACGACGTCGTTCCGGCCGACCGGCGGAACCGCCTTCGAGCTGCATGGCGATCTGACGATCAAGGGCACGACGAAGCCGGTGACGCTGAAGGGCGACTTCCTCGGATGGGGCAACGATGCGTGGGGCAACGAGCGGCTGTTCGCCGAGGCGAAGACGCGCGTGAACCGCGAGGAGTGGGGCCTGCTCTGGAACGTCGCCGTCGAGCTGACGGGCGTGCTCGTCGCCAAGGACGTCGATCTCGAGATCTCGGTGCAGGCCGTACGGGCCCAGGCGGGCTCCGAGGCGGTCGCCTGAGCGGTTCGCCAGTTCCGCATCGAGGGCCGGCATCTGCGCGATGCCGGCCCTTTGCGTATCTGATGCCCGCTCGGTCGGCCGGTTGACGCCGAGGGGTACGGTCGGCATCCGACGCGCCGATGCCAGGAGGTGCCGCGATGAGGTTCCGCGCTCGAATCGTCCTTGCCGTCATCGTCCTGCTGTGCACGGCCGCGTCCGTCCCGGCGTCGGCCGCGTCGTCGTCGGACTGGCCGGCCTATCTGTTCTCCGCGATCCACACCTCTACGAACCCGGCGTCGACGTCGATCACGCCGTCGAACGCGTCGAGCCTGGCTCACGCCTGGACGTGGACGCCGCCGACCGTCAGCGGCCGCGACGCGCCGCGGATCGACGCGACGCCCGTCGTGTACGGCGGGCGCGTGTACGTCGGAACGAGGAGCGGATGGTTCTACGCGCTCGACGTCACGACCGGCACGGTCGTGTGGAAGCGCGACACCGGCTACGTCCAGGCATGCACCGGGAACACGTCGAAGATGGGGATCTCCTCGACCGCGTCGGTCGTCGTCGATCCCGTCGACGGCGTGCCGACCGTGTACGTCGGGGGCGGCCTGCCGACCGGCGGCGCCGGCGGCACCAAGCTGTTCGCGTTCAACGCCACCACCGGCGTGCTGCGCTGGAGCAGGGTCGTCGATTCGCAGGCCGGTTCGTACGCGTGGTCGTCGCCGACGGTCATCGCCGGCCACGTGTACCTGGGGGTCTCGTCGGCGTGCGACAAGCCGCTCATTCGAGGCGGCGTCGTCGAGGTCGACCAGCACACCGGCTCGGTCCTGCATCGGTACTGGACGGTTCCGTCCGGCACGAACGGCGGATCGGTCTGGACCAGCGTCACGTCCAGCACCGACGGCTCGAACCTCTGGGTGACGACCGGCAACGAGGGGACGGGGTTCGGCGACTCGGACGCGATCGTGCGGCTCGACGGATCGATGCTCGCCAAGCGCGAGCGCTGGACCGTTCCCGCCGCGCAGCGCGTGACGGACGGCGACTTCGGCGCGACGCCCGTTCCGTTCGCCGCGACGATCGGCGGCACGCGGACGCTGCTCGTCGGCGCGTGCAACAAGAACGGGATCTTCTACGCGTGGCGGCGGCAGAACCTGGCCGCCGGACCCGTCTGGCAGGTCCGCATCGGCGGGCCGGCGAGCAGCGGGAACTCGTGCCTCGCGGCCGGCGTGTGGGACGCCGCGAACGCCCACCTGTTCATCGCGGGCGACCGCACGACGATCGGCGGAACGGCGTACCTCGGATCGGTGCGGCAGGTGAACCCGGCGACCGGTGCGTTCGTGTGGGAGCGCGGTCTGCCCGGCGTCGTGCTCGGAACGCCCGCGCTGAACGGATCCGGCGTCCTCGCGGCCGCCACGTACGACGGCACCGCCGCGAACAACGCCGCCTATCTGATCGGCGCGTCGACGGGCGCGATCCTCAAGACGATCGACGTCGGCGGCCAGAAGGTGTTCGGGCAGCCGGTCTTCGCCGATCCGTATCTGCTCCTCGGAACGTCGACCGGCGGCGTGCGGGCCTACCGCGTCTGACCCCGGCGGTCAGACGAGTGCGCGCACTCGCTCCGCGACGTCCCCGACGACGTCGGGGCCGAAACAGTACCCGAGCTCGGTGAAGCGCCCGCGCAGCTCGCGAACGCGCCCGGACACGTCTCGATCGTCCTGGACGACGGCGCGGATCAGCTCGGCGACCTCGGCGAAGTCGTCGGGGCCCATGCCGAACCGCGTCATCTCCGCGACGCCGAGCCGCAGGCCGCTCGCGGCCGTGAAGCTCTCGTCGTCGGGCAGCGCCTGGTAGTTGCAGATGATGCCGCTGTCCTCGAGCCGGCGCGCGATCGCACATCCCCGCGAGTAGCCGACCCGGACCACGACCTGGTGCGTCTCGGTGAAGCCGAGCGCCGGATCGCCCTCGACGTGCAGACCCGCGTCCGCGAGCGCGCGGGCGAACGCGCGCGCGTTTCCGAGCACCGCCCGCTGGTATCCATCGCCGAACGCGTTCATCTCGTACGCCGCCATCAACAGGCCGAGCAGCGTCCCGAGATGATGGTTGGAGACCGAACCGGGGAAGGTCCGGTTCCGGATGGCCTCCCAGAGCTCGTAGCGCTCGGAGTCGCGCTCGACGTTCGCGGCGATCACGCCCCGCTGCGTCCCGAAGAACGTCTTGTGCGTCGATCCGGTGACGAGGTCGGCGCCGTCCTCGAACGGCCGCTGGAAGTGCGGGCCGACGAGCCCGAGCACGTGCGCCATGTCGTACAGGACGACCGCCGCGACGCGGGCCTCGTCGAGGAACGCGCGGATCTCGGCGACCGGCTCGCGGTACAGAACCATGCTCTTGCCGAACACGATGAGCTCGGGCCGCGTCTCCTCGATCAGCTCGAGCGTCGCCGGCACGTCGATCCGGTACGGGTCGTCGTGGAGGACGGGGAAGTTCGTTACGGCCGGACGCTCGGTGCGCGGGTCGCGAGCGACGAAGTCCTTGAGCGCCCCCATCGGCTGCGCCGACAGGTGGCCGCCACGACCGATGTGGTTGTTCATCACGCGACGGATCCGACGTGGCTCGCGCTTGCGGTCGTGCCGGTTGAGGTGGTCGACGATCCCGCCGAAGACCGCGGTGTTCGCCATCTGCCCGCTGATGACGCGCGACTCGACCTCGCGCGCGCCGAGGAACGCGGCCATCTCCTGGTCGACGAGCCGCTCGACGTCGGCGATGAAGTCGGTGCCCTGGTAGTAGAACACCTCGGCGTCGTAGAACGCCTCGAGCGTCCGGTGCTCCGCGTATCGGAAGGCCGGGTCGGAGATCTGGAGCAGACGCACGAGCGGCGACTGCGTCATCTCGGACGGGATGAGGTCGATGCACTCGCGCTGGCGCCACGCGTGGTTGCGGTCGGCCCGCTCCAGGAGCGATCGAACCTTCTCGGTCATCGACGGAGTCGGCGTGTGACCGGCGCGGTCCTCGAGCGTGACGACGATCGGCCTGGCGAAGGGCGGCGCGTCCGAACGCAGATGATGCCGGACCACCTCGCCGTCGGTGCGCTTGCCTCGGACGTCGATCGAGACGACGTCGCCGTCCAGGACCTGGCTGTCGAGGTAGGCCAGCGCGATCGCGCGCGTCCGGTGCTCGTCCGTCGGGCGCGCGGTCTCGCCCTCGCCGTCGAAGACCCAGTACGGAACCGCCGTTCCGCTCGTCACGTATCCGATCGGCTCGTCGCCGCGGTACACGGGCGCGCCGGCGCGCGCGATGCCCCGCCCGGTGACCGCGACCGGGCGGACCGTCCTCGGCAGGTCGGCGACGTCCGACGTGTCGCGCTCGCGCATACGGGTGGCGGCCGCGGCCTGGCGCTCGAGCGCGCCGCGGCCGACGAAGTCGCCCTTGTGCTCGGCGAAGCTCACGCCGAACCGGGCGATCGGCACGGCCAGGATGGGGATCGAGCGGCCCTCGTCGTCGCGGCCGAGCTCGTCGCCGTACAGCGGCAGGCCGGCCTCGAGCCTGAGCGTGTCCCGCGCGCCGAGCCCGGCAGGCGTGGCGCCCGCCTCGACGATCGCGTCCCAGAGCTTGAGGCCGTCGTCGGCTCCGATGAACAGCTCGAACGCCACGGGCTCGCCCGTGTAGCCGGTGCGGCCGATCCGGACGCTCGCGCCCGCCAGCTCGGCGGTGGACACCGAGTTGCGCGCCGGATCGGGCAGTCGCCCGCCGGTCAACAGACCGGCGAGGATGTCTCGCGAGACGGGACCCTGCAGCGCGAGCATCACGACGTCCTGCGTGTCGTCGCTCATGCTGATGTCGAAGCCCGCGGCGATCTCGCTGAGATGCGCCCAGTCCTTCTCGCGGTTCGAGGCGTTGACGACGAGGAGGTACTCCTCGGGCGCGAAGCGGTACAGGTACGCGTCGTCGACGGCGCCGCCCGCGTCGTCGGCGATCAGCGTGTACTGCGCGCCGTGCGGGCGTCCGTCGAGCGCCTCGGCGTTGTTGGTGAGCGCGTGCTGGACGAAGGCGAGCGCGTCGCGGCTGCCGATCGCGAACCTGCCCATGTGCGAGACGTCGAAGAGCCCCGCCGACCGCCGGACGGCGAGATGTTCGGCGATCGTTCCCGTCGGATATTGCAGCGGCATGTCCCAGCCGCCGAACTCGGTCAGGCGCGCGCCGAGCTCGCGATGCCGTTCGAAGAAGACGGTGCGACTCGGCTGGTCCACTCGGTCGACGAGTCTAGCGTCGACGCTCCGCGGTCGGTCAGGCCTCGGACTCGGCCTCGACCGGCTCGACGTCGGGCAGTCCGTAGTCCGCTGGATCGGCCGCCTCGACGGGCGGTCCCTTCTCGATGATCCCGGCGGCGCGGTCGGCGCGACGCTGGTTGCGCGCGACCCGGCGCTCCTCGCGGTCGGCCTGCTTGCGGGACTTCACGTCCCTGCGCTTCTTCTTGCCGTAGCTCTCTGGCACGCTTCGAGCGTAACAGGTGACATGCGCTTCGGCGGGAGACGAGCGCTCGTGCCCGTCTCCCGCCGAAGCGTGGCGCGCGCTACGGGTTGAGATATCCCGCCGACGCGAGCGTTCGATATCCGTTCATCGAGGACCTGGACGAGTCGGTGATCCACGGATAGATCTTCGGCGAGTCGAAGTACAGGACCGCCTTGACGCGCGGGGTGTTGCGCAGCCACGCGAGCTCGTCCTCGAACCACCGTCCCTTGCGTCCGGCGGAGTTCGGGTCCTCCTGGACGCCGTACTCCGCGACGACGACCGGCTTGCCGTGCGCCGCGGCGAAGTTCACGGCCGGTCCGACGGCCGACTGGAAGGAGCGCCACTGCGTTCCGCGCCGGCCCGGATACCAGTTGTACGAGTCGCACGCGACGAAGTCGACGTAGCCGTCGCCCGGATACCAACGGCCCGCCGTCCCCTCGATGAACGACGCGCCCATCAGCGTGACGGCGAATGCGACGTTCGACACGCCCTGGCCGCGGAAGATCGACACGATGTGGCGGAACGCCGCGACGTACTCGGACGGCGTTCCGAACGCGCCGTCGTTCTCGGGCTCGTGGTGGAACGTCAGATACATCGGATGGCCCCACGCCTTGATCGCGTTCGCGCGCTGACGGATCAGCGAGTCCCAGCTGCCGTTGGCGATCGAGCGCCACGACGTGACCGTGCCGTTCCTCTTGCGAGCGTTCCAGTTCGCGTACACGATCCGACCGCTCGACCACGTCCAGTTGTCGTACGAGTTCGGAAAGGCCGAGTTCCACTTGAAGTACCGGTGGTCGACGCGGAACTTGCGCCCGACCTTGGTCTCCACACGTCTGATCGCCTGCTCGGCGGACTCTCCGCTCCGCGGCTTCACGAACGTCCCGAAGTACGTCCCGTTCGTCGGTTTGAGGATCTTCGGGAACGAGACGGCGGCCGAAGCCGCCGGTGCGATCCCGATCACGGAACCGAGGATCGCGATGCACGCGACGATGCGCGCCGTCCGGTTCATGCGCCACCTCCTACGTCTCGGCGAGGGCAGCCACCTCGAGGGTGTGATGGCCTTCGTGCGGGGACAGGCCGCACAGAAGCGGCGACCCTACCGGCCGCCTCCGTCGCGTCAAACCCCTCCGATGACGTAGGAGGCGGGAGACACCCGGCCCGGGCGCTGCGGCGCAACGCCCAAGGCGATGGAGAAAATTGTCGAGAAAGTCCGCTACGTGTAGCGCACGCGCGGATCGAGGAACGCGTACCCGACGTCGACCACCAGGTTCGCGACCACGATGAGCAGCGCTCCGAGGATCGTGACGCCCATCACGGCGGGGTACTTCGCCGTGTACAGGGCGTCGATCGCGTACGCGCCGAGTCCGGGGAGCTGGAACACGTTCTCGACGATGACGGCGCCGCCGAGCAGGAAGGCGAGGTCGAGCCCGAACATCGACACGACCGGCGTCAGCGCGCTCCGCAGGCCGTGCCGGTAGATGACGTTGCGCTCGCCGAGGCCCTTGGCGCGCGCGGTCCGGATGTAGTCCTCACCCATCGTCTCCATCAGGTTGCCGCGGACCATCCGCGAGTAGAACGCCGCGGTCGTCGAGGCAAGCGTCAGCCACGGCAGGACGAACCGCCCGGTGAAGATCGCGGTCCAGATCGACATGCCGAAGGGAATGCCGCTCGACGGCGCGATGCCGAGCCAGAAGTGGAACACGTACAGGAAGACCAGGCCGAGCCAGAAGTCGGGCGCCGAGACGCCGATGAGCGCGACGATCATCGCGCTCCGATCGAGCAGACTGCCCGGCCGCGTCGCCGAGACGATGCCGACGGGGAGGCCGAGGATGATCCAGATGATCGCCGACCCGATCGCGAGCGTGCCGGTGATCGGGGCGCGCTGCCACAGCTCCGTCTTGACCGGGATGTTGTTGCTGTACGAGTAGTAGACGTCTTGGTTGAGGAACAGGCCGGGCCACGGGATGAGCCCCTTGGCGAAGTTCCAGTACTGCACCCATACCGACCGGTCGAGCCCGAGCCGGTGCCGCACCAGCTCGACGAGCTGGGGCGACGGGTGGCGCCCGACGACGCGCTGGATCGGGTCGCCGGCCGGCAGCTTGATGAAGATCAGGAACGTCACGATGGAGACGACGAACAGCACGAGCGCGCCGAACAAGGCTCGTCGGACCAGGTAACGAAGCATCCTCCCGAGGATACGAAGGTGGCGCCGGATCGGACGGCGCCGCCGCGACCGGCGCCGCGGTTCGTTCGGTCAGCGCGCGTACACGCCGAACGCGGTCTGCGCGATGGCCGGATTGCGGAACACGCTGACCCGCGCGCCGGCGCCCGACAGGGCCGTGACCTGGTCCGGCGTCGCCTCGAGCAGGACGGCGCCGGCCGCGCGCTCGATGACGGCGACGCGCGTGCGTGCGAGCAGCTGCTCGATCTCTCCCGCCGCCACCACGAACCGCTTGCCGTTCATCGCGTCCTCCTCGCGTTCCACGCAGATCATCGGCTCGGCGGCCGGCTCCGCCGCATGGATAGCCGGAGCGGTTCCGTCTGGTCCGCGGCGCGGGGCGCGCCGGGATTTCGACGGCGCTCGGGTGCCGAAGGGCCTAGCTCGCGGGCGTCGCTCGGATCGCCTCCGAGCGCCGGTCGTCGGCTCGGGTAGCGTCGAGGCGTGGACGAGCCGACGATCGAGCGGGGCGGCGGGCCGTACTGGGCGACGAGCGCGGGATCCATGAAGGCGATCGCGCGCGTCGATCCCGAGACGGCCGCCGGTGCGTTCGGATCGGGGCGCGGGATCGCCCTCGGCGCGGGCACGCCGAACGGGTGGCCCGGCGCGATCTTGGGGCGGGCGTGGGCGAGTCTGGCCGCGTTCGAGACCGACGTGGCCGCGGGCGTCCTTCCGGACGGTCTCCGGGTCGCGATGTACGACCCCGAACGCTGGAAGCACACGCCCGCGGACGAACAGCGCGATCCCGTGGCCGCGATCGAACGCTTCGTCGCCCGCTGCCGCGAGCTCCGGCTCGTCTCGATGGTCACGCCGTATCCGCGGCTGGTCACCGTCCGCGGCGCCGTGTTCGGCGCCGCCGAGGGGGAGTCCGAGGAGGACGCGTACGTCCGGTCCGGCATCACGCGCGCGGCCGCGGCGGCGGAGATCTGCGAGACCCAGGCGCAGCGACTCCAGGATCGACCGCGCGCGTACCGTGCGTTCGTCGCGGCGACCGCGGAACAGGCGCGCGGCGTGAACGCCGGCGTCGTCCTGCTCTCCGGCTTGTCGACGTCGCCGGGCTTTCCCGCGACGCCCGAGATGCTCTTCGAGGCGTTCGCGAGCGTCCGCGACGTGGTGGACGGGCACTACGTGTCCCTGTCGAAGGGTCGTCATCCCGACGTGATGGCGGCGTTCCTCCGCATGGCGCTCGACGCCGGCTGAGGCTCGGCCTCGCCGCCGCCTCAGCGGCGGAGGCGTTCGAGCAGCGCGGCTGCCGGCGAGGCGTGGAGCAGCGCGGCCTTCGCCGCGTTTGCGCCGCAGGCTCCGTGCACCCCGCCGCCCGGGTGCGCCGACGCGGACGCCAGATACAGGCCGTCGATCGGCGTCTCCGGCCTCGCCAACCCGGGGATCGGGCGGAACACAAGCTGCTGATACAGGTTCGCGGTTCCGCCGTTCACCGCGCCGCCCTCGAGGTTCGCGTCGCGTTCGAACAGCTCGCGCGGCCCCATCACGTGACGCTGCAGGATCGCCCCGCGGAACCCGGGCGCCAGCCGCTCGATCTGGTCCTCCACGCGATCGGCGAACGCGTCGACCTCGTCTCGTGTCCACGCGCCCGTCAACGATCCGCCCGCATCGCCTCGGACGCGCTGCGGCAGATGCGTGTACGCCCACGCCTGCTCCGTGCCCGCCGGCGAGCGCGATGGGTCCGCCGTCGTCATCTGCCCGATCACGAGATAGGGACGGGCCGGGATGCAGCCGCGCGCGATCAGCGCCGAGTTGTCCGTCAGGTGATCCATCCCCTCGGCGACGTGGACGGTGCCGGCGCGCCGCGCGTCGGGATGGATCCAGGGGATCGGCGAGGACAGCGCCCAGTCCACCTTGACCGTCGCGTTGTCGAACTCGAATCGGTCGAGGTCGGCGACGACGTCCGGCGGCAGGTGCTGCGAGCCGACGAGCTCGCGGTACAGCGTCGGCGCGTCGACGTCTCCGAGCACGGCGCGGCGCGCTCGAACGCGCAGACCGGCCGACGTGGTCACGCCGAGCGCGCGCCCGTCGCGCACGACGACGCGATCGACCGGCTGGCCGCAGCGCAGCTCGCCGCCCATCGACCGAAGCCGCGAGACCAGCGCGTCCGTGAGTCGTCCGGCGCCTCCGGCCGGAACCGGAAACCCGTAGCGCTGCCCGAGCGCCACGAGCAGCCATCCGAAGAACCCCGACAGCGGCGCCTCCGGCGCGAGGTCGGCGTGGAGCGCGTTGCCCGCGATCAGGAGCCCCGGGTCCGGGCCGCGGAACGTCTCGGTCGCCAGGCGGCGGATCGGCAGCAGGCAGAACCTCGCGAACCGGACGATGTCGCGCGGCGGCCACATGCGCACGGCGAGGCGGGCGCCCGCCGCCACCGGCGGGAACGGCTCGAGCATCGCGCGAAGGAGCTGGTCCTCGACCGACGCCCACCGGCCGATGAACGATCGCCAGGCGTCGCCGTCGCCGGGCGCGGCCCGCTCGAAGGCGGCCGCCGTCTCGTCGAGGTCCGTCGACAGGATCGGGCAGGATCCCGAGGTGACGTGCGCGACCACGAGCGGCGCGCGGCTCCACCGCAGGCCATGCGATCCGAGGTCGAGCCGTCTCAGCACCGGCGAGGCGACGCCGAGCGGATAGAACGCGCTGAACAGGTCGTGGACGAATCCGGGGCTGGTGAGCTCGGCGCTCCGGACGGCGCCGCCGGGCTCCTGCTGCGCCTCGAGCACGACGACGTCCCACCCCCGGTCGGCGAGCAGGTTGGCGGCGACGAGGCCGTTCGGCCCGGCGCCGATGACGACGGCGTCGGCCGTGAGCGTCTCGGTCACGAGCCCGGTTCTACCCCCGGGCGGCCCGGTGCGCACGCATCGCGTTCGGGCGGCGGCGCGGTGGGTACCAGTCCCCGGTGTCCGTCACCCGCATCATCGTCAAGGCGCCGGCCGACGCCGTGTACGACGTGCTGATCGACCCCCAGTGCTATCCGCGGTGGGTGGTCGGCGCCTCGCAGATCCGCGACGTCGACGCCGGATGGCCGAGCGAGGGCTCGTCCTTTCACCACTCGGTCGGCGTCTGGCCGGTGCGGATCCACGACTCGACCACGCTCGTCCACGCCGACCGGCCCCGCTCGGTCGAGCTGCGTGCGCGCGCGTGGCCGCTCGGGGAGGCGGACGTGCGCATCGAGCTCGAGCAGCGCGGCGACCTCACGCGGGTGACGATGCGCGAGGTGGCCGCCGACGGTCCGGGCGCCGCGATCTGGAGCGCGCCCACCGCCGCGATGACCACCGTGCGCAACCGGCTCTCGCTGCGACGGCTGAAGGACCTCGTCGAGGCGGACCCGTCGGCTCGCGCCGCCTGAGCGGTCTACCAGGCCTGCGCGGTCGCCATCGCGGCCGCCGCGAGCACCAGGAAGGCCAGCAC
>JBKPTC010000010.1:0-3715 GCA_046735355.1 bacterium
GGAGAGGGCGCGGGCGGCAGCGGCGCGTTCCGGGCCTCGGGCGGCAGGCGCGGGGGCGGAGGCGGCTCGGCCGTCCGCGCGCCGTCGGCATCCGCCGGCCCGACGTCCGCGTCGTCGTCCATCCCGCCCCCTGGTGCGCTCCTGGCGAATCGTCGCACGACTCGGACGGCGCCGCTAGCGAACGGGCTACTCGCCGGTCGCCTCGAGGAGAGCGGGCTCGATCCGCGTCTCGCGGACGCCTGGCCGGTCGCGCTCGACGCGGTAGGCGCCGGCGTCCGGTCGCTCCGCGACGACGTCGGCCAGCTCCGCTCCGACGAAGTGGAGCGCGACGCCGTCGTCGGCGGCGAGCCCGTCCGGCAGCGAGCCCTCGGCCACGGCTCGCTGATACGTCGGCCGGCGATCGGCCTCGGAGTCGTAGTGCGGACAGTTCGACCCGGAAAGCAGCCCGAGCCCGTCCGCGAACGGACGGAGCGCACCCCACGAGTCCGTCACGCCGCCCTCGAACCAACACAGCGATCCGGCCGAGATCCCGCAGAGCACCACCCCGCGCTCCCACGCCCGGCGAAGGATCTCGTCGACGCCGTGGACGCGCCAGACCGCGAGCATGTTGGCCGTGTTTCCGCCGCCGACGTAGATGACGTCCTGCTCGAGGAGGGCTGCCGGCAGATCGGGGTACGGCGGCGAGAACAGCGACACATGAGACGGCCGGCAGTCGATCCGCGTGAACGCGCTGTAGAACCGCTCGACGTACGTGAGCGAGTCGCCCGTCGCCGTCGGGACGAAGCAGACGCGGGGCCGATCCGTTCCGGCGAGCGACAGGATGAAGCGGTCGAGCGCCGAGATCCGGCCGCCTGCGTCCGAGAACCCGCCTCCGCCGAGCGCGACGATGTGTCGTTCGGGCATCGGGCGCTACTTCGTGTAGACGCCCTGCGGGTCGAGCTCCTCGCGCAGGATCCGCAGCTCCTCGACGGTCGGCGGCGGCGTCTCGCGGAGGTCCTCCGCGACCCTCGGCTCCCACGCCATGTTCGACCGCACCTCGTCGAGGCCGACGCCAGGATGCAGCGTCAGCAGCGTCATCTCGCCCGTCCCCTCGTCGAACCCGTACGTCGCCAGGTCGGTTACGACCGACGTCGGACCGCTCCCGGTCCAGCCGCGCGCGCGGTCGTGCTCGGGATCGCCGCTGTGCCCGGGCGATGTTCGGAAATGCAGCGTGTCGACGAACGAGCGCTGACCCTGCCGCATGATGACGAACACCTCCCGCGCGTGGATCGCGATCTCGCACGCGCCGCCCGAGCCCGGCAGGCGAGTCTTGGGATGCGCGTAGTCGCCGATGACCGTCGTGTTGATGTTGCCGAAGCGGTCGATCTGCGCCGCTCCGAGGAACCCGACGTCGACCAGCCCGGCCTGCAGGTAGAACGCGAACAGCTCGTACATCGAGGTGACGGCGGTCGAACCGGTGACGAGCGTTGGGTCGCCGATCGACAGCGGGAGCCGCCTCGGCGCGGAACCGAAGATCCCGGACTCGTAGACGAGCTCCAGGTCCGGGTTCGAGGTTCGGAGCGCGAGGTTGCACACGATGTTCGGCAGGCCGATGCCGACGAACGTCACGCGCTGCCCGGCGAGCTGCCTGGCGCTCGCGACGATCATCATCTCCGAGCGCGAAACGCCGTCGCCGCTCATCCGTACTCTCCGTAGTTGACGCGACCCGACAGCCGCTCGCCGGGCCGGAGCGCGTCCCAGTACGCGTCGCCGAACTTCTCGACGTACTCGGCGTGCGACCCGAGGTCGTACACCCACTCCTTCAGCCACGCGTCGAGCGCCGCCGGATCCTTCGAGATCGGCTCCCAGTCCAGGTAGAAACGGTTGTCGCGGTCGTAGTAGCCCTGCGCGAAGCTCGGATGGCACCCGAACGGCTCCTCCACGACGGCGTCGACGATCAGACCCGGGATGGCGGTGCGGTTCGGGTCGTCGCGGATCGTCGCCTCGTCGACGATCTCCTCGCAGACGACGATGACGCGATCCGCCGCGAACGCCGCCTCCTTCTGGCATCCGAGGAGCCCCCAGATCTGCGCGTTGCCCGAGGCGTCCGCGCGTTGCGCGTGGACGATCGTGACGTCGGGATTGAGCGGCGGCACGGCGTACACCTGCGTGCCGTCGTACGGCGAGACGACCGGCTTGATGTTCGGATTGGCCTTCGGGATGTCGCTCTCGAAGTACGACCGGATCGGCATGAAGGGCAGGTTCGACGCGCCGGCCATGTACCGCGAGACCATGCCGAAGTGCGAGTACTCCTCGATCTCGAGCGGCTCCGGATCCGCCTTCTCCACGCGGCGGCGCACGGCGTGCAGCGAGCCGGCGCCCGGATTGCCGAGCCACGAGAAGATCAGCTTCCGCGCGACGCCGGCGCCGATCATCTGGTCGTAGATCACGTCCGGCGTCATACGGGCGAGCGTCAGGTCGCGCTTGCGCTGCCGGATGATCTCGTGCCCGGCCGCGAAGCAGATGAGGTGCGTGAACCCCTCGATCGCGACCGTGTCGCCGTCGCGCACCAGCTCGCCGACGGCGTCGCGGAGCGAGCCGACCTTCGACGTGTCAGCCATCTCCGCTAGTCGTCCGGGGACCAGCCGTCGTCCGCCCCGCGGAGAACGCAGAACTCGTTCCCCTCCGGATCCTGCATCACGGTCCAGAAGCTGCCGCCCTCGTCGATCCGGCCGCGGACCGTCGCGCCGGCGCCCTCGAGTCGCTGGACCTCCTCGTCCATCGAGCGTTGCGGCCGGATGTCGAGATGCAGCCGGTTCTTGACCGACTTCGGCTCCGGCACGACCTGGAACAGCAACGGCCAGCCGCGGCCGGCGGGATCAACGATCTCTGCATCCCGGTCGTCCGCCTCCCTCAGCTCGTAGCCGAGCGCCTGCGTCCAGAACGTCGCCAGGCGGCGCGGATCGGCGCAGTCGATCGTCAGCGTGTCGACGCGCGAGGGCATCGTGGGTCAGGCCCGGCCGGCGACCTCGGCCAGCGCGTCGCCGAAGACCTGGAGCGCCGTCTCCGCCTGGTCGTCGCGGAAGACGAGCGGCGGCGACATCCGCACCACGTCGTCTCCGCATCCGAGCACGAGCAACCCTCGCCGGAAGCACGCCTCCTCGACGGCGACCATGTGCTCGTGATCCGGGAACTGCACGCCGATCATCAGACCGAGCCCGCGAACGTCGAGGATCATCGGGTACTGGTTCTGGAGCTCGCGGAGACCGTCCATCAGGATCCGACCGACCTTCTCCGCGTTGTCCATCAGACGCTCGTCCTCGATCACCCGGAGCGTGGCGAGCGCGGCGGCGCACGCGACCGGATTGCCGCCGTACGTCGAGCCGTGCGCCCCGCTGTCCCACGTCATGAGGTCCTCGCGCGCGACCATCCCGCCGAGCGGCATGCCGCTCGCGATGCCCTTTCCGGTCAACAGGATGTCCGGCTCGACGCCGCCGTGCTGGATCGCCCACCAGCGTCCGGTGCGGCCCATTCCGCTCTGCACCTCGTCCGCGACGAGAAGGATCCCGTGGGTGTCGCACAGATCGCGCAGATACCGCAGCCAGCCGTCGGGCGGCACGATGTAGCCGCCCTCGCCGAGGACCGGCTCGACCACGATCGCCGCGACCTCGTGCGGCGAGACCATCCGCTTGAACAGGACCTGCTCGATGAAGTCGGCGTCGCCGTAGAACGAGTG
>JBKPTC010000011.1:0-56436 GCA_046735355.1 bacterium
AGCCTCGTCACGGCCGAAGGCGATCGCGCGCTGTACTTCTCCAGCCAGCGGCCGGGCGGGGTCGACGCGGACACCGGGGCGATCGGCGATGCCGACATCTATCGGAGCCGTCTCCGTGCCGACGGGACGTTCGGGACGGCGCAGCTCGTCGCCGCGCTCAGCACGACCGACGAGGACGCCCGTCCGAACGTTCGCAGGGACGGGCTCGAGATCGTCTTCGACTCGACGCGTCCGGGAACGCTCGGCGGCCCGGACATCTACGCCGCGACGAGGCGGAGCACGTCCTCGGCCTGGGGAACGCCCGGGAACGTCGGATCGGCGATCAACACGGCCTTCAGCGAGACGCGCGCCTCGCTGTCATGGAACGGATCGACGCTGTACTTCGGATCGAACCGTCCGGGGAGCGAGCTGGCACCCGACGGAGTGACGACCTCGAACGACATCTACACCTCGACGCGCTGATCGGAACGCACGCCGGACGACCTCGGCGACCGGGCCACGACCCGCCCGGTCGCCGAGCGCCGGTGGAAACGTAGCGCCGATCGCTCCGAACAAGCGCGCGCCACTCATCAGGGACCGGCCTCGAACCACGCGCCGCCGGGGGCTCGGTAGCGGGCGCATGGCCGTTTCGCAAAGGTGCTACCGTGCAACCTCGTTCCCGCCGAGCGAGTAGGCAGCCCGCACAGTGAGGTCCGCCGGGAGGGAGGGCCCATGCGTCGATTGCGCCGGATCGCGGTTGTGGCATCGGGCATCGGCCTCGCGTTCCTCGCGATGCCGGTCGCGCAGGGCGCGACCGCGCTGACCTTGTCGAAGTCCTTCGGCGCGGCGGGTACGTCGCTGAACGCGACCGGGTCTGGCTTCGGCGCCGGGGAGTCGGTTCGCGTCTCCTTCGACACGAGCGTCCTTCGAACCGTCACGGCGTCGTCGTCCGGCGGCTTCACCACCACGGTGCAGGTTCCGGCCACCGCGACACCCGGGAGCCACACCTTCAAGGCGCTGGGCGTGTCCACGAGCCGGATCGCGACGGCGACGTTCCTCGTGAGGTCCAACTGGTTGCAGTGGCGCTACGACAATCAGCACGACGGCTACAACCTCCACGAGACCGGCATCAACCGATCGAACGCCTCGAATCTCGTGCTGAAGTGGTCGGTCCCGTCTCTTACTCGTTACGCCGACTTCGGGGTGACCAACCCTGCGGTCTACAACGGCCGAATCTACGTGGCATCCGAGCGATGCATTCCGTTCGATCCGACCGATCCGCTGAGCGACTGCGAGCCCGACGTCGTCACGTCTGCGATCGATGAGTCAACGGGTTCGATCATCTGGCAAGACGTCCGTCGATGCCGGACGACGGGCGGCGATCCCGGCATCGACACGGTCCATCAACTCCTCGTCATCGGTGACACGACCTGCACGAGTACTGGCGGCGCCGAGTTCTACGCCCTCAGCCTGACGTCCGCGACCCCGACCGTGCAGTGCTATCCCGGCTCCGGCCGCTGCGTATGGTTGCACTATGCGGCTCAGGGCCCGAACGACACCGCCGTCATGCGCAACGGGCGCTTCTTCATGTATCACAGCGTAGGCGAGGAAACGCCGCATCCCGTCGGCGCGTTCCGGGGCGCCGACGGCTCGAACATCTGGGAGTCGTTGCAGAATCCGAACAGTCCTGGCGAGTACCTCGAAGCGGGTCGGCCGACCGT
Source organism: bacterium (assembly GCA_046735355.1). Taxonomy (GTDB): domain Bacteria; phylum Actinomycetota; class UBA4738; order UBA4738; family HRBIN12; genus DATAEU01. The sequence continues at coordinate 1,701 of JBKPTC010000011.1, forward strand.
GGCATCCCCGTACGTCTACTACGAGGCGCAGGCGGATTCGAAGTTCTACGCGCTCGACATCAATACCGGAGCGGTCAGATGGACGAAGAACCAGGTGACGGCACACACCGCACCCGCCGAGGGCGGTGGGTACGTTCTCTTCGCTCGAGGCGACGGCACCATCGCGGCGTACAACGAGGCGAGCCACGATGTAGCCGCGTGGCGAGCGCGCGGCGACGGGACGCCGGCGATCGCGCAAGGAGTCGTGTACGCGGCCTGCGGGGCTGGCGGCATCTGTGCGTACACGCTCACGACGGGGGCGCAGCGGTTCAACACGAACGGCACGCTGGGGTCGTTCAGCGGCGGCGTGTCCGACCCCGTCGTCGCCAACGGAGTCGTGTACTTCCGCACCGCGTCCGGCAAGGTCGTGCTGCTCAACAGCGCGACCGGGGCGCTCATCACGAGCGTCAACGTTCCGGTATCCAGTCTCGATCCGCCCGTCGTCGTGAACGGTCGGATGCTCGTCACGACCACAACCGGCTTGCGGTCGTACGGACCCGCCTGAGTGTCGCCGCCGGAGCGGAGACTGGCTCGAGCTCCCGGCAACGACGGGTGACCGAGAGATCGCGACTTCGGCACGATCGTGCTACGCGCTACGTCTGCCGAAGATACGCCAGGACGGCGAGCACCCGGCGATGGTCGTCACCGGCCGGCAGCAGTCCGAGCTTGGAGAAGATCGAGCCGACGTGCGTCTCGACGGTCTTCGGTGACAGGAACAACCGCTCGCAGATCGCCTGGTTCGAGCGCCCCTCCGCCATCAGCGCGAGGATCTCGCGCTCGCGGTCGGTGAGCACCTCAAGCGCGTGGTCCTCGCTGCGGCGGCCGAGCAGCTGGGCCACGACCTCCGGATCGATCACCGAGCCGCCCCGCGCGATCCGCCGGACCGCGTCCGCGAACTCGTCGATGTCCGACACGCGATCCTTCAACAGGTAGCCGACCCGCTCCGGCGTGTCCCGAAGCAGCCGCAGCGCGTGCTGGGTCTCGACGTATTGCGACAGCACCAACACCGCGACGTCGGGATGGTCGGTCCGGATCCGCTGCGCCGCCACGAGGCCCTCGTTCGTGTTCGTCGGCGGCATCCGGATGTCCGTCACGACCACGTCGGGCGCGGATCGGTCGACCGCCTGGAGCAGCTCGTCGGCGTCGCCGGCCTGGCCGATCACCGAGAAGCCGCGGTCCTGCAGCACCCGCGCGACGCCCTCGCGGAACAGCACCGAGTCGTCCGCGACGAGTATCGTCGTCGTCGCCTCGGCGACCTCGCGGAACTGCCGCGAGGGGTCCTCTCCGGAGGGCACCACGCGCATCACACGCACCGGCTCGGCCACGTTCTTGAACCGGCGGTCGCCGCGGTCCTCGAACGACGCGCCCTCGACGCGATGCGCGACGTGCGCGACCTCGCGCGTCGTCAGGATCTCGCCCGGCGCCGCGACGCCGCACAGCCGCGACGCGAGGTTCAGGGCGTTCCCTCGGTAGCCGTCCTCGTAGGGCACCGCCTCGCCGATGTCGATGCCGATGCCGACGGGGATCGGGCCGCCCTCGGTCGCGCACAGCGCGCGCTGCATCTCGACCGCGGCCTCGAGCGCCGACCGCGCCGAGTCGAACGCCGCGAGCACCTCGTCGCCGCGCGTCTCGACCAGCTCGCCGCCGAGCCGGCCGATGATTGGCCCGGTCGTGCCGAGGAACGACTCGACGAGCGCCGACGCCGCCGCGTCGCCGTGCTCCTGCGTGAACCGCGTGTATCCGCGGACGTCCGCGATCAGGAACGTCTTCGGCGTCGCGCGCTCAGCCATCCGCCGGCATCTCCGCGACGACCGTGGTGCCGGCGCCCGGCGCGCTCCGTACCTCCAGGCGGCCACCGACCGCCGCCACGCGGTCCTTCAGCCCTCGGAGCCCCGAGCCGCCGTCGAGCGACGCGCCGCCGACGCCGTCGTCGGTCACCGACACGCGCACGAACCCGTTCCGACGCGCGAGCTCGACCGACGCGCCGGTCGCGTTCGCGTACTTCGCCACGTTCGCGAGCGCCTCGGACACGACGTAGTACGCGGTCGCCTCGACGCCGTCGGGGAGCCGGCCGCCGAGGCCGCTCGTCACACTGACGGGCAGCGACGACCGGTCGGCGAGCGACTCGACCGCGGCCTCGAGCCCCTCCTCGGTCAGGATCGCCGGATGGATCCCGCGCGCGAGCTCGCGCAGCTCGTCGATCGCGCACTTCAGCTCCGCGGCTGTCCGCTCCAGCCCTGCGGCGAGCGACGGTTCGAGCTCGGGGCGGTCGCGCAGCATCGCGAGCGCGAGCGAGATCGTCACGAGCCGCTGCTGCGCGCCGTCGTGGAGGTTGCGCTCGACGCGGCGGCGCTCGCGGTCGCCGGCCTCCACGATGCGCTGGCGCGAGGCGCGGACCTCCTCGAGCTGCGCGCGCACCTCGGCGCGGAGGCGCTCGTTGGCGATCGCCATGCCGGCGGCGGCGCCGGCCGAGCGAACGAGCGACTCGTCCAACGCCGGATCGTGGATCAACGCGGCGAGCGGCACGCCCTCACGCTCGACGATCGTGGCCGCGCGCTTCGGATCACCGGGCGTTGGCAGCGAGACAGCGCGTCCGTCCTCGTCGACCCACCGGCGCTCGTCCTCGATCGCGTACGCCATCTGCACCGACGGATCGCCGAGCGTCCTCGACAGTGCCGCGCGCAGCGCACCGGGCGGCAGCGGCCGTTCGAGCTCGACGACCAGATCGCCGACGGCGCTCCGCTGGAGCCGCGTCGAGACGAGCCCCCACACGAACACGAGCGGGACCGCGAGCTGAAAGACGGACTGCAGCTCCCACAGCAGGTACGGGAACGGCTGCGACGTGTCGCGCGAGGCGAACGCGCCGATCAGGTTGACGAGCGCGAGCAGGCCGGCCGCGATCCAGAGCGGGGTCAGCTCGCGGCGGTGCGCGCGGGTCGAACGGCGCCAGCGGAGCGCGATGATCGCCAGGAACAGCGGCACGAACACGATCGCCGACTTGTCGACGATGTTCTGCATGAACTCGAAGACGGACAGGTTGGCGAGCGGCGCGTTCGTCGACGGACAGTCCAGGCGGCATCCGAACGCCTGCGGATCCCACGTGATCGCGATGACGAGGTTTCCGACGAAGACGATCGCGTAGACCGCCACGAGGACCGACCGCTCCAGCGTCGTGCCGACACGCCCGCTCGGATATGCGAAGAAGATGTGCACGAGGAAGGCGGTGCCGATCGATCCGCCGACGAAGCCGAGCGTGAGGAGCGGCTGCACGCCCGTGGTCCCCCAGTTCCCGAGGAACCAGCAGAACGCGTACGCGTACATCAACGGACCGATCGCGTTGCCCGGTCGACGGTCCATCGCGATCAGGCCGGCGACGAAGAAGGACAGCCCGACCATCGCGTCCAGGAAATGGTTCTCGGTGACGCCGTGGTGGATGGTCTGCCACTCGCCGCCGAGCGCCCAGAACAGTGCGAAGACGCCGAGCGCGACGAGGAGCCACCGCCAGCGCGTCACGATGCCCTCGCCTCCAGGATCGAGCGGATCGCGCGCGCGGAGAGGTCGCCCTTGGAGATGAACCCGTCGGCGCCGCTGCGCTCGATCCTCGACCCGTAGTCGCTGCGGTCGCGGCTCGAGATCAGCACGATCGCGGGCTCGCTCCCCCGCTCGCGGAGCCGCCTCGCCACGTCGAACCCGCTCATGTCCGGGAGCTGGACGTCGAGCAGGACGAGGTCCGGCGCGAGCCGGGTCGCCTCCTCGACGCCCGACGTGCCGTCGCCGGCCTCTCCGACGACGTCGTAGCCGGCGGCGTCGAGGAGCGCCCGGACCTGGGTCCGGAACCCGTCGTGATCGTCGACGATGAGCACGCTTCGTTCCATGGCGCGAGGGTGCCATTCGAGCACGCGCGTCCGCATCGGGGCTAGCCCCGAGACGCACGCCCGGGGGCTGCCCCGATGTGCCGCGCCCGGTCGCGCTCCTACCGTCGAGCCGTCGTCGACCGAAGGAGGACGTGATGGAAGCGACGATGGTGGGAACGAGGGAGCGCCGGCGCGTCGGAACGACCGGCGCCGTCGCCGCGATCGGGAGTATCGCGCTGGCCGTCGCGGCGGTCTGGTACGTGCTCGCGGTCGAGGGCATCACGGTCGCGCGCGAGCCCGTGTTCGCGGGCCACGAGACGCTGGCCGAGAAGTTCCGGATCTACTTCGGGTGGGTCGTGCTGACGCTGCCGCAGGAGCGGCTGTACGTCTCGATCGCGATCCTCGGCTTCGCCTGCCTGGCCGTCGTAGCGGTCCTCGCGATGCGCGAGATCGCGGCCGACGCCTCGCTGGCGCGGGCCGGAACGTTCGCGGTCGTGCTCGGCGCCACGCTGTGGATCGTCGGCAACCTGATCCAGCTCGGCGCGCACCGAGCCGTCGGGTCGATGGCCATGTCGCGGAACCCGCTCCCGACGGTCGGCGCAATCTTCTTCACGGCCGACCGGATCGACGACGCGTTCGAGACGGCCGCGTTCGCCGCGCTCGGTGTCGGGATGCTGCTGCTCGCGCGGAGCCGGATGCCGAGCGGTACGCGTGCGTGGGGTCGCTACACGGCGGCGCTCGGCGCCGCCTCGCTGGTCCTCACCGTCGCGTACCTCGCCGACGAGGGCGACGCGATCGACGTCCTGCTCCTCGTGCTCGGCGCGATCGCGCTGCCCGTCTGGCTCGTATGGACGAGCACGCGTGCGGCCGGCGCGCACACACTCGTGCGGTAGAGGCCGGGCGACCGGCCGGGCCGGTCTACACTCGACGGATGCCGCGAACGCGATCCCGACCTCGGTCGGCGCCGGCCTGGGGCGGCGCCGGCCCGGTCATGCTGATCGGCGGCGCCGAGGACAAGCTCAACGCGCGGAAGCTGCTCACCCGGTTCGTGCGGCTTGCGGGTGGAGCCGACGCCCGGATCGTGGTCGTCAGCACCGCGTCGGAGCTCGGCGACCGGACGACGCAGCTGTACAGGACGATCTTCGCCGAGCTCGGCGCGGCCGACGTCGTCGGCCTGGGGCCCGAACAGCGCGGCGAGGCCGAGGACCCCGCCGTCGCCGCGGCGCTCGCAACCGCGACCGGCGTGTTCCTCACGGGCGGCAACCAGCTCCGGCTCACCTCGGTCGTCGCGGGGACGCGGCTCGACTCCGGCCTGCACCTCGCGCACGACCGCGGCGCCGTCATCGCCGGAACCTCGGCCGGCGCCAGCGCGCTGGCCGCCTACATGCTCGCCTTCGGCGAGTCGGGCGCCACGCCTCGGCACGGCATGGTGCAGCTCGCGGCCGGCCTCGGCCTCGTTCCGAACACGATCGTCGATCAGCATTTCGAGCAGCGGACGCGGCTCGGGCGGCTGCTGTCGGCCATCGCGCAATCGCCGTCGCTCACCGGGCTCGGCCTCGACGAGGACACCGCCGCCATCGTGTACGCCGACCGGACCATGGAGGTCGTCGGCCGCGGCTCGGTCACGGTCGTCGACGGCTCCCAGATGCACACCGACGCGTACCGGCTGCGGAAGCGCCGGCCCATGATGGTCTCCGGCGTGATCTTGCACTCGATCCCGAACGGCTACTGGTTCGACCTGCGATCGAGGACGCTGATCGGCGACGAAGGTGGTGCGGTCGCCGAGCGCGAGGCGTCGGAGTGACGACGTCCCCGAAGGCGCGGCGTGCCACGACGCGGCCGTCGAACACGAAGGCGCGCGCGACGCGTTCCCGCTCGCGCGGCGACGGCGCCACAAAGCCATCCCTGTCCCCCGACCTCACGATCGTCAACGAGCGCGTCTTCCGCGGGCCCAACTACTACGCGTTCGAGCCGGCGATCAAGCTCCTCGTCGATCTCGGGTCGCTCGAGCACTATCCGTCGAACGAGATCCCGGGGTTCACCGAGGGACTCCTCGACATGCTGCCCGGCGTCGGCGAACACTCGTGCTCCCGCGGTCACGCGGGCGGGTTCCGCGAGCGGCTGATCGAGGGCACCTGGGCCGGCCACATCGCCGAGCACATCGCGATCGAGCTCCAGCGCGAATCGGGCGCGCACGTCTACCGCGGCAAGACGCGCGGCGCGGGTGAGCCGGGCCGCTACAACGTCATCTACGGGTACTGGGAGGAGCAGGTCGGCCTGGCCGCCGGCCGCCTCGCGGTTCGCATGGTCAACCATCTGGTCCGCGCGGACCCCGACCTCGACGTCATCGCCGAGCTCGAGAACCTGATCCGGCTGGCCGAGCGGCGAGCCTTCGGCCCGTCGACGCAGGCGCTGCTCGACGAGGCCGCGAGCCGCGACATCCCGTACCTCCGGCTGAACGATCAATCGCTGGTGCAACTCGGTCAGGGGAAGTACCAGAAGCGGGTCCGCGCGACGATGACGTCGACGACGTCGGCGCTGGCCGTCGATATCGCGGGCGACAAGAAGCTCACCAACCAGCTGCTCGCGGCCGCCGGGCTCCCCGTTCCGCCGAGCGAGGTGGTCACGACGGCCGATCGGGCGGTCGATGCCGCAACGCGGATCGGCTTCCCCGTCGCCGTCAAGCCGCTCGACGGCAACCACGGACGCGGGGTCTCCCTCGAGGTGAAGGGCATCCGCGACGTGCGATCCGCGTTCAACCGCGCGCTCAAGCAGTCGCGCAGCGGCGACGTCGTCGTCGAGCGGATGGTGGCCGGCCGCGACTACCGATTCCTCGTCGTCGACGGAACGATGGCGGCGATCGCGGAACGCGTCGCGGCGCACGTCACCGGCGACGGGTCACACACCGTGCGAGAGCTCGTCGACCTCGCGAACGCGGACCCGCGTCGCGGCATCGGCCACGAGAAGGTGCTGACTCGCATGCGGATCGACGACGAGACCGCGCGCCTGCTCCGCGAGCAGGGGCTGACGCTCGACGCCATACCCGACGAGGGAGCGACCGTGCGGATCGCCGCGACCGGCAACATGTCGACGGGCGGGATCTCGATCGACAGAACGTGGGAGGCGCACGACGACAACGTCGAGATCGCCGAGGAGGCGGCGCGCGTGGTCGGGCTCGACGTCGCCGGCATCGACTTCATCGCGCCGGACATTTCCAAGCCCGTCCGCGAGACGGGCGGCGCCATCGTCGAGGTCAACGCGGCGCCGGGGTTCCGGATGCACACCAACCCGACCGAGGGCGAGCCGCAGTACGTCGCGAAGCCGGTGATCGATCTGCTCTTTCCGCCCGGCACGCCGTCACGCATCCCGATCGTGGCGGTGACCGGATCGAACGGCAAGACGACCACCGTACGGATGATCGCGCACATCATGAAAGGCAAGGGGCACAAGGTCGGCATGACCGCGACCGACGGCATCTATATCGACGGCCGGCTGTCGCGGCGTGTCGACGCGAGCGGCCCGCGTTCGGCGCAGAAGGTGCTGCAGAACCCGCGGGTCGACCTCGCGGTGTTCGAGGTGGCGCGCGGCGGGATCCTGCGCGAGGGGCTCGGGTACGGCCGGAACGACGTCGCGGTAGTGCTCAACGTGACGGGCGACCATCTCGGTCTCGCCGAGATCGACACGATCGAGCAGCTGGCGGCCGTCAAGCAGGTCGTCGTCGAGGCCGTCCCGCGCGAAGGCACCGCCGTGCTGAACGCCGACGACCCGCTCGTCCTCGAGATGCGCAAGCACTGCTCGGGCAACGTGATCCTGTTCTCGGAGCGCCCCGATCACGAGCTGATCGACCGCTGGGTCCGGCGCGGGCGCAAGGCGGTCGTCCTCGAGCCCGACGAGCAGGGCGAGCTGATGGTGATCCGCGACGGGCGGCGCACGATGCCGATCGGATACGTACACCTGTTTCCGGCGACGTTCGACGGCCTCGCCCGCATGAACGTGCAGAACGCGCTCGCCGCGGCGGCGGCGGCGCACGCGGCCGGCGCGCACCTGCACGACATCCGCTCGGGGCTCCGGACGTTCTCGACGTCGTTCTACGACGCGCCAGGGCGACTGAACATGCTCGAGATCGGCGGCGTGCGGGTGATCGTCGACTACGCGCACAACGCGCCGGGACTGCGGACCGTCGGCGACTTCGTGGAGCGCATGACATCCGGCGTCGTCGACCGCGGACGTCCCGGAACGCCGACCTGGGACGCCAACCTCCGCGTCGCGGTGATCGCGACGGCCGGCGACCGCCGCGACGAGGACATGCGCGAGCTCGGCCGCGTCGCGGCCCGGTACTTCGACGAGATCGTGGTGCGCGAGGATCGCAACACTCGCGGACGCGAGCGCGGCGAGACCGCCGCGCTGGTCGCCGAGGGCGTCCGCGAGGCGCAGACCACCGGCGCGCGAGCCGGAAGCGTCGAGATCATCCCGGACGAGATGGAGGCCGTCCGGCGCACGCTCGACCGGAGCCGCCCCGGCGACCTCGTCGTGCTGTGCGTCGACTACGCGTCGGAGGTCTGGGACGAGCTCGAGGCGCGTCGGGCCCGCTCGCGACGCTCCCCGGTGTAGCGCCGCGCCCTGCGGACGAGCCGTCGGATCGCGTCCGGGTCCGCGAGCACCGCGCCGCGTCGCTCGAGCTCGGCGAAGACCTCGGGCCGCTGCCCGAGCGCAGCGAGCCCGATCACGTCGAGCGGCCGCGACCGCTCGAGCATCAGCGCGAGCGCCGCCATCTCGTCCTCGACCACCGGGACGTCCGTCGCGCCCGCATCGACCGCGCCGGCGCGGAGCCGGTCGACGAGGTCCCTCGGATCGCGGCCCCGGAGGTAGTGCTGGAGCCCGGCGACGACCGGGTGATGCGCGCCGCGGCCCGCGCGGTACCCGAGCGCGTGCAGGACGTCGTCCTGGCGGTCGCCGGCCGCGCAGTACGCGAGCCAGATCCGCGCGCCCGCCGGGCGCAGGCCGGCGAGGATCTCCGTCAAGCCGATCATCCCAGCCTCGTTGTGCGCGTAGTCGACGACGACGATGCGATCGCCGAGCGTGAACACGTTCGCGCGGCCCGGATTGCTCTGAGGCGTCTGACGGAACGTGCGGAGGCCGCGCACGACGGCGTCCTCCTCGACGCCGACGGCGAGTGCCGCGGCGGTCGCGGCCATCGCGTTCTGCACGTGGTGCGTCGCGATGCCGGCGAGCGTCACGGGAACGTCCTCGAGCGGAACGAGCCGGTGAAGCGCGGCCCCCGGCCCGAGCGCGACGAGCCGGCCGTCGAGCACCGTCATCGCGCGGCCGCGCTCCGCGAGCGCCTCGCGGATCGCCGGGTGGTTGGGATCGAGCGAGCACAGGAACGGCCTTCCCGTCGCGCCACGCCGCATGGCCAGCACCCGGGGGTCGTCCGCGTTCAGGACGTCCCAGCCGTCGGGCCGCGTGATCCGCGTGATCGCCTGCTTCACCTCGGCGAGCTGATCGAGGGTGTGGATGTCGTTCAGACCGAGGTGGTCGCTCGAGATGTTCGTGACGACCGCGACGTCGTTGTGAGCGGTGCCGATCCCGCGGAGCAGGATCCCGCCGCGAGCGGTCTCGAGCACGGCGACCTCGACGCCCGGCTGCGAGAGCGCGATGCGGGCGCCCGCGAAGCCGGAGTAGTCGCCGGACTCCACGAGGTTGCCGTCGTGGTACACGCCGTCGGTCGAGGAGTACGCAACGCTCCGACCGGCCGCGGCGAGCAGATGCGCCAGGAGGCGCACCGTCGTCGTCTTGCCGTTGGTCCCGGTCACCGCGATGACGGGGATCGGCGGCTCGGGAACGACCGGGCCGTCGCCGGGCTCGGCGGCCGCGACACGACGCGCCGCCTCCTCGAAGATGCGCGCCGGTCGCCGGCGCGTCCGCAGGAGCGCGGTCATGGCCACGGGGACCTCCCGGGCGAGCGCCTCCGCGGTACCGCGCCGCCGCCACGGAAAGGCGGCGACGATCTGGTCGCCGGCGCCGGGTGCCGTGCGCCCGCGCACGCCCAGGCGGGTCCCGGTCGCGGCGGCGATCGAGCGCGCGCACTGCGCGGCTGCGCGCGACGCGAACCGTAGCCGCTGGTCAGATCCGCGCTCACCGGCGCGAACGCTGGACGGCAGCTCCAACTCGTCGGCCAGCCGGTCGAGCCGTTCCGTCGTCGCGCGCTGCCATCCGGGCACCGAGAGCGTGAGCTTCACCGCGGGCCTCGGGAAGTAGAGGTTCGGTCCGTCGAGGATCCGGAGCTCGGCCAGCTCGACGACCGGCGGCCGCGATCGAGCGGCGCCGGGCCGGACGGACCGCGGGCGCCGGTTCCCTGCCACGCGTCGAACCATACGGCGCGTGGGCACGCGCGGCGTCGACCGCGCCCAACGCGGCGTCGAGGCGCGGTCGGCTGCGCGGGTCGGTCGGCCGAGCGCACCTTCCTGGGCGCCGACCCCGGGTCTAGACTCGCGCCACGGTGACGGCCCCGCTGACCTGCCCGGCATGCTCGGCGCAGAACGACGGCGAGCAGCGGTTCTGCACGAGCTGCGGGGCGTCGCTCGCGCAGGCGTGCGCCACCTGCGGAACGGCCAACACGCCGACCGCCCGGTTCTGTGGCGCGTGCGGGTCGCCGCTCGAGGCGCCGGCCGCACAGCGACCGTCCGACGTCGCCGAGGAGCGCAAGGTCGTCTCGGTGCTGTTCGCCGATCTCGCCGGCTTCACGGCGGGCTCGGACGGCGCCGATCCCGAGGACGTCAAGGCACGCCTGCGGCCGTACTTCGCGCGAGCGCGCCAGGAGATCGAGTCCGTCGGCGGAACGGTCGAGAAGTTCATCGGCGACGCCGTCGTCGGGCTGTTCGGCGCGCCGACCTCGCGCGAGGACGACGCGGTCCGCGCGGTGCAGGCAGCGTGGCAGGTCTCCCGGGCGATCGACGAGCTGAACGACCACGATCCGGCGCTCGAGCTCGCGATCCGCGTCGCCGTCGACACCGGCGAGGTCGTCGTCGACGTGGACTCGGACGTCGCGCGCGGCGAGACGATCGCTACCGGCGACGTGATGAACACCGCGTCGCGGCTCCAGCACGAGGCGCCCGTCGGCGGCGTCGTCGTCGGGGAGCGCACGTACCGGTCGACGCAACAGGCATTCGAATACGAGCCGCTGTCGCCGGTCAGCGTCCGCGGCAAGGCCGCGCCGATCGCGATCTGGCGTGTCGTCGGTCCGCGTTCCGAACAGGAGCGCGCGGCGCTCGCGCCGCTGATCGGACGCCGGCGGGAGCTCGAGCTCCTCGGCACCATGTGGGACAAGGTGCGCGCCGACGGCCGCACGCATCTCGTGACGGTGTTCGGTCCGCCGGGCATCGGAAAGAGCCGCCTGGTGCGCGAGCTCCAGCCGCGGCTGGCCCGCGAGGGCGTGTTCCTCAAGGGCCGGTGCCGTCCGTACGGCGAGACGACCGGCTACGGCGCGTTCGGACAGCAGGTGTCGCAGCTCGCGGGGATCTTCGAGACGGATCCGACGAACGTCGCGCTCGCCAAGCTGACGGAGCGGGTCGCATCGCTGCTGCCGCACGCCGAGGCCGACGAGGTCGGCCGGCACCTCGCGGTCCTGCTCGGGCTGTCGGACGAGGGCGCGCCGGACAAGCAGCTGCTGTTCTACTCGGCGAGACGATTCGTCGAGGCGGTCGCGGCCGAGCGGCCGGCGGCGCTCGTGTTCGAGGACATCCACTGGGCCGAGCCGGCGCTACTCGAGCTGCTCGGGTCGCTCGCCTCGCGGCTGAGCGACGTGCCGGTGTTCATCGTCACGCTCGCCCGCGCGGATCTGCTCGACGCGCACCCGACGTGGGGCGGCGGCCTGGCGCGGTACACCGGTGTGCACCTCGAGCCGCTGTCCGACGACGACGCGTACGAGCTCGCCGCCGCGCTGCTGGTCGGCGCCGAGGAGGCCTCCGGGTACACCGACCGGCTCGTGCACGCGAGCGGCGGCAATCCGCTGTTCCTGGAGGAGCTCGCCGCATCCGTCGCCGAACGGACGGCGGATCTCGTCGCCGGCCTTCCGACGACCGTACAGGCGATCATCTCGGGCAGGCTCGACGCGCTCCCGCGCCGGCATCGACAGCTGCTGCAGGACGCCGCCGTCATCGGCCGCGTCTTCTGGCGGGGCCCGCTCGCCGCGCTCCAGGGCGACGACTCGGAGCTCGACGTCGTCCTGGACGACCTCGAGCGGCGGGACTTCGTGCGACGGCAAGCCACGTCGAGCGTCCCGGCCGACCGCGAGTACATCTTCAAGCACGTCCTGACGCGCGAGGTGGCGTACGGCACGTTGCCGCGCGGGCCACGGCGCGACCGGCACCGCACCGTCGCCGCGTTCATCGAGCGCGCGTCGGGCGACCGCGTGCGTGAGTCGGCCTCGATCCTCGCGCACCACTACCGCGAGGCCGGCGACGACGCGAAGACCGCGACGTACCTGATGATGGCCGCGGACGTCGCGTCGCGCGCGTGGGCCAAGCAGCAGGCCATCGCGCTGCTCGGCGAGGCGATCGAGATCGCCGAGCGCATCGACGATCCCGATCTGCTGATGGGCGCCCGCCTCGCACGCGCCTCGACGATGATCGACGCGACCCGATTCACGGACGCGGTCGAGGACCTCGACTGGCTGATCGGGCGGGCCGAGGGCCGAGACCTCGCGCTCGCCCACATCGCGCGCGCGCGCGCCGCGTTCTGGGTGGCCGACGCCGCCCGCGTCGTCGAGCACGGCACCGCCGCGGTCGCCGTCGCGGAGCGCCTCGACGACCGCGAGCTGCAGGGCCGAGCGCTGGCCGCGAGCTCCGAGGCAGAGGGGATGCGCGGCGACCTCCCGGCCGCGTTCGAGACGTGGGAGCGCGCCGAGCGGACGTGGCCGGTCGACCGGCGCGACGCGTCGTACGCGAGGTTCCTCGCCACTCGGTCCGTCATGTCGTACTGGGCGGGCGACTACGAGACCTGTCTCCGCATGGCGATCGACGCGCACGACCTCGGGATGGACGTATCGAACCTCGAGGCGGCGGTCACGAGCGCCTGCAACGCCGGCCTGGCGCTCGCCGGCCTGTCGCGACACGACGAGGGCATCGCGTGGCTCGATCGGGCGATCGACCTCGGGCGCGAGTGGGAGGAGGGCTCGTTCCGGTTCACCGCGCGCGGGATGAACATGCGCGCCGGCGCGCTCCGCGAGATCGGCGACCTTGCCGGGGCGCGCGCACAGAGCCACGAGGGACTCGAGCTGGCGAAGGAGTCGGCGTTTCCGCCGGCGGCGATCAGCGCCCGGCTCGACCTGCTGTACGCGGATCTCATGTCGGGCGACGTGGCGGCCGCCGAGCGCTCGATCCCGGACCTCGCCGACGCGCTCGAGGGCGCCAAGGGGTTCCACCAGTTCCTGTGGTCGATCCGGCTGATCGTCGCCCGGGCCGAGACGGCCCTGCTCGCCGGACGCCACGAGGAGGCGATCGCGTTCGCGCGGACCGCGCTCGAGGAGACCGACCGATTCGGACGGCGGAAGTACGACTGCCTCGTTCGGACCCCGCTCGCGCATGCCCTGTTGGCGACCGGCCGGCCCGAGGAGGCGGCCGACGTCGCGACGCGAGCGGTCCTGGAGGCCGAGCGGCTCGGCCATCTCCCCTCGCGATGGCCGGCCCTCGCAGCGCTGTCCGACGCACGCGCTGCGCTCGGCGACGACGACGGCGCGGCGGACGCGCACGCCGCGGCCGTCCGGAGCATCGAGGAGTTCGAGGCGGGGCTGGGCGACGCGCATCGCGCGACGCTGCGAGCCCGTCGCGACGTCGCCGCGCTCGTCACCTGATCGGCTCGTTCACCGCGCGCGCTCGGCGGACGAACGCTCAGTCCAGGACGATCGTCGTGCAGTCCGTCCGATAGACCGGGGTGCCGTTGAGCGAGAGCGTCCAAATCGCACCGTGCGTCGCGTGACGCAGGAAGTCGGCGGCCTCGGGCGTGAAGAACACGTCGGCCTTGCCGCCGCCGCCGGCGCTCGTCGTGAGCTCGGCCGTCTGGAAGGCCACGGGCGAGGTCGCACATGTCACGTCGTTCACGTACACGGCGATCGTCACGGTGAACGTGGTGTTCGGAAGCGCGCGCGCCACGACGTACACCTCGTGCGCGAAGACGTGCGGCCCGTTGGCATGGATGTTCTCGACGAAGCCGTTGGCGAGCGGCGCGTCGGCGACCGGATGCAACGCGATGTGTTGCGAGTGCAGGACCGCGTCCGCCGACGCGGTGCTCGCCGTCAGCGTCAGCGCACCCATCACGACCAGCATGACCGGGATCGAGCGTCGCATCTTCGCCTCCTTCGTCGGAACGTCGTCGAGCGTCGAGCCACCGTACCCACGGCCCCCTCCGTACCGCAACCAACGCCCATCGACGGGCGGACGTGACGGCGCTGCTACGGTCGAAGGCGAATGTCCGAAGAGGCCTCGCAGACCGACGCCGCCCGCGACCGGCCGAACGTCTGGCGCGAGGCCTGGTCGCTGCTGCGCCGCAACCCCGACTTCCGGCTCTTCTACATCGCGCAGCTGGTCTCGTTCGCCGGCGACTGGTTCCTCGTCGTCGCGCTCTCGGGCCTCGTCCTGCGACTGACCGGCTCGGCGGCGCTCGTGGCCGCCGTCTTCGTCGCATACAACCTGCCGTACGGCATCGTCTCGTTCATCGGCGGGTCGCTCGCCGACCGGCTCGACCGCCGCCGCCTGATGATCGTGACGAACGTCGTCATGGGCGCGCTCGCCCTCGGATTCTTCCTCGCAGAGTCGCGGTCGGATCTCTGGCTGATCTACGCGCTCGCCGCGGGGATCTCGGCGGTTTCGGCGCTCTTCGAGCCGGCCGCCTCCGCCGCCGTGCCGAACCTCGTCGATCCCGACGACCTCGCGGTCGCCAACGTCCTAAACGGCTCGGCGTGGGGCACCATGCTCGCGGTCGGGGCCGGGCTCGGGGGCATCATCGTCGGAGCGTTCGGCAACGACGTCGGGTACGCGTTCGACGCGTTCTCGTTCTTCCTGGCGGCGCTGCTGCTGCTCCGGGTGCGCCGGCGGACGTCCGAGTCGCGCGAGCCGCACCACGAGCATCCGGGTCTCGTCGAGGCGACGCGCGAGGCGGTTCGGTACTCGCGCCGGGACCACCGCGTGGTGGCGCTGTACGCCACGCGGCTCGGGCAGGGGTTCGCGATCGGCGTCGTCGCGCTGCTGCCGGTCCTCGCGATCTCGGTGTTCCACGCCGGCGATCGCGGCACCGGGCTGCTGTTCGCCTTCCGCGGGATCGGATCGCTGATCGGCCCGTTCCTGATACGGCCGCTGATCCGCACCGGGAACCGCCGGCGGCTGTTCGCCGCCGTCATCTGGCTGCCCGCGGTGTTCGCGCTCGCGTACGCGGCGCTGCCGTGGATGCCCTCGATCCTGCTGGCGGGCGTCGCCGCGCTGGCCGCGCACGTCGCCGGCGGCGCGCAGTGGACGCTCGTGACGTACGGGTACCAGACGATCGTTCCAGATCGTGTGCGCGGCCGGATCTTCGGGTTCGACGGCGCGCTCATCACGTTCACGCTGTCCGCCTCGAACGCGCTCTCCGGCTGGCTCGCCGGCGTGTACGGGGTTCGCGAGGTGATGACCGTCGTCGGCATCGGCGTCACGTGCTACGCCGCGATCATGTGGGTGGTCACGAGCAGGATGCTCGGCCGTCGTGAGACCGCCGCACCGACGGTCGTGCGCGCGCCGGAGCGTCGCCTCTGAACGGCGGCGCGAGACCGAGCACAGGTGTTACGCTGTATATCTTCGGCGACGCCGGAGATCCGCGTCGCGACTCAGCCGGCCTCCGCCGTCCGCCTCGCCTCGGGATGTGAAGTCGAGCCAGGAGGACCGGCATGGGGCACATCGGCGGCACCAGCGGGCGGACGGCGTTCGGGCCTCCCGTTCACGACACGCGGAGCCGCGCCTCGAAGGAGTCCCCGTTCCGCATGTGCGACGAGCCCGGCTGCACGACGGTCCTGTCGCGGTACAACGACGACAGCGCATGCTGGGTCCACGCGAGCCCCACGTTCTTCACCCGCTCGGCCGGTCGCCACGGCGCCTGAGGTAGCAGCGCCGGCTCCGACCTGGTAGCGTCCGCCCCCGAGGGCACCTATCGCGGTTCGCTACGAGCAGTTCCCTCACCGCCGGCCGTCACGCCGGCCGCCCGAACGGCAGCTCCAAGGCCGGGACGGCGAAAGAAGGGAGGGATCGTAGTGGCAACTGGAACCGTGAAATGGTTCAGCTCGGAGAAGGGCTTCGGCTTCATCACTCCCGAGGACGGCAGCGCAGACGTGTTCGTGCACTTCAGCGCGATCTCGGGTGAGGGATACCGAAACCTCGAGGAGAACCAGCGGGTCGAGTACGACGTCACGCAGGGCCAGAAGGGCCCGCAGGCGGCGAACGTTCGACCCGTCTCCTGACACCGCTCCGCGGAAAGGACCCGGCCGTTGGCCGGGTCCTTTCGCGTTTCTGCGGCGTTCCGGCCGCGCGGGGCGTCGTGCCGGTCCTAGCCGGTGAACTCGATCGTGCCGAAGAGCCCGTGCTCCTCGTCGTCCGGGCCCGCGGTGAAGAACAGCGTGCCGGACGGGCCGGCGTTCGCGTCGTTGCCGAAGCCGAGCCCCCACAGCCCGTCGATCCGGATGGCACCGTCGTCGTCGCGGAGCCCTCCGGCCAGCTCCGGTCCGCCCGCCGCCGACAGATCGAAGGCGTGGATCCGTCCGTTGCCGAAGTTGCCGACGAGCAGGTCGCCGCCGAACTTCCCGAACGAGTACGGCGCGAGCGCGAGCCCCCACGGAGCGTTCAGCGGTCCGCGCGTCGCGACCCTGCCGAGCAACGTCCCGCTCGTGTCGAACCGGTCGACGAAGCCGAGGTGCCTGCCGTCGACGTCGTCCTCGGCGTCCGCGTCCTGCTTGGCGTACGTCACGAAGATGTCGCCGTCGATGGTCTGGATGCCGAACGGCGCGAACCGGTTCGGGACGTTCGGATCGACGAACGCGTCGGGCATGCGGACGCGATGGAACGACTCGTCGAACACGTCGACGCGGTCCCGGTGGAAGTCGGTCGCGTACAGGAAGTCGCCCTGCGCCGTCGACGCGATCGCCAGACCCTTGTAGATCGCGCCCCGGCTCGACCGGTCGACGACCTTGAACGTCCGGGTCGACGGCGGCGTCGTCGTTCCGACGGTCGGACTCCAGCCGCGGATCGTTCCGGACTCGGTCGCGAACAGGAACAGCGCGGGCGCCGTCGTCGTCCCGTCCGTGACGGTGAACCCTGTCCCGCCGTTGAACACCGTGCCCGTCGGCGCGCCCTTCACCCGGACGACGAGCGGCTGCCGCGCGCCCGAACCGTCGTAGAGCGTCGACGTGTTCGTTCCGTTGTTGGCCGACCACCAGAACGTCGTCGGCCCCGCCGCGAGTCCCCACGCGTTGACCAGGTTCGGATCGCGGACCAGCGCGACACCGTGCTGATCCGACACCAGGTTCGTCACCCGGTAGCGCGCCGTCTGCGCCGACGCGCTCGATCCGAGCGCGAGCGCACCGACCACGCCGAGCGCGACCGCCGCCGCACGCATCTTCCGTCTCGTCCTCACCACCGCCTCCCTCCGCCGGCTCGGGCGAGCGGATCAGGGCGGTCCGCCGCCGGCCGAACCGATGTACTACGCGCCGGGTTCGAGGGCGGATCGGTCGATCTTCGGGGCGGAGCGCGCCGCGCTCGCCCTGTGTCAGGAATCGCCGACCAGGACGCACGCGGCCGCGTGCGAGCTCGAGCCGGCCGGCCGCAGCTCCGGGTCGATCGTTCGGCAGCGGTCCTGCACGAGCGGGCACCGCGGGTGGAACCGGCACCCAGGCGGCACGTCGGTCGGGTTCGGCGGCTCGCCGCGGAGAACCTGCGGCGTCGTCCGGTCACGCGGGTCGCGCTTGGGAACGACCGACAGGAGCGCCCGCGTGTACGGATGCTGCGGATCGTGCACCACCTCGCGCGACGGCCCCTCCTCCACGATCCGGCCGAGGTACATGACCGCGATCCGGTCGGCGAACCGCGCGGCCGTCGAGAGGTCGTGCGTGATCATCACCACGCCGAGCGTCCCGCTCCGGCGGAGACCGTCGAGCAGGCGGAGGACGCCGGCGCGCACCGACACGTCGAGCATCGACACCGGCTCGTCCGCCACGAGGAGCGCCGGGTCGAGCACGAGCGACGCGGCGATCGCGACGCGCTGCCGCTGGCCGCCCGAGAGCTCGTGCGGGAACCGATCGAGATACATCTCCGGCGGCGTGAGCTCGACGCGGGCGAGCGCGTCTGAGATGGTCCGCGTGCGCTCGTCGCGGCCGCCGCCGACGCCGTGGATGAGGAGCGGCTCCTCGACCGCCTGTCGCACGCGGAACCGTGGGTCGAGCGACTCGTACGGATCCTGATAGATCATCTGCACGCGACGGCGGACGCCGCGGAGCTCGCGATGCGAGAGCGTCGTGATGTCGCGGCCGTCGACCGCGACGGATCCGGAGACGCGGTCGATCATCCGAAGGATCGCCTGCGCGGTCGAGGTCTTGCCGCAGCCCGACTCTCCCACGAGGGCGAGCATCTCGCCGCGCCGCACCGAGAACGAGACGCCGTCGACCGCGTGTACCGCCCGCCGCTCCTCGCGACGCAGCGCGCCGACCAATC
The DNA here is from genome assembly GCA_046735355.1 of bacterium. GTDB lineage: Bacteria > Actinomycetota > UBA4738 > UBA4738 > HRBIN12 > DATAEU01. Next base: position 20,314 of record JBKPTC010000011.1, read on the forward strand.
CCCGTCGCACCGGGTAGGTCACGACGAGGTCGCGGACGTCGAGCAGCGGCTCGGCTTCGACCGTCGCGGACGTCGCGAGAGGCGGCTCGGTCGTCGCGCGATCGCTCATACGCGACCCCGCATCGCGACCGGGAGATCGTTCAGATGGCACGCGGCCGCGCCGCCGGCGTCGACCCACCGCAGCGCCGGCCGTTCGATCTCGCACCGGTCGAACGCGCGATCGCAGCGCGAGCGGAACGGACAGCCGACGATGTCCCGGTCGAGCCGCGGCGGAGCGCCCGGGATCGACGCGACGTCCTCGTCGCCGTACAGGTCCGGCGTCGCCGCGAACACCATCCGCGTGTACGGGTGGCGGGGCTCGTGGAACAGCCGGTCCATCGTCCCCTCCTCGACGATCTCGCCCGCGTACATCACCGCCGCGCGCGAGCAGACCTGCGAGACGACCGGCAGGTCGTGCGTGACGAGGATGAGCGCGAGCCCGAGCTCGTCGGCGAGCTCGGACAGCAGCTCGAGGATCTGCGCCTGCACCATGACGTCGAGCGCGGTGGTCGGCTCATCGGCGAGCAGGATCTTCGGCTCGCACGCGAGCGCCATCGCGAGGGCGGCGCGCTGCCGCATCCCGCCCGAGAACTCGTGCGGATATCGGCGCCCCGCCGACGCGGGGATGCCTACCATCTCGAGCAGCGTCCCGGCGCGAACCCGGGCCTCGTCGCCTCGAGCGGTCCCGTGCAGCTCCATCGGCTCGACGATCTGCGCCTCGACCGTCTTGACGGGGTTGAGCGCGTTCATCGCACCCTGGAACACCATCGCGATGTCCCGCCACCTGTGGGGGCGCGCGATGTCCTCGTCGGGCGTGAGGATCGACTCGCCGTTCACGCGGACCTCGCCCGCGACGGTGGCCGAGGGCGGGAGGAGACCGAGGATCGCGAGCACCATCGTGCTCTTGCCGCACCCCGACTCGCCGACGAGCCCGACGCGCTCGCCGGCGTCGACGTCGATGCCGACCCCCTGGACCGCGTGCAGCCGCCCGCCGCCCGGCAGGTCGAACCACACGTGCAGGTCCCGGACCTCGAGCAAGCTCATCGCGTGGGCGCCCCTCGGGGAAGGAGCCGGAACACCCGGGGCGACAGGTACGACACCTTGAGCCGCGGGTTGAGCGCGTCCTCGATCGCCTGGCCGAGCCAGAAGCACCCCATGATCACGATCGCGACGCAGAGCCCGGCCGGGATCAGCGCCCACCACGCGCCCGAGGAGATCGCCGTGCGCAGGAACGCGTACTCGATGATGCGGCCCCATGTGATCGACGTCGGGTCTCCGAGCCCGAGGAACGCGAGGGCGGTCTCGTCGAAGATCGCGACGGCCACCGTGAGGACGGTGTTGGCGATCAGGAGCGGCCCGATCTGCGGCAGGACGTGCCGGAACACGATCCGGCCGTCGCTCGCCCCGAGCGACCGGGCGCGCTTCACGTAGACGCGCTCGCGGACGCTCTTGACCTGCGCGCGCACGATCCGCGCGGTCGTCGTCCACAGCAGGAGCGCGATCACGAAGATCAGGTGCGTCAGGCTCGGGCCCCACAGCGCCGCGACGATGATCGCGAGCGGCAGGTCCGGGATCACGATGAAGTAGTCCGTGATGCGCATCAGGATCGCGTCGGCCCAGCCGCCGAAGTACCCGGCGACGATGCCGATGCCGCCGCCGATCACCATCGCGACGATCGTCGCCGCGAAGCCGACGATCATCGAGATCCGGCCGCCCTGGATCAGCAGCGACAGCATGTCGACGCCGCCGTCGTCGAGCCCGAGCGGGTGCCGCAGCGACGGCGGTCCGTAGATCGGCCCCACCCGCGTGTGCACGTCGTACGGCTCGATGAACGGCGCGAGGAACGCGAGCGCCACGAACACCACCAGCACCGCGAGCCCGATCTGCGCCTGCCGGCTCTCGCGGATCACGCGCCAGAACCAGCTCCGCGTGTCGCCGCCGGGCGCCTCCTCGACCTCGAGGAGCTCGTCGGACATGTCGGCACGGACGCCCACGGCTACTCCGTGATCCTCGGGTCGAGCCGGAAGTACAGGATGTCGGCCAGGAAGTTGAAGAACACGACCGACACGGTCAGGACGAGGAACGCGCCCTGCAGCATCGGGTAGTCGCGCTCGGTCACCGCTTGGTAGACCGCGTTGCCGATCCCGGGCCACGAGAAGACGGCCTCGACGAGGATGACGCCGGCCACGATGTACCCGAGCGAGAGCGCGATCAGCGTCGTCGTCGGCAGCAGCGCGTTCCGGAACGCGTGCCGGACGACGATCCGCCGCTGCGGAAGCCCCTTGGCCCTCGCCGTCAGGACGTAGTCCTCGCCGAGCGTCTCGAGCATCGCGGACCGGACGATCAGCGTGTACTCGCCGTAGAGCGTCAGCGCCACCGTCAGCGACGGCAGCGCCATGTGGCGCAGGACGTCGACGGTGTGCTGCCACGCCGTCGGGTCGAACAGGAAGTCGTCGGTGCGACCGTGGCTCGGGAACCACGCGGACAGATAGATGAGCAGCACGAGCGCGAGCCACTGCGTGGGGAACGAGTAGAACGCGATCGCGACGTTCGTGCTCACGTGGTCGAGCCGCGTGCCGCGGCGCCACGCCGAGAAGATGCCGGTCACGACCCCGATCACGATGGCGACGAGCGTCCCGAGCGCGACCATCGGGATCGTGTTGGCGAGGTCCTCGCGCAGGTTATCCCCGACCGGTTGCTGGTTGGTGAACGAGATCCCCATGTTGCCGTGCGTGAGCTCGCGCAGATAGATCAGGTACTGCTCCCACTTGGGCTTGTCGAGGCCGAACTGCACCTCGAGCGAGTGACGGAACGAGGCGGACGCGTGTGGCACGCGCGACAGGTTCCGGACGGCGTCGCCCGGGATCACGCGGAACAGGAAGAAGTTCAGCGTGATGGCGACGAACACCGTCGCGACGGCGAACAGCACCCGCTTGAGGAGGTAGTCGGTCCGCCGCACCCGCCCGTTCCGATGCTCGCTCCGCCGGCGCTCAGGCCTGGTGGACCGACGTCAGGCTCTGGGTCGAGAAGCCGTTGAAGATGCCCTGCGTGGACTCGACGAACCCGTCCCAGCGCTTGGACCACGCGTCGAGCCGCTTGTCGTACGTGAGGATGATGTACGGGCGGTCGTTGTAGACCATCTTCTGCATCTCGTGGATGATCTGCTGCCGCTTGGCCGGGTCGACCTCGGACTTCTGCTGCGTATACAGCTTGTCGTACGCGGGGTTGCAGTAGCCGGTGTCGTTCCAGCTGCCGTACTGGTCGCACGTCAGCACCGACAGGATGAAGTCGGGATCGGCGGCCGGGAACCAGTCCCACATCGCGAGGTCGAAGTCGTATCCGCAGTTCCCGCCGCAGTACATCGCGTTCCACGCCGCGTTGTCGTCGAGCCGGTCCTGCGACAGCTGAATTCCGATCTGCTTGAAGCCCTGCTGGATGATCTCGAACGCTCGGTCGCCGGCGCCCTCCTCGTCCTGCGGGAACACGACCTTGTACGACATCGGGTGGCCGTCGGCGATCCGGACGCCGTCGGAGCCCTTGCGGAACCCGAGCGAGTCGAGGATCTGATTGGCCTTGTCGATGTCGAACGGCAGCGGCTGGACGCCGGTGTCGTGCCACTCCGTCCCGCCGGTGGCGTTGCCCGCCGGGATGATCGTCGAGCCCGGGCTCGCGTACCCGAGCCACGCGGTCCGCACGATGGAATCGCGGTCGATCGCGTACTCCATGGCCTCGCGGACCTTCGGGTCCAGGAGCTCGCGGTGCTCGGTCTTGTCGGGATCGCTGTTGATGATGAAATCGCGGAGCGAGAGCGCCTGGCCGATGTAGACGTCCATGCCCGAGGACTTCAGCGTGTCGACGCTCGTCGGCGGGATCTCATTGATCGCGTCCAGCTCGTCGGTCTTCAGGGCCGTGATCATCGCGTCCTCGTCACGGAAGAACTGCAGCCCGAACCCGTCGACGCTCGGCTTCGTCCCGTACCAGTTCGGGTTGGCCTCGAACAGCGCGATGTCGTTCTTCTCGTACTTCGTCATGACGAACGGGCCGCCGCCGACGAGCGGCTGGTCGCCCTCGGGCTCGTTCGCGAAGGTCTTGATCGCCTTTCCGTCGCCGGTCGCGTACTTCGACCAGACCTGCTCGGGCAGGATCGGCGTGAGCCCCAGATCGAACAGCGCAGTGCCGGAGGGCTGGTCGTACGTCGCGACGACGGTGTTGGGGTCGGGAGCCTCGATGCTCTTCAGGAACGTCACCGCGGCCGCCCACGAGCCGGTCGGTCCGTCGGCGTACTTCTTGATCGTGTCGAACGTGAAGACCACGTCGTCGGCCGTGAGCGGCTCGCCGTCGGACCACTTGGCACCGGGGACGGTGTGGAACGTGACGGTCAGGCCGTCGTCGGAGCGCTCCCAGGACTTCGCGAAGCTCGGGATGTAGTCGTACGTCGACGACGTCGTATCGAACTGCAGCAGGCTCGGATAGATGTACATCCAGACGGAGTAGTCGTCCTGGTTGAACCCGACGAACGGGTTCGGCGAGATCAGCCCCGAGCTGGTGCCGATCCGGACGGTGCCGCCCTGCTTGGCGCCGCCCTGGTCACCGCCCCCGCCGGAGGACGACCCGGTGCACGCGCCGGCGAGCACGCCGACCAGCGCGAGCACGGCGACGATCGAGGCGCGGCGTTCCGTCTTGCGCATGAGTCCCCCTCCGGACGGCTGCGAGCGTGGCGCGTATGAAAGCACGCGATTGAACGCTCGTACAAGATGCGTCGGCGCCGAACGGCGCCGGTCCGCCGGGTCGGCACCCGGGCGGGACCTCAGCCGGCGAGGAACGCCCGGGCGACGTCCGGAACGGCCTCCCCGTCGATCACGACCTTGCCGACGAGCTCCGTCACGACGTCTGAGGACAGCCGCGCGCTCACGCCGTCGAGCAGGGAACGGACCTCGCCGCTCGCCTTCTGGCTCCGGATCAGCGGCGTGATGTTCTCCGCGTTCTGGAGATGGCGGTCGTCGAGCAGCGGCACGAACCCGTTCGCCTGGATGCTCGGGTCGGTCGAGAACATCAGCCCGATCTGGACGTCGTCGGTCCGAAGCGCCTCGACGGTCTGCGGGCCGCCGGCGTCGAGCGGCCTGAAGTCGTCGAACACGATGCCGTACGTCTCGCGAAGCCCGGGCAGGCAGAACGGCCGGAGCGGACACTCGGGCGGCCCGCCGACCGTCAAGCGGTCGGCCACGTCGGCGAGCGAGCTCATCGTCGTGATCCCGTACTGACGCGCCGTGGGGCCGTTCGCGACGAAGACGTTGGTGTCCTGAGCCGGGGACGGCGTCAGGACCGCGATCCCCTTCGGCCGCAGCCTGCTCCCGACCTCGGCCGCCACGTCGGCCGGGTCGATCGACGCCTGGGCCCGCGGGTCGAGAAACAGCAGGAGCGACGACAGGTACTCGGGCTTCACGTCGATCTGACCGGATTCGAGCGCGCTCTGCGAGACCTCGCGCGAGCGCAGATCGAGCTCGCGCTGCACGCGGTAGCCGGCTCCCTCGAGGACCTGCGCGTACATCTCGGCCACGAGCTGGTTCTCGGCGAAGGCACCCGACACGCCGACCACGATCGTCTCCGGCCCGCCTCGGCGCGCCACGTCGCCCGGCACCGAGGTCGTGCACGCCACCGTCGCGCACGAGACGGCGGCGAGCGCGGCGGCGCGGAAGCGGGCCCTCATCCGGGTGCGGGAGCCGAGGAGGACACCGGACCGACGAGCACGCGCACCGGCGTAAGCCCTTTTCCCTTGAGGTTCACGACGCGGATCGGTTCGAACTCGTACCGGTCGCTCAGGTGCGCCGCCGTCGACTCGGCGACGAGGACCTTGCCGGCGTCGCCGTGCTCCTCGAGCCGGCTCGCGAGGTTCACCGTGTCGCCCCACAGGTCGTACGCGAACTTGCGGTGCCCGATGACGCCCGCAACCGCGGGACCGCTCGCGACCCCGACGTGCACGACGATCGGCTCACCCGACGGCCAGTGGACGTCCCCCGACTCGCGGAGCACGTCGAGCGCCATGTCGATCGCGGCCCGCGCGTGATCGGCCATCGGCACGGGTGCACCCGCCACGGCCATGTACGCGTCGCCGATCGTCTTGATCTTCTCGAGCCCATGGCGGTCGGCGATCTCGTCGAACCGCGTGAACAGCTCGTCGAGGGTGCGCGCGAACGCCTCCGGCGACGAACGCGCCGCCTGCTCCGTCGAGCCCACGGCGTCTACGAAGATCACGGTCACCTCGTCGAACGCTTGCGCGATCCGCCGGCCCGAGGTCGCCTTCAGCTGATCGATGATGACCTGCGGCAGGATGTTGAGCAACAGTCCGTCGGAACGCCCACGCTCGGCGTCGAGCTGTCGCTCCCGGAGGAACAGCGTCCGCGTGAAGCGCTCGTTCCGGTACGCGGCGAGGACGCCGAGGAACCCGAACGAGACGAGGTAGAGCGTCGCGAGCACGCCCTGTACCGGCGCGATGTACTTCGCGGTGAACGCGTACGGAAGGTAGGCGGCGATGCCGATCAGCGTGATCGACAGGACGAGGACGAACCGGAGTCGGAGCAGCGTGTACGAGAACGCCGTGATCAGGATGACGCCGACGTAGCCGAACTCGAGCGGCAGCGTGACGAGCTGCGACGCGTAGAAGATCCAGGTGAGCAGCGTCGCCATCGCGATCGCGAGCGCCGCCCACTCCCAGATCCGTCCGAAGAGCCGCGTGAACGACAAGGCGAGCCCGATGAGCAGGATGGGGATGAACACACCCCAGCGCACGAGCGCGTCGAGCCGCTGTTCCGACAGCACCTGGATCTGCGGGCGTAAGAGCAGCCCCCACGCGATCCACAAGGCGATACCTGCGAGGAACGCGAAACGGATGTTGCCGAGGTTGTGTCGGAACTGCTCGTCGCGGAAGTCGGACTCGAGACGGCGATCCGGGAACCGAAGGCGGAACCCGGCCGGGGTGAACCGTCCGCTCGGGCGGGCCTCGGGTGCCGTGCTCGGTTCGATCTCAGCCATCTGCGCTCCGGCGGGTTCGGTCGCGAACGATGATGACCGCGCCGGGCGCACCTTGTCAGCCGTCCGTCGGGCGCCCTTGCGAGCGTTCGCACGACGCCGCCCGCGGGGTCCCTCGGTCGCCCGCCGCGTCACTGTGTCACTGCAGGGTCCGGTCGACGGTCCGCTCCCAGCGCCGCTCGCGGATCAGGTCACCGTCCTCGAACACCCGGAGCGTCAGGTCGAAGAACAGCGTCGTTGCGTCGCTTCGCAGCTCGAGCCGCGCCGTCGCACGGGCGGCGACCTCCGGATAGGCCACCTCGGCCTCGTCCATCGACTCGACCCACGCCGTCCCCGGCTCGAACGGGTCGACGCCGACGCGGACGTCCTCGTTCCGCCACCACCGCGAAACCCCGGGCACCTCGCCGACGGAGTTCTGATGGACGACGACCCGGGTCTCGCGCGCGTACACGTCCTGTTCGATCCGCCAGACCGGCGGCTCGTGGTCGGACGGTGGACCGACCGGCGCTGGCCGGAACGACGGCACCGCCGCGTCGGCGGCCGCTCGCCCGACGGTCGGGAGCGCCAGCCGGCTTCGAGACGGAACGATCGTGAGGGTCGACGCCCGGGGCGGGGGCCAGGCGTTCGGCCAGTCCGAGCCGGCGATCGACAGCCGCATTCGGTTCCCGGGCTGCAACACCCGTGACGTGGCGTCGAGCTCCACCGACACGACGTACGTCTCGCCGGGCACGAGCGGCTCCGGTGCCGTGTGCGAGTCGCGGTGCGTGAGGTTGAGGATGCCTCGGCTGACGAGCGCCGACGACCCGTCCGGCAGGACCTCGGTGACCTTCGCCGACAGGAAGGCGACCGGGGTCGACGAGCGGACCGTCGCCTCGAGCCGGGGGTTGCCGAGGATCTCGAGCTCCTCGTCGACCGGCCACTCGTACACGAGCGAACGCGCCTCGTCCGGGCGCTGGTCGATCGGCAGGCCGTAGGGCGGCTCGTACGACCCGCGGACGTGCGCCGTCGCGCCCACGTCGCCGCGGACGACGAGCGAGTCCTCGTCGCCGGCGCGCGCCACCCGGGCGTCTTCGAGTGAACGCACGGACTCGCGCAGGCGCTCCGGCGGCCAGGTCTCCTCGAACCGCCACTCGCCCGGCATCTCGGCCAGGTCCGGCGCCGGTGTCGTCGAGCGCTGGACGAACATCGAGATCGCCGGCTCGTCGTCGACGCCGTTCCGCTCGTCACGGAGCCAGCGGTCCCACCAGCGAAGCATCTCCGGAACGAAGTCGATGTGCGGTCCGGGGATCGAGTCGGTCGGCCACATGTGGCACCACGGACCCATGAGCAGCCGTCTCGGCACCCGCAGGTGCTGCATCATGCGGAGCGTCGAGTTCCGATACACGTCCTGCCAGCCCGCCACGATCATCGTCGGGACGGCGATCGCGTCGTAGTTCGGGCGCAGCGAGCCCTGCCGCCAGAACGGGCCGTCGTTCTGCTCCTCGATCGAGTCGAACCAGGGGACCACCTCGTTGATGCGACGGAGCCACGCCTCGCGCCATCGCTCGCCGGCGATCGCCGGCACCGGCGGAAGCGCGTTCTCGGAGACCATGAACAGCGGATAGCCGAACTCGATGGCCTTTCGGGTCCCGCCGCCGAAGTGGATGTCGTCGGTGTAGCGGTCGTCGGTCGCGAAGATCGGGACGATCGCCCGGAGCGCGGGCGGCCGGCGCATGGCCGTCTGGATCGTGTCGAACCCCGAATACGACGTGCCGAACATGCCGACCGCACCCGTGCTCCACGGCTGCGCGCCGAGCCACTCGATCACCTCGACGAGGTCGTCCTGCTCGCGCTCGAGGTACTCGCCGGCCGCGACGCCCTCCGAGGATCCGGTTCCGCGCAGATCGAGCCGGCACACGGCGTAGTCGCCCTCGTCGCGCAGGCGCCGGTACGTCGCGTCGTCGTTCGCGAGGTCGTCCTTGCGGTAGGGAAGCGCCTCGAGGAGCACCGGCCACGGCCCCGGCCCGTCGGGCAGGTACAGGCTCGCGGCGAGCCGGACGCCGTCCGACAGCGAGATGAAGACGTTCGACTCGGACACGCTCGACCCCCTCGTGGTTCGTGCCGCCGTGGCCTCCGCGCGCCCGTCGCTCAGGCCGCCGGGACCTTCTTCTGCGGGTCGACGAACGGGATCGCCGCCGTCGTCCCGGAAAGGAACCCGTGGTCGGCTTCGATGTCGAGACGGTTGCCGGAGACCGCGAGCTCGATCGGCACCCAGACGTACCCGATGTTCTTCTCGAGCCGCGGCGACCAGCACGCGTCCGTCACGTGCCCGACGCGCTCGCCCTCGCGCAGGGCCGGCCAGTGCCGGGTCGGCTGGCCGATCGGCTCGCCGTCGAGCTCGATGCCCACGAGCTTCCGCGACACGCCCTCGCGGCGGATGCGCTCGAGCGCGGCCTTGCCGATGTAGTCGGCCTCCTGCTCCTCGACGAGGCGTTCGAGGCCCGAGACCTCGAACGGGTTGTTCTCGAGCCCGATGTCCGAGCCCCAGTCGAAGATGCCGGCCTCGATGCGGCGGATGTCGCTCGAGGGCGTCACGCGGATGCCGTGCGGCCTGCCGGCGTCGAGGATCCGCTCCCAAAGCTCGTCGCCCCGGCTCGCGTCGCGCAGGTAGATCTCGTAGCCGACGACGGCCGTCCATCCCGTCCTGCTGATGACGACCGGGATGCCGTCGAGGTCGGCCTCGTCGCACCGGTAGTACTGCATCTCGAGGATCCGGTCGCCGAACAACGCCGACATCACGTCCTTCGCCTTGGGTCCCTGCACCTGCACGGGATAGACGTCGGGATGGGTCACGTTCACGTCGAGGCCGGAGTTCACCGCCACGCCCATCGCGTACAGCCCCGCGTCGGAGTCGGCGAGCGCCAGCCACCACCGGTTCTCCTCGATCCGCAGCAGGACGGGGTCGTTCACGATGCCGCCGTCCTGCGCCGTAATGAGGACGTACTTGCACTGCTTCACCGCGCACCTGCTGAGGTCGCGGCACGTGAGCAGGTTGGTGAACGCGCTCGAATCGGGTCCGGTGATCTCGACGATGCGCTCGACGCTCACGTCCCAGAGCGTCACGTCGTTCACGAGCGCCCAATACTCCTCGACCGGATCGCCGTACGTGTTCGGGTGGTACATGTGCTGGTAGACGTCGTACGCGCTGCACCCGGCTCGAAGCGTCGCCTCGAAGAACGGCGAGCGGCGGTACCACGGTCCCCAGTTCAGCGTCGTGTGATCCGGCAGGTCGGCCATCGCTCCCCCTGAACGCTGGTTCAACGTCGCGTAGCGTGCCACACCGGAGCGTGGCTCGGCCGGGCGCGCTAGGCACCGTGGCTACACTGCGCCGCGTGCCGCCGAGCGCCGAGCCCGACCCGTACCTCCTCGAGATCCGAGAGCAGCCCGACGCGCTCCGCCGGGCCGCCGACGCGCTGACCGAGCAGACGTCGTCGCTGGAGCGCCTCGGCGAGGCGGCTCGCGACCGCGACCGACCGTTCCTGTCGGGCATGGGGAGCTCGTTCGACGCGTGCTATCCGGCGGTCGACCACCTCGCGGAGCGCGGCGTCGCCACGGTCCACGCCACGAGCGCGGACCTGCTGCACTTCCGCCTCGCCTCGATCACCGACCGGTCGCTCCTCGTCCTCGTGAGCCAGTCGGGCGGGAGCGCCGAGGTCGTTCGTCTCGCCGAACGCGCGCGCGCGAACACCGAAGGCACACCCTTCGTCGTCACGGTCACCAACGGTCTCGACAACGAGCTCGCGGCGCGCGCCGACGTCGCCCTCGACACGCGGGCCGGCGCGGAGACGGCGCCGTCGTCGAAGACGTTCGCCGCCTCGCTCGTCCAGATGGCGGGCGTCGCGCGGGTGATCGCCGGCGAGGAGACGGCCACGGCCTGTGCCGACGTCGCCGGGGCGGCCCGGCGCGCCGCCGAAGCCGTATCGAGCGTCCTAGCGGACGAGGACCACGTCGCGGAGACGGTGGCCGCCGTCGCTCGCGGTCGGCGTGTCGTCGTCGTCGTCGGTCGCGGCGCCGACCGCGCCACCGCCGAGATGGCGGCGCTCACGCTCCAGGAGTGCGGCGTCGTCGCGGACGGCTTCGAGTCGGCCTCGTTCCGACACGGCCCGTTCGAGCTCGCGGGGCCCGGCCTCGGGGCGATCGTGGTCGCAACCGAGCCGTCGACTCGACCGTTGGAGCTCGGCCTCGCGCGCGAGCTCTCGGCGACGGGGTCCGGGGTCGTCGTGATCGGCGACGACGAGCGCGCCGACGTGGTCGTCCCGCGTGTCGACCGCATGCTGTCGCCGGCCGTGTCGATCGCGCCGATCCAGCTCGCCGCGCGCCTGCTCTCGGTCGAGGCCGGGCGTCCGCCCGGGACCTATGTGTTCGCCTCGAAGGTCACCGCGCGCGAGTAGACGCGTCGCGCAGGCGCGGCAGCAGGTGCTCCGCCCACAGGTCGAGCTGCTGGGCCGACGGCTCGAGGGTGTGCAGGATGAAGTACTCGACGCCGATGCGGACGCGGTCGTCGAGCTTCCGCAGCACCTCCGGCAGCGTGCCCGTCAGATACACACGCTCGAAGTACTCGAACGGCCGACCCTCGCCCATCACGGCGGCGAACGCGCGTCGCTGCTCGCGTTCCGCCACGGCGGGATCGTCGGTCGGAACCAGGTGCACGAAGTTCTCGTGCGCGATGGTGAACGACGAGACGTCTCGGCCGCGCTCGCCGAGCGCGCGGCGGACCTCGGTCAGATCCTCCTCGATCGATTCGGGAGGCGAGGTCGGACGCGCGATCCAGCCGTCGGCCTCCGCGATGCGACGCAGGACCGCCGGCGCCATCACCGGGCGCTCGGGCGATGCTGCGTGTGCGAGCTGCCGGCCGCCGGCCGCCCATATGGGAAGGGGCCGCTCGACGGCGGGCCCGATCTCGACGTCGTGCAGCCGGACGAACCTGCCCTCGAACGTCACCCGCTCACCGGTCAGGAGCCGCCGGACGACCTCGATCGCCTCGTCGGTCCTCGCGCCCCGCTCCGACCTTCGCATGCCGACCGCCTCGAACTCCCGATCGTCCCATCCGGTTCCGACGCCGAGGATCAGCCGGTCGCGCGAGAGCGCCTGCAAGGTGGACAGCTCCTTCGCCAGAACGAGCGGATGCCGCGTCGGCATCACGAGGATCGACGTTCCGAGGTCGACCCGCGACGTCACGGCGGCCGCGTACGTCAGCGAGAGGACGGGATCCAGCCACGGCGTCCGGTAGAAGACGCTGCCGTGCAGCAGATGATCGGTCGCCCACAGCGAATCGAACCCGAGCTCCTCGGCGCGGCGCGCGAACGCGGCGATCTCGTCGCCGCTCCGCCGCGCCGAGCCGCCGAACGTGGGAAGGAACGCGCCGACACGAACGCTCACGCGAGCGCGGCCTCCTTAAGCGCGCGTTCGACGGCGGCCGCGTCGTCGGCAGACAACGGCAGCAGCGGTGGGCGGACGGCTGCGTGATCGATGATGCCGAGCGTCGCGAGCGCGTGCTTGGTCCGCGCGCGGTAATCGCGAACCGGCGGCGCGAAGATCGCGTCGCAGAAGGGCTGCAACCGCGCGGCGATCGCGCGCGCGCCTCGGAGGTCGTCGCCGCGGACCGCGTCGAGCATCTCGACCTGTTCGGCCGCCGCGAGGGTTCCGAAGCCGAGCAGGGCTCCCTCCGCGCCGAGTACGTACGCCTCGAGCAGGAAGTTGTCGTTGCCGTTCAGCACGACGGCGTCCGGCGCGACGGCCCGAACGACGCGAACGGTCTCGACGAACCGCTTCGCGTCGAACGACGCCTCCTTGATCGCGACGACGCCCTCGACCGTCATCAGCCGTTCGAGGACGTCGCCGGAGAAGTTCACGCCACCCAGCGCCGGCTGGAGCTGGAACGCGATCAGGGGCAGCTCCGAGGCCTCGTGGATCGCGCGGTGGTATCGGGCGGGGACCTCCGGATCGAGCGGCTCGCCCTGGTACGCGGAGAGCGGGAACACGAGGAGCGCCTCGGCGCCGGCGGACCGCGCGTCGGCGGCCGCGCGTCCGGCGAGCTCGGTGAACGACCCGGCGAGTCCGGCGACGATCAGCGTCCGGTCGCTGACCTCCTCGGCGACGACCTCGAGGACCCGCAGACGCTCCTCAGCGGATAGGTGGGGCCCCTCCCCCGTGTCCACGTTCACCGCCAGACCCGTCACTCGCTGGTCCGCGAGCCAGCTCACGTATCGGCGTAGCGAGGTCTCGTCGATCGAGAAGTCCTCGTGCATCGGCGTCACGATCGCCGCGATCAAGCCCTTCAGGCCCGGATGCTCCATCGTCTCCTCCTGGGTCTCCTAACGTTCGGCCGCCGCGCGCGAGCGCGATCGCGCGCCACACACGCTCCGGCGTTGCGGGTGTGTCGAGATGCCGGACGCCGAGGTGCGCGAGCGCGTCGACGACGGCGTTCTGCACCGCCGGGAACGCGCCGATCGTGCCGGCCTCGCCGATCCCCTTGGCCCCGAGCGGATTCAACGGTGTCGGCGTCTCGGTCGTCGAGGTCTCGAAGCTCGGCAGCTCCGCGGCGCTCGGGAAGGCATACGTCGTGAGGTTGCCGGTCAGCGGCGTTCCCACCTCGTCGAACTCGACGCCCTCGAACAACGCCTGCGCGACCCCCTGCGCGATCCCGCCGTGGACCTGGCCCTCGACGAGCATCGGGTTCAGCACCGTGCCGCAGTCGTCGACGGCGACGTGCCGCACGAGCCGCGTGGAGCCGGTGTCCGCGTCGACCTCGACGACGGCGACGTGCGTGCCGAACGGATACGTCGAGTCCTCGATCTCGAAGTCGTGCTCCGCGTCCAGCGGTTCGGTTCCGTTCGCGGCCGCGCGCGCGACGTCCGGCCATGTGGGGCCGGCGCCCGGGACGCCGGCCACCTCGAAGCGGCCATCGTCGGAGAGCACGACGTCGTCCGGTTCGGCCTCCAGCATCCGCGCCGCGACGGATCGAGCGCGCTCGAGGACGACGTCGGCGGCGCCGAGAACGGCGCTGCCCGCGACCTGGAGCGTTCGCGATCCCATCGTCCCCTCGCTCCGCGGGACGACCGACGTGTCGGAGTGCCGGACGCGGACCGACTCAACCGGCATCGACAGGCGGTCGGACAGGATCTGCGCGAACGAGGTCTCGTGTCCCTGTCCCTGCGGGCTCGCGCCCGTCACGAGCGTGACGCCACCGTCCTCGTCGATCGCGACGCGAGCGTACTCGCTCCCCCAGCCGGTCACCTCGACGTAGCTGCCGACGCCGATGCCGAGGAGCGCGGCGTCGCCGCGCCGGCGTCGCTCGGCCTGCTCCTCGCGGAGGGCTCGGTATCCCGCCACGCGCAGCGCCTCCTCGAGACTGCGCTCGTAGTCGCCGGTGTCGTATCGCGCCTCGGCGACCGTCTCGTGCGGGAACGCGCGGACGTAGTTGCGCCGGCGGATCTCGGCGGGATCGAGGTCGAGCTCGGCCGCGAGCACGTCGAGGATGCGTTCGAGCATCGCCGTCGCCTCGGGACGACCCGCGCCGCGGTAGGCGCCGAGCGGCGTCTTGTTGGTCACGACGGCGCGGATCTCCAGGTCGAGCCTCGGAATCTCGTACGGGCCGACGGCCATCATGGCCGTCGACTCGGGCAGCGTCGCGCCCTCGTCCGGATACGCGCCCAGGTCCGCGACGACCCTCGCGCGGAGGCCGACGACCCGCCCCTCGCGCGTCGCGCCGAGCTCCACGTCCTGGAGCTGATCGCGTCCGTGGGTCATCGCGACGAGGTTCTCCGAACGCGTCTCGGTGTGGCGCACCGGCCGGCCGAGCCGGAGCGCGAGCGCCGCGACGACCGCCTGCTCGGCGTACGCGGGGATCTTCGCGCCGAAGCCGCCCCCGACGGCCGCCGTGCGAACCCGGATCCTCGACTCGTCGACCCCGATCGCTTGGGCGATCGTCGCCCTGCTGTAGTGGGTCGCCTGGCACGACAGCCAGAGCGTGAGGCCGTCGCCCTCCGGCACGGCGAGCACACCGTTCACCTCGAGCGGCACCGGCGCGACGCGCTGGTTGCGGAACGTGCCACGAACGACGACGTCGGCGCCCTCGAGCGGGTCGGCGTGCGGCGATCTGCGCAGCGCGAGCACGACGTTCGAGCCCTCGCGGGGGAACAGCAGCGGCGAGTCGCGCTCCATCGCACGGACCGGATCGACGACGGTCGGAAGCTCGTCGTAGTCGACCGCGACCGCCTCGGCCGCGTCGATCGCCTCGGCTCGCGTGGCGGCCACGACGACCGCGACGGCCTCCCCGACGAAGCGGACGACGTCGGTGGCAAGGAGCGGACGCCGCAGCCCATCGGGGAGGTTCTCGACGGCGGGCATGCGAAGACCCGGGAGGTCGGCCGCCGTGAACACCGCCGCGACGCCCGGCATCGCCGACGCCTCGGACGAGTCGATCGACGAGATGCGCGCGTGCGCCATCGCGCTGCGAACGAAGGCCGCGTGGTAGGCGCCGCGCGAGGGGACGTCGTCGAGGAACCGCGTCCGCCCCGCCAGCAGCCCGGGATCCTCGATGCGCAGGACCGCGCCTCGTCGAACCCGGCGCTCCGGCGGCATGCGGCGGATGATACCCAGCGCTACGCTCGCGCGATGCGCGAAGCCGGGGCGCCGCCGTTGCGGGACGCAGGCGCGGTCGTCACCGGCGCCGCGAGCGGCATCGGCGCGGCGATCGCCACGGACCTGCATCGCGCGGGGGCCCGCGTGCTCATGGTCGACGTGGACGACGGTTCGCTGCAGCGCCACGCACGGCAGCTGGGCGACGGGGCGACCGCGCTCGCGGTCGACCTCCTCTCCGACGGAGCGGTCGAGGACGTCGTGCGCGCGGCGCAGAACGCCCTCCCGCGCGTCGACATCCTCGTGAACGATGCCGGCGTGTCGTCGAAGACGCCGCTCCTCGATGCGACGCCGGCGGAGTGGGAGCGCGTGCTCGGGATCAACACGTACGCCGCGGCCGCGCTCGCGTCGGCGTTCGCGGGCGAGATGGCCGCTCGTGGCGGAGGCTGCATCGTGAACGTGTCCTCGATCTCGGGTCTCGGCGGCGGCCGGCCGCAGTCGGTGTACGGCATCAGCAAGGGAGCGCTCATCGGCCTCACCTCGGAGCTCGCGGCGCTGCTCGAGCACGACGGCGTGCGCGTGAACGCCGTCCTGCCCGGCGTGATCGATACGCCGATGGTCCGACACGACGTCGCGGCCGAGGGCGACGCCGACGGGTCGCAACTCGAGCGCTGGATCCGGGGCGCCGTGCCGGTCGCACGGATCGGCCTGCCCGAGGAGGTCGCGGCCGTGGTGACGTTCCTGGCGTCCGAGCGCGCGTCCGCGATCACCGGCGCGCTCGTCCCCGTCGAGGGCGGGTTCCTCTCGGCGTGAGCGCGGAGCGCGCGCACGGGACGGCGATCGTCCTGCGAGCCGACCTGCCCGTCGGTCGCGGCGTCGCCGAGCGACTCGGCGCCGCGGGCCACCGGGTCCACCCCGTGGTCGGGCGACCGGGCGACGTCGACGCGCTCGAAACGGCCGTGCAGACGCTCCGATCGAACGAGCAGTTCGACGTGCTCGTGCTGCCTCCGCCGCTCGAACCGCAGCCGCCCGCCCTGCCGTGGTCCGCCGCCGCACGCGACCGGATCGACGGCTCGCTCCGCGAGACGTACTTCGCGATCCAGCGCGCCGCTCGGCGGATGACCGGCGGTCGCATCGTCCTCGGAACGCCCGCCCGCGCCGGGACGTCACCGCCGGTCCCGACGCTGCTCGAGGCCGCGGCAACCGCGCTCGTGCGGCTCCTCGCCGTCGAGCTTGCGCCGCGCGGCATCGCCCTCAACGCGTTGTGTCCCATAGATCCGCACGCCCGCGCGGACGCCGTCGCGGACGCCCTGACGTTCCTGGCGTGCGACGAGGCGTCGTACATGACGGGCGCCACCCTTCCGTTGCTTCGCGACGGAATGGCGCGGTCTCGCCCCAGCGACGACTGAGGAAGCACTCGCGCCACGCGTGTAGCACGGGGTAGCATCCGCGCCGATGCATCCGCCAGAGGGGGGCAGCATGCGACGGTACGGTGTTCTCTTCACGCTCGCGCTCTCGGTCGCGTTGGTCGGCAGTTGCACCGGCGGGGGCGGCGACAGCGGTTCGGACCAGAACGCCTCGAGCGGCAGTCACGAGCCGGTCACGATCACGCTGCAGGACTACTACGGCGCGTCGACGCCGATCAAGTCCGTCATCAAGGACTTCCAGAAGGCGTACCCGTGGATCACGGTCAAGTACGAGGCCGTCGACTGGGACACGCTGCACGAGAAGTTCACCGTGCAGGTGTCGTCGGGCGACGCCCCCGACGTGGCAACGCTCGACATGACCTGGATCCCGACGTTCGCGTCCAACGGGCTGCTCGCCAACCTGTCGGACATCTCCGGCGGACAGATGAACGGCAAGCCGATCACGGACCAGTTCACGCAAGGCGGCATCGAGGCGATGACGTACGACGGCAACATCGTCACGATGCTGTTCGACTTCGACGTGTACGGGCTGTACTACCGAACGGACGTCTTCAAGAAGGCGCACGTCGACGTCCCGACGACGTGGGACGAGTGGCGCGCGGCGGCGCAAAAGATCGCGCAGGACACCGACGGCGACGGCACGTGTGACAAGTACTGCCTGGAGGTGGACGACGAGACGTTCCACTGGTCGCAGATCCTGCTGCAGAACGGCGGGTCGATCCTGAACGACGACAACACGCAGGCGGCGTTCAACAGCGAGCAGGGCGTGCAGGCCGTCGACTTCTACAAGGGGTTCGTCGACGACGGCACCGGGATCATCTGGGACGCGAGCCAGGGCGACCGCCAGAACGGCATCAAGGACGACCGGATCGCGATGTTCACCGACGGCCCGTACTACATGGGCATCATGAAGAGCGGCGCGCCCGAGATGTCCGGGAAGTGGGGCGTCGCCACGGCGCCGTACTCGGAGGAGCCGGGCAGCTACCTCGGGGGAACGGGGCTCAGCATCCCGGTGAACGCCGAGCACCCGCAGGAAGCGTGGCAGTTCATCGAGTTCATGATGCGGCCCGAGAACGCCACGAAGATCTTCACGATCGCGGGCGCCGCGCCGGGTCTCACCGCGGCGCTCCAGAGCGACGAGGTCAACAAGCCGGATCCGTACTTCTCGAACCAGAACACGCTCCCGGTGTTCCTGAAGGCCATGTCGACGGCGACGCACTTCCCGTACGTCGCGCAGTGGGACGCCATCCAGACGAAGATCGACCAGGGCCTCGAGGCGGCGTTCCTCGAGAAGGCGACGCCGCAGGAGGCGCTCGACGACGCGGCCTCGAAGGTGAACGACGAGCTCGCCTCCTAGCACGGTCGAGCGGTCCGTCGCGGTTCCGGCCGCGATCACACCGCGGAAACGCCGGCGCTCGTTCCGACGGGTGGCGATCGGCTACGTGCTGATCGCCCCCGTCGTCGTCTCGGCGGTGCTGTTCCTGTACGGGCCGATGATCGTGTCGGGCTACTGGAGCTTCACGGACTTCCACGGGCTCGGGCCGGCGACGTGGGTCGGCCTGGACAACTACCGCGAGATCCTGGGCGACGAGCAATTCCGGCACTCGCTGCTCAACACGTCGCTGCTCGTGCTGCTCGGTCAGGGCTCGGGCCCGATCCTCGGGCTGGCGTCCGCGGTCCTGCTGAACCGCAGCCTGCGGCTGCGCGCGCTGTTCCGCGCCGCGTACTTCCTCCCGGTGATGGTCTCGCTCGTCGTGGCGGCGACGATCTGGAAGATCATGCTGACGGACGACGGGATCGTGAACCAGGTCCTTCGATACCTCCATCTGCCGACGACGCAGTGGTTGTCGAACCCCTCGACCGCGCTGCCGGCCGTCGTCGTGACGAGCGTCTGGCAGGGATTCGGCTTCGAGACGGTCATCTTCCTCGCGGCGCTCCAGGCGATCCCGCAGGATCTGTACGACGCGGCGTACGTCGACGGGGCCAACGCGTGGGACCGCTTCCGGTTCGTGACGCTGCCGGCGCTCCGCCCGACGATCGTCTTCGTCTACGTGATCGGGATCATCGGCACGTTCCAGGTGTATGACCAGGTCTTCGTCATGAGCAACGGGACGGGCGGCCCGCTCGACTCCACGCGCACGGTCGTGTTCGACCTCGTCGAGCGCTTCCAGCAGCTCAAACTCGGCGAGGCGTCGGCCGTCGCGTACATCCTGCTCGTCATCCTCGCGACGCTGTCCTACCTGCAGCTGCGGATCTTCGATCGCCGCCGATGACGACGCCGCCCGAGATCGTCGAACGCCAGAAGGTCAGGCACCCGGTTCGCCGCACCCTGCTGTACGCGGCCGTGATCGGCACGTCACTGCTGATGGTCGGGCCGCTGTACTGGATGTTCTCGACGTCGTTCAAGCCGAGCGCGGACGTCTTCGCCTCGCCGCCGAAATGGATCCCGTCCCCGTGGACCCTCGGGAACTACCGCGACGTCTTCACGCTGCTGCCGTTCGACCGGTTCTTCCTGAACAGCGTCATCGTCGCCGCCGTCATCGTCGGCCTGAACGCGTTCTTCGACACGATGGCCGCGTACGCGTTCGCCAAGCTCCGGTTCCCCGGCCGCGACGTCATCTTCTTCCTGCTGCTGATCACGCTGATGATCCCGTTCCAGGTGAACCTGATCCCGCTGTATCGGCTGATGGTGTTCTTCCGCGACATCAACCCGCACCTCGGGATCGACAGCTACGCGGGCCTGATCGCGCCCTCGGCGATCCAGGTCTTCGGGATCTTCCTCATGCGGCAGTTCTTCCAGTCGGTCCCGGACGAGGTCCTGGAGTCGGCTCGAACGGACGGCGCGTCGGAGTTCCGCATCATCTGGTCGATCGTGTTGCCGCTCGCGCTTCCGGGGATGGCGACCCTGGCGATCTTCACGTTCCTCAGCGCCTGGAACGACTTCCTCTGGCCGCTCCTCGTCACGAGCAGCGACGCGCATCGAACGCTTCCCGTCGGCGTCGCGCTCCTCGCGCGGAAGAACACGATCAACTGGGGCGACACGATGGCGGGCACCGTGCTCGCGTCGTTCCCGATGATCATCGTGTTCCTGGTCCTGCAGCGTCGGTTCATCGAGGGGCTCACGGCCGGCGCCGTGAAGGGCTGACGACGGAGGGACACGTCTCATGAGCGGACGGACGTACGAGGACATCGATCCCGGGACGCTGAAGGCGCTCCCGAACCCCGGCGGCGCGATGGAGCTCAAGCACAAGGCCCCCGAGGTGACCTTCCTGGGCGCCCGCGATCAACCGGACTTCGGAACGCTGTTCGTCACCTTCTATCCGCGCGAGACGGTCATCGAGCTGAAGTCGTTGAAGGAGTACCTGTACCAGTGGCGCGACACGGCGGTGTCGTACGAGCGGTTCCTCGACATCGTGTACACGCACCTCATGACGGTGTACGAGCCCGTTCGGCTGCGGCTGGTCTTCGAGACGCGCCCACGCGGCGGGATCTCGAGCAGGCTCACGGTCGATTCGGACTGGTCGATCCGCGGAGGCCACGAGCAGTTTCGCGACTGGGTCGGGCTCGAGGACACCTGGTAGCCGGCTCGGACAGCCCTCCGCCCCTACGAACGCCAGTCGAACACCGCGGCGCCGAACGGCTCGAGCTCGAGCTCGATGCCGTCCGGGCCGACGTCGACGCTCGATCGTGCGTCCGGGCTCACGCGCTCGGCGGTGCTCGCACCGGGGACGTGCACCATCGTGCGCGCTTCGACCCTCGAGTGGTTCGTCGCGGTGACGATCCCGCCCGCGGGCCCGCGGAGCTCGCCGATCGTGACGTCGGGATGTCCACACCCGGCCGCCTCGGGCCGCCCCAGCAGTCGCGCGACGCCGTCGTAGAGCCCCCAGCTCAGGTCGCGCGGGCCGTGCGCGTCGGGCACCGCGGCGAGCAAGGTCTCGACCGGGTACGCGCACGTGACCGCGTACCCGCTGTGGCGCTTCGCGAGCACGAGGGCCGGGTTCCCGTCGGCGTCGACGGCCACCGTCTCGGCGTCCGAGACACGCAGGCGGACGCCCCGCGACGCGAGCTCGCCATCGCCCTCGGGCAGCACCCACTCCTCGTCCGCCTCGAACACCCCCCAGGGACGCAAGAACCGCAGGACGACCGGCCGCCCCAGCGGCGCCCGGTCGACGAGGCGGCAGCCGAGCACGTCGTCCATCTCCGGGATCGCGACGTCGCCCGAGCACGACACGTACAGCACGCCGCCGCGCGCGAAGTGATCGTCCGCGCCCCGCCAGTAACTCGTGCGGACGTGCCAGAGCGTGATGGTCGTCGACGCGAGCGGCGCCGGAAGCATCACGAGCTCGGCGTCCGGCCACGCGTCGTCGAGACGCTCGCGCGGGAACGAGACCGACAGGTCGGCGCGCGAGGCCATCACGAAGGCGTTCAGCAGCGTCCGAACGAGCGGTCGCGCGTCCGTCATCCCGGTTCGGCGAGGGCTCCACGCCGACTCGGACGGCCGGTACAGGCCGGACGCCTCGGTCAGCCCGTACGCGTCCGGGTCGTACGGCTTGACGTATTCGTGCGGGACCGGGATGGCCGCTCGCGCGGGCGGCGGCCCCTCGGCCGCGACCGCATCGAGGTCGAGCCGACCGACGACGGACGCGAGTTCGGAAAGCACGCGCCCGCGTGGCCTCGGCTCGCCGAGATGGTCGGTCACGCCGAACTGCGTCTCGTGCGGCTGCCGGAGATACGGGACGCGCAGGTATGCGGGCGGCTCGGCGTCGGTCCAGCACCACGCGTAGTAACCGATCGCGCCGCGACCGAGGCTCGAATACGACAGCAGCCGGTCGTACGCCGCGATCGCCTCGGGCTCGAACTGCGCGGACGACGCGCCGTACTCGTGCACCATGACGGGCTTCCCGGCGCCGCTCGCGAGCGCCGTCTCGAACGCCGCCGCGTGCGTCATGCGCGGCGACAGCAGCGAGTCGGGATAGACCTCGTACTGGTAGATCGGGTAGGGATGCACGCACGCGAAGTCGAGCTGCTCCGCCACGACGTCCGCGCGGAACGGCCCCCACCCGACCTCCTGCCCCGACGTCCCGATGGTCACGAGGTGTTCGGGATCGTCCGCGCGAAGCGCGTCGACCAGCGTCCGCGTCCACGCCCGAGCGTCGTCGTCGGTCGTGTCGCGGAACAACCAGAACGGCGGCTCGTCCGTCAGATCCCACGCGATGATCGCGGGATCGCCCCGCCACCGCAGCGCGAGCATCGACGCGTGCTCGGCCTGGAGCCGCAGCAGCTCGGGGTCTCGGTGCGGCTGCCGATCGTCGCGCCAGGGGATGTCCCAGAACGCGTCACCGACCTCACCGCCGATGAAGAACGTCGGGTGGAGCCACAGCCCGTGCCGCTTCGCGGCATCGAGCACCGCGTCGAGACGACGGAGATGCTCCTCGTCGTACCGTCCCGGCTCGGGCTCGATGGCGGACCACAGCAGGTCGATCCGGACGGTGTTCATCCCGGCCGCCGCCATCTGTTCGAACGCCCGGTCGAACGCCGACTCGTCGACGCGCCACGGCCAGTCCGGGCCCTGCACCGGAACGAAGTGAGCGCCGACGGGCAGGATCGACCGCTCGCCCGCGCGAAGGTAGTGGCGGCCGGTTCGGACGAGCTCGGTCATACCGTCTCCTGTTCGATCGGGGTGCGGATCCACCGCGGGTCGCCGCCGGGCGGTCGAACCGCGAGCGCCGCACCGAGCGGTGCGGCCGGAAGCGAGACGACGAGCGCGTCGCCCTCGACGCGCGCGGTCATGCGCGCCACCGCGTCGTCGCGCTCGAGCCACCACCGCGCGAGGGCCGACGTCGAGAGCACAGCGACGTCGCGACGCGAGCACGCGCGCGCGAGCCAGCGCTCGACCGCCGAGGCGTAATCCGGCGAGTCGCCGTCGAGGCGACCGTAGCCGGCGTCCGGCGGATCGATGAACAGGTGGGCGAGGCCGTGGCGCGCTGCCTCGCGATCGACGACGGTCTGCAGGACCTCCTCGTACGTCGCGGGATCCGCCGTGCGCGAACGCACGCCCTCGTCGAGGGTGTTGTACGAGCAGCAGCCGTTGAGGAACCCGGGCGCCGTCGGGTCGGTGCTGATCGGCAGCTGGAGGAACGGACGCCGGCGAGCGGCGGCGGGATGCGTCCGCGCGTACGCGGCGTCCTCCGGGCGGGCGCTCCACGGCCGGCGCGCCGGATGGAACGGGAGGCCGCCGGTGATCGAGACGTTCCCGCCGATCGAGCTGTCCGCGAGATAGCCGAGCTCCTCGAGGACGTCGTACGTGCGGTCACAGGCCTCGAGCTGGAAGTGCGGCAGCCGGAACATCCGGTGATCGTCCGTGGAGAGGTGTCGCCGGAACGCCTCGTCGCTTCGAAGCAGCTCGGCCCGCATCTCGTCCGCGTCGAGGTCCTCCCACTGGCGTGCGTTCCAGTGCGAGTACGGGTGCGTGTACGAGTGGTTGTAGTACTCGGCGCCGGCCGGGAACGATGCCGGCTCGGCGTCGACGTTCGCCGCAGCGGTGAAGATCCCGTACACGTCATATCCGGCGTTGCGGGCCGTCCGGATCGCCGGCGCGACGTACCGCGAGCACTCGGGATCGACCCCGCTCGGATGGTCGACGTCGCCGTCGACCACGAGCGCGAAGTCCTTCCCGCCGGGCCAGCGCCACATCGCGACCGCGCCGTCGGTCGCGGCCCGGAGGAAGACCGCCTCCGCGGCATCGACGGCGGCCTCCGTCGTCGCCTGGTCGAGCGTCTCGGCGGACGGTTCGAACCGGACGACCTCGGCACGGCCGTGTAGCGCGCGCGAGGCGGGACCCTCGCGCCCGGCGAGCACGATGCCGGAGGCGCGAACGTCCGCTGCGACGTCGATCTCCGCCGGGACGACGAGCACGCTCCACGATCGTCGGCCGAGAGCCGCCGGGCGCTCCGCCACAACCGGCACGCCCCAGGCCTGCAGCAGCGCGAACCAGAACGCGGCGTCGGCCCAACCGACGGCGCCCTCGGCCGGAACCGCGACGCCGACGAGCGGCGGGCGGGACCAGCCGTCGACGCGCACGTCGTTCACCGAACGGGAACCCCCAGCGGCGGGGGCGGTCCCCGCGGCGGCCTATGCTACCGGCGGCCGCGACCGCGCCGGATCACGCCGTGCACGACACCGCGCCGAGCGGCGACAGCCGTCCGAGCGCACGATCGCATCGAGGTCGCACGCACCTCGACACGGGTACGGGAGGTTCGATGGAGTCCTCGGAACGATTGCTGGCCCGGTTCGATGGCGCCCTGACGGGCCGGTCGGCCATTGTGACAGGCGCCGGCAGCGGCATCGGACGAGCGACATCGATCGCGTTCGCGCGCGCCGGCGCCGACGTCGCGCTCGTCGGCCGGCGCGCCGATCGGCTCGAGGAGACGGCGGCCGGCGTCCGCGACGCCGGACGAAGCGCGGTCGTGCTCGCGGCGGACGTCGCGGATCCCGCGGCCGTCGAGGCCGCCGTCGCCCGTGCGACGGACGAGATCGGACCGCTGACGATCGCCGTCGCGAACGCGGGCGCCAACGGGTGGGGCGAGGTCGAGGAGCAGACGCCCGAGCTGCTGCGCTCGGCGCTCGCCGTGAACGTCGAGGGTGTGGCCAACCTCGTCCGGGCGACCGTCCCGGCGATGCGCGAGGCGGGCTCGGGCAAGATCGTGGTCGTCTCGTCGGACAACGGCCGCCGCGCCGAGGCCGGCGGGAGCGCGTACGTCGCCTCGAAGTTCGGCGTCGTCGGGTACTCGCTCTCGATCGCGCAGGAGCTGTACCGCGACGGCATCGGCGTGCACGTGATCGAGCCCGGGTGCGTCGACACGGAGTGGTACCCGGCCGACGAGGACGCGCCCCGCGACCGGATGCTGTCGGCGGAGGACGTCGCGTACGTCGCGACGTTCCTCGCGACGCTCCCGGCGTCCATCGTCCTCGAGGAGACGATGATGCTGCCACGCGCACTGCTCGTCTCTCCGTGGTGAGCGTCGCCGTCGTCGGCAACGTCAACGTCGACCTGCTGTCGTGGCCCGTCGCGGAGCTGCCCCCGGCCGGCACGGAGCGCCCGATCGAGCGCGTCGACCTGCGCGTCGGCGGCGCGGCCGCGGTCACCGGCGCGGCGCTCGCGCGGCTCGGCGTCACGCCGATCGTCGTCGGATGCGTCGGTCGTGACGCGTTCGGCGACGTCGCGCTGGAAGAGCTGCGCGGATATGGCGTCGAAACGTCGCGGATCGCGCGGCTCGCCGACGCGTCGACCGGTGTCTCCATCGCGTTCGAGGCGCCGGGTCGCGAGCGATCGTTCCTGATCGCGCTCGGAAGCCTGGCGCGCTTCGACGCCGCGATGGTGCCGCGCGAGGCGCTCGATGCGGGTTGGGTGCTGCTGTGCGGGTACTTCAACGTCCCGGCGATGCGCGGACGGCCCTCGGCCGACGTCCTCGCGGCCGCGCGCGCGAACGGCGCAACGACGATGCTCGACAGCGGGTGGGATCACGACGACTGGCCGGCGTCGACGCGCGCTGAGGTCCTCGACCTCCTGCCGCTCGTCGACGTGTTCGTGCCGAACGAGGCCGAGGCGGCGTCCCTCTCCGGTCAGGGCGATCCGCCCTCGGCGGCGCGCGCGCTCGCCGGCGTATCCGGCGGATGGGTGGTCGTGAAGACCGGCGCCGACGGAGCGGTTGCGGCGGCGGCGGACGGCCGGACCGCCAGAGCCGAGGCGCCGGTCGTCGACGTCGTCGACACGACCGGCGCGGGCGACGCGTTCAACGCCGGGCTGATCGCCGGCCTCGCCGGCGGCGCCGAGATCGAGGATGCGGTACACCGAGCCGTCCTCGTCGCCTCGGCGGTGGTGTCGAGACCGTCGCGGGATCGGTATCCGACGCCGGGCGACCTGCGTCCGCTCGCGGGTTAGCGCGCGGTGAGCTCGATCGGCGTCGTCGAACGCGCCGAGTCGTAGATCGCGTGGATCAGTCGGCTCGCTCGAAGGCCGTCCTCGCCCGGCACCGGCGGACGCCTGCCCGCGAGGACGGCCGACGCGAACGCCTCGAAGGCCGAGGTGCGCGCACCGGCTCCCTCGTCGCCGCCGACCTCCGTCCACGCGCCGTCCGCACGGCGGAAGAGCAGGAGCGGATCCGTTCCCCACGGCGTGGGTAGCAGGATCTGCCCCTCGGTCCCGTAGATCCGGTTGACCCACCGCTCGCCCGGCGCGTCGCCGCCGGGCACCGACGACCGCGCCTCGACGGTCCCGAGCGCCCCACCGCCCGCCTCGAGGATGGCCAGGCCGACGTCCTCGACCTCGGCCGGCGGCGACGTCGTCGCGATGGCGCCCAGAACGCGCTCGATCTCGAGACCGGTGATCCACAGCACGGCGTCGAGGTCGTGGATCGCGTTCATGAGGAGCACGCCTCCGCCGGCCGTCGCCCACCGCATGCGCCAGTCGCCGGTCGCGCGCCCCGACCACCCACCGGTCCAATACGACGCCGGCTTGTCCGCTCGGAACGTGAGGCTGAACCCGGTGATCTCCCCGACGGCGCCGGAGGCGACCAGCTCCTTCGCACCGGCGTACGCCGGCGCCCAGCGCGCGACGAACGCGACCCCGCACGCGACGCCGGCGCCCTCGCACGCCGCCACGATCGCAACCGCGTCGTCGACGCCGACGCCCATCGGCTTCTCGACGAACACGTGCTTGCCGGCCCGCGCGGCACGCGCGGCGACGTCGCGGTGGTAGGCGTGCGGAACGCCGACGTAGACGGCGTCGACCTCGACGTCCTCGACGACGACCTCCAGCGTCGGAGCGACGCGGGCGCCGTGACGCTTCGCGAGGTCCGCGGCAAGGTTCGGATCGACATCGAACACGGACACGAGACGACCGGACGGCGCGGCCTCGAGCGCGGCCGCCGACTCGACGGCGATCTCGCCCGCTCCGACGAACGCCAAGCGGAGTGTCTGACGCATCGTGGCTCGGACGCTAACAGGACCCGATAGCCTCACCGCCTGATGCGGCTCGCCTTCTCGACGCTCGGCTGCCCGGAATGGTCCGCCGAGCGCGTGGTCGAAGCGGCCGCCGAGTACGGATACGACGGCGTCGAGCTCCGGATCTTCGAGCGCGAGCTCGTCTCCGCCACGCTGCCGATCGCCGAGCGCGAGCGCGTGCGTTCGCTGTTCGAACGCGCCGGGCTCTCGATCTGCGGTGTCGACACGTCGTTCGAGATCGCGAACCCGAACGGCGATCTCGCCGAGGCCGTCGGCTGCATCGAGCTCGCGGCCGATCTCGACGCCCCGATGATCCGGCTGTTCGGAGGGGCGCCGACGGGAGAGGCGTTCGCCGCGACCGCACGGCGGGCCGCGCGGCGGCTCGAGGTGCTCGCCGAGCGCGGCAACGACCTGAGCGTGACGGTCGCGCTCGAGACCCACGACACGTTCGCGAGCGGAGCGGCGACGGCCGACCTCCTCGCGGACGCGCCGGCCGGGGTTGGGGTCGTCTGGGACACGTTGAACACGTTCGTGACCGGCGAGGCGCCCGCCGACTCGCTCGCCGCCGTCGCGAGCCGGCTCGTGCACGTCCACGTCAAGGACGGCGGTCTGCTGCCGGACCCCGAACGGAACATGCTGTACGGCGACGGAGCCGTTCCGCTCGACGACATCGTCGCGATGCTCGGGGCGGACGGATACGACGGCTGGCTCTCGGTCGAGTGGGAGAAGCGCTGGCAGCCCGACATCCCGGAACCGGAGGTCGCCTTGCCTCGATACGCGGACGGCGTCCGCGCGGCGCTCGCGGCGCTCGGCTGACGCGTTCGATGCCGACGCTCGAGGACGCCGCGCGCATCGCCACCTCGCTTCCCGAGGTGACCGAGCACGAGCGGCACGGCCATCGCACGTGGTCCGTCGCCGGCGCGGCGTTCGCGTGGGAACGGCCGCTGACCAAGGCTGACCTCAAACGGTTCGGTGACGCGCGGCCGCCGGACGGAGACATCGTCGCCGTGCGAACCGATGGCATGGTCGAGAAGAGTGCGATCCTCGCGGAGCGCCGGCGCGGCTTCTTCGACATGGCGCACTTCCAGGGGTATCCGGCGTTCCTGATCGAACTGCGCGTCGTCGGGCCGAGGCGGCTCGAGGAGGCGCTCACGGACGGCTGGCTCGCGTGCGCGCCGCCCAGACTCGCCGAGCGCTTCCTCGCGCGCTGAGCGCGGCGATGCGCTATTCCGATGCGTCGCGCACGAAGCGGAAGCCCGTGTCCGCGCTCACGCGCTCGAGCGTCGCGCGAACGAGCCGCTCGGGATCGTCGTAGCCGCCGTCGGCCCGGAGCTCCCGGTATCGCTCCGCGATGCGCTCGGCGACGGGCTCGTAGGGAAGATCGTCGAGGTCGACGCCGTCCGAACCGAACGAGACAGATCCGAGCCGCTCCCCCTCGTCGGTCATCACGATGAATCGCATCGAACCCCTTTTTGCTCCGTCCGGCCCGGAACCATATCGATGCCCGCCTCTCCGCGCCGCCGCGCCGCGACCCCGACGCGCGGTTACGCTTCGCGCGACGCGAACCCGGAGGCGGTGCGATGGCCTACGACGAGGACCTGGCCGAGCGGATCCGCGAGCTGGTGGCGGGCGAGCGCCGACTGACCGAGAAGAAGATGTTCGGCGGTCTGGCGTTCCTCGTCGGCGGCAACATGGCCGTGGCGGCGAGCGGGCAGGGTGGGCTGCTCGTGCGGGTCGATCCCGAGCGCTCGGACAAGCTGGTGTCGTCGTCGCGCGCACGGCCGATGGAGATGCGCGGCCGCCAGATGGCCGGCTGGCTCCGCGTCGACGCCGACGACGTGCGGACCAAGCGACAGCTCGCGCGATGGGTGGACCTCGGCCTCACGTACGCGCGCTCGCTTCCGCCCAAGCGCTGATCGCGCGACCGCCGTGACCGGTGCGGTTGCGGCTCCCACGAGCCGCACGGAGACTGGAGGGACGTTTCCGGATCCGCCGAGCGAAGGAGAGACGGCATGTCGGTTCGACTGAACCCCTATCTGAACTTCAGGGACCAGACCCGCGAGGCGATGGAGTTCTACAAGAGCGTCTTCGGCGGCGACCTGTACATGCAGACGTTCGCCGACTTCCAGGCGTCCGAAGACCCGACCGAGCGCGACAAGATCATGCACGCGCAGCTCAGCGCGGGCCACCTCGTCTTCATGGCGGCCGATACGCCGAACTCCATGGACTATCAGCCCGGAACGAACTTCAACATGTCGCTGAGCGGTCCCGACGAGGAGCAGCTCCGTGGCTACTTCGACAAGCTTTCGGATGGCGGCACCGTCGTCATGCCGCTCGAGAAGGCGCCATGGGGCGACAAGTTCGGCATGGTCGTCGACCGCTTCGGCGTGCGCTGGCTCATCAACATCGGCGAACCGCGATAGCGGCCGAGCGAGGAGCCGGCCGCGGACACGGCGGCCGGCTCCTCCGGTCGATCACCAGTCGTCGGGCAGCTCGCTCTCCGCGTCGAGCTCGCGGGCGCGCTTCTTGATCCAGCGCTTGGCCTCGTCCTTGTCCTTGGCTCGGCCGTAGGACTGGATCGCGTCGCTCAGATCGTCCCGGTTGCGGATCGGGAACGAGCCGTCCGGCAACGCCTTGCCCTGCTCGGCGAGCTTCCGCCGTTCGGCGGTGTCCAGGTCAGCCATCGGCACCTCCTTCGTCACGTGGAGATGTCCCCGCACAGGCGCCGTTGTATCCGCCTCGACAGCGGGCGCCTCACGACCGGACGCGCTCGCCCTTCGGATCGTAGAACGGCCCCGTCGAGATCTCGGCCCGCCACGTCGAGTCGCCCTCGACGGTCACGGCCGCATCCGAGCGAACGGCGTCCGGGCTGACGTAGGCGAGCGCGAGCGATCGCCCGACGGCCCAGCCGCGGTCGGCCGAGGTCACCGTTCCGATCTGCTCGCCGTCCGCGCGGACGATGTCGCCCGGCTTCGCGAGCGGCTCCAGGTCCTCGAACGCCAGGCCCACGAGCGTCCGCTCGACGCCTGAGTCGCGCTGGCGGCGGAGCGCGCCGGCGCCCGCGAACTCCCGGCCCTCGAGGTCGACGGCCCATCCGAGCCCGGCCTCGAGCGGCGTGGTGGTCTCGTCCAGGTCGAGCCCGTACAGCGGATACCGCTTCTCGATGCGAACGCTCCGCAGCGCGCCGAGCCCGGCCGGCAGCGCCGCGAGCGGGCGTCCGGCCTCGAGCACCGCGTCCCAGACCGCCTCGGCGTAGTCGCGCGGGTAATACAGCTCGTAGCCGAGCTCACCCGAGTAGCCCGTCCGCGACAGCACCATCGGAACCTCGGCGACGTCGGCGCGCACGAACCGGAAGTACGGCAGCGCGTCGTTCGAGAGGTCGGCGTCGGTCAGGCCCGACAGCAGCTCGCGCGACCGCGGCCCCTGCACCGAGAGGTACGCCGTTCCCGAGATCGTGTTGGTCACGTACGCGGCCATGTCCTGCGCCGCCCGCTCGAGCAGCTCCTCCACGACGAGGGCGCGGGCCGGCGTGGCGATCACCCAGATGTGGTCGGAACCCAGCCGGTACACCGTGAGGTCGTCGACGATGCCGCCGCGCTCGTTGAGCAGCGACGTGTACACGACCTGCCCGTCGGTCGCGAGGCGCCGCTCGACGTCGCGAGCCGCGACGGAGGCGACGGCCCGCGCCGCGTCGGGTCCCTTCACGTCGATCGGGCCCTGGTAGTACACGTCGTAGACGCCGGCGGCGTTCCGCGTCGCGAGGTGCTCCTCCTCGGTCGAGCTGAACACAACCGCGGCGTCGAAGCCGATGCGGTCGCCGAGCTCGGCTCCGAGCTCCACGAACCGGTGGAAGTACGGCGTGTGTCTGCGCGGCGGCACTGCTCCTCCTCGGCGATCGATCGGCGGCGCGGGCCGGACCGTCGCCCCTACGTGCCCTCCATGACGCCGACGAACAGGTTGTCCCAGTCCTGCTGCTCGTCGGGCGTGAGCGTGCGGTAGGCGTGGAGTTGCTCGTACATCTGATCCGTCGGAAAGACGAGCTCGCTGTTCGCGACCTCGGTCTCGCCCTGTTGCTTCAGGACGTCCTGCGCCTTCGGAACCGGCGACATCGTCCCGATCCACGCCGTGAGCATCGCCGCGATCTTGGGATCGAACACGAAGTCCATCCATTCGATCGCATCGACGGGCGCGTTCGAGCCCTGCGGGATGCACAGGTAGTCGGTCCACAGCAGCCCGCCCTCGTCCGGCACCGCGAACCGAAGGTTGTCGTAGCCGTCGAGGTTCGACTGGTGGATGTCGGGCGACCACGCCATCGTCGCCGCGAGGTTGCCCTGCTGGAGCTCGCCGATGTAGCCCTGGCCGAAGTACTTGCGAAGGATGCCGCTGTCGCGCTGCTCGCGCAGCATGTCGGCGGCGCGCTGCCAGTCCTCCGGCGTCGACTCCGACGGCTCGACGCCGAGTCCGAGGAGGGTGAAGTTCGGCATGTCCTCGGTGTCGTTGAACATGCCGATCTTGCCCTTGAACTCTTCGCTGAACAGGTCCTTGATGCTGGTGATCTCGCGTCCGGTGAGCTCGATGTTGTAGCCGATGCCGGTCACGCCCGAGGCGAACGGCACGCCGTGCCGATGGCCCGGGTCGAACGATGGGTCGAGGAACTTGGGCGCGGCGTTCGCCTTGAAGTTCGTCAGGCGCGAGTCGTCGAGCGGGATCAGGTAGTCGAGCTGGATCATCGTCGGGAACCACCTCGGATAGCCCATGACGATGAGGTCGAAGCCCGTCGGATCGCCCGCCGCGAGGACCGGCTGGATCTTGCCGAAGAACGACGGATAGTCCTGGATCACCTCGAGGTACTTCACGTCGATGCCGGTCTGCTGCTCGAACGCCTCGATCGACGGATGGACGACCTGGCCGTTCACCTTCTTCTTGTCGATGTAGAACGGCCAGTTGGCGAACACCATCTCACTGACCTGCTTCTGCGAGGCCCAGTCGAACCCCGCCGAGGCCGAGGCGCTCGCGCTCTGCCCGCCGGTGCCGTTCGAGTCGGAGCCGCACGCCTCGAGCAGCGCGGCGAGGCCGATCGCGCCGAGCCCGTACGCGCCGTTCCGAAGGAACGTCCGTCGCGGAAACCGCCGTTCCGTTCCGTTCATCGCTTCCCCCCGATCGCTCATCCGTTCCACAGCTCGAGCGGCAGCTCGTTCAGCACCTCGGCGCCGTCGGCCGTCACCGCCACCATCTGTTCGAGGACCACGCCGCCGGTTCCCGGGATCGCGATCCCGGGCTCGACGCAGACGACGACGCCCTCGCGCAGCTCGAACTCCGCGTCGCCGAGACCGAGGGGCATCTCGTGCTGGCCGGCGCCGATCCCGTGCGGCATGTAGTAGCCCCAGAAGCGCTCGCCGAGTCCCGCGTCCTCAACCGCCTCACGCGCCGCGTGATGCACGGATGCGACGCTCGCGCCCGGCCGCATCGCGTCGACGGCCGCGACGACCGCGTCGCGCGCCCCCTCGAGCATCGCGCGCTGCGTCGCGTCGGGCGTTCCACGCACGACGGCCCGGCACATGTCGCCGTGATAGCCGGCGACGCGAGCCCCGAGGTCGAGGACCACGAGGTCGCCCGGCTCGATCGTCCGGCCCTCCGGCAGGAACGTGCTGAGGCCGGTGCGCGGGCCGCTGCCGGCGACCGTCGTGAACGCGAGCTCGGCGCCGTTCGCGCGGATCGCCGCCTCCGCGGCGGCCACCATCTCGATCTCGGTGACGCCGCGGTCGACGAGCTCGAGCCCGGCGCGCATGCCGAGATCCGAGATACGCGCGGCCTCGCGCAGCAGCTCGATCTCGGCCGCCGACTTGACCGTGCGCTGGCGCGAGGTGAGCCAGGTCGCGTCGACGAGCTCGACGCCGGACAGGACCTCGGCCATCGCAAGATAAGCGGGCGCCGGCAGGAACTCGAGCCCGCTGATGCCGACGCGGCGCGCGCTTCCGCCGTCCAAGACCAGCTTGCCGAGCAGCGCGCCGGGATGCCGGTCGAACAGCACCTCGCCGGCGAATGCCTCCTCCCTGGCGCGCTCGAGATCCCACTCGGCATCGGTGACGAGGATCGTCGGCCCGCTCGCCGGCACGACGACGTACGACATCTCCTCGTCGATGCACGACCATCGCGCGAGATACCAGAGGTCCGCGGGCGCCCAGTCACGATGCGCGCCGTAGCAGACGAGCGCGTCGAATCCCTCCTCGGCCATCGAGACCTGCAGTCGTTCGACGCGCGAGGCGAGCTCGTCGTCGCGGAGCGCGGCCGCCGTCGCCGGCGTGCGGTCGATCACGGGCGCTCCGTCTCGCGGCAACGACGATGTGCGGGCAGGCAACGGTCCGACGAGCGCGTTCACGAGGCCTCCGGGTGCGACGGCACGCGGGACGATACCGCGGATGGATCGCCGGCGCCGGTGCCGTGCCGGATCGCGCCGCGGCCGTCAGTCGGCCGAGGCGCGGAGCGCGCGGTAACGCTCGGCGAACCGATGGAGCAACGCGTCCTGCGGCGGATACACGCCCTGGACGAACCCTGCCGAGCGCACGCCTCGCTGCGCCCGCTCGCAGACGTCCCAGTCCTGACGGCTGACGAGGTCGAGGAACTCGACCATGTCGGAGCAGTCGAAGCCTGGTTCCGCGATCGTCTCGGGCCGGAACAGGTACTCGGAGACGACGGTCGTGTGCGCCGGCCCCGACGGATACAGCGTGTAGACCATCGCACCGGTGGAGACGAGGTTCATCAGCACGTTCGGCAGGATCGAGTAGCCCCAATACGTCCGGCAGTCCTGCGCGGTCAGTCCCGGAAGGCTCGGCAGCGTCGACGTGCCGCTCAGCGTGAACGTCGTGACGCCCTCGGCGAGCTCGGCGCCGAGATCCGGCCGGTCCGGATCGAACACCATTCCCTTGCGGTACATCGGGACGATCGCCGACAGCTCCCGGTGCACGCTCGGACAGTGCAGGCACTCGTTGAAGTTGTCGTGGATGATCTTCCAGTTCGCGGCGACCTCGTACACGATCCGGTGCCCGACGCGGAGGTCACCGACGCCGTACCGGTCGTACTCGAGCGGCGCGTCGGGCTCCTCGGCGAGCTGATCGAGCAGCGGTCGCGGGTCGTCACCGAGGTGGACGAACACGAAGCCCTGCCACTCGTCGCACGCGACCGACCGCAGCGGATAGGCGCTCCGGTCGAAGTCGTCGCTCTCACGCACGTTCGGGGTCCCGACGAGGTGCCCCTCGAGGTCGTAGCTCCAGTTGTGATACGGGCAGACGAAGGCGCCCTTGGCGCTGCCGCGCTCGTCGTCGCACAGCACGCTGCCGCGATGGCGGCACACGTTGTAGAAGGCTCGGATCGCGCCGTCCCGCCCGCGAACCACGAGGATCCCCTCGCCGGCGACGTCCCGGGCGACGTAGTCGCCGGGGGCCGCCAGCTCCTCCGCGCGGCCGATGCAGAACCAGGTCCGCCGGAAGACGGTGCGCTGCTCGAGCCGCCATACGTCCTCGTCGACGTAGTCCCGGCCGGGCAGGCCGGGGAACGTCCGGTCGATCGCGACGCCGGCGATCGCCTCGTCGAGCATCAGAAACGCCTCCTCGCGTGGACGACCCCGGGAGCGTGCGTCGGCGCGCGCTCGCGTGTCAACGGGCTCCACCGACCGCCCGAATCCGGCCGATACGCAAGGAACATGTTCGGACGCCTGCGCCGCGCCGCTCACCGACGTGAACACGACGCCGAGTCCAGGGCACGCGCCCTGGAGATCGTCGAGCGTCTGGCCGAGGAGTCGGAGCGGGCGCCGAGAGAGGTCGAGCGCCACCGGCTGTCGGGAGCAGCGATGGATCGCCAGCGGATCTCCAGCGGCGACCCCACCGGCCGCGACCGCGGTCCCCGCCGCCGGTAGCGGCCGAGGCGCGAGCTACCGAGCCGACGATCGTTGCGAGGCGACGGTCCGCATCGGGCGCTGCGGATGCGACTCGTTCGCGGCAGCGTGACGGTCGCAGAGCGCGAACTGCACCTTGCCCATCACACACCACGTCGTGGCGGCCCGGCGACACTCACCTCGATCCCGGACCTTGCCCCAGCACTTCATCCCGACCCCCTTGACGTCGTGCTGTGGCTATCGGCGCGCATCCGTCCGACGTGAAGCGTTCGGGTCGGGAATGTTCACGACGATCGCGCACCCGGGGTACCGTCAGGCCGCAGGCATGAGGAATAATCTCCAGACATCACGAAGCAGGCCGGCACGGAGCAGGGGGAGGAGCACGCATGGCGGTCGAGGGATCTATGAGCGACGGAACGCCGATCGACGACGAAC
This sequence comes from bacterium, assembly GCA_046735355.1. Taxonomy (GTDB): domain Bacteria; phylum Actinomycetota; class UBA4738; order UBA4738; family HRBIN12; genus DATAEU01. The sequence continues at coordinate 55,753 of JBKPTC010000011.1, forward strand.
GGCGGATGGACGCCGACGCCGACCCGATGGCGATGGCCGAGGGTGAGACGGGCGGCATGGACGACGCCGCCGGCATGACCGAGATGGACCCCATGACGTCCGACATGGGTGACGCGGCGTCGACGGACGACGCCGCCGACAGCCGCCCGACGACGACGCGGTCGGCAACCCGCCGCTCGCCGTCGCGCACGTCCACCGCGAAGACGTCGACGGCCAAGCGGACAGGCAAGAAGTCCACGGCCAAGAAGTCCACGGCCAAGAAGTCCACGGCCAAGAAGTCGACCGCCAAGCGCGGCGGCGCGAAGAAGTCCACGGCGAAGAAGTCGACGGCGAAGAAGTCCACCGCCAAGAGGTCGACGGCCAAGAGGTCCACTGGTCGGAAGTCCACGAGTCGGAAGTCCACCGCGAAGAGGTCAACGGGTCGGAAGTCGACGGGGAAGAAGTCCACCGCCAAGCGCGGCGGCGCGAAGAAGTCCACCGCGAAGAAGTCCACGGGCCGGAAGTCCACGGGCCGGAAGTCCACGGGCCGGAAGTCGACGGCAAAGAAGTCCACCGCCAAGCGCCGCGGCGGGAAGAAGTCGACGGCGAAGCGTTCGAGCTCGCGGAAGTCGACGGGCCGGAAGTCGACGGGCCGGAAGTCGACGGGCCGGAAGTCGACGGGCCGGAAGTCGACGGGCCGGAAGT